>NZ_JBQFQX010000005.1:0-308030 GCF_056537105.1 Ruegeria sp. CH11
CTGCGATGATCAGCTTGGGGTTATGCTCTTTCGCCAGCGCCTCGACCTGATCATAGTCCAGCATGTTGTCCTGCTGGCGCACGCCGTATTGCACGGCGTTGAACCACTTGCCCGACTGGTTCGGGCGCGCACCGTGGGTCAAGTGACCACCGGCGTCCAGGCTCATGCCCAGGATGGTATCGCCGGGCTGGATCAGGGCCTGAAACACGCCCTGGTTGGCTTGGCTCCCTGAGTTCGGCTGCACGTTGGCAAAGTCACAGCCAAACAGCTGCTTGGCGCGGTCGATGGCCAGGTTTTCGGCGATATCGACGAACTGGCAGCCGCCATAATAGCGACGACCGGGATAACCTTCGGCGTATTTATTGGTCATCACCGAACCCTGGGCTTCCATCACGGCGGCAGAGACGATGTTCTCGGATGCGATCAACTCGATCTCGACGCGCTGACGGCCCAGCTCGGACGTGATCGAGCCATAAAGCTCGGGGTCGCGATCCGAAAGGGATTGAGTGAAAAAACCGTTTGTTCGATGGGGGGCATTCACGGTTCAGATCTCCTGAAAATGAGGGTGAAACCGCCGTGCGGCAGTATCGGTCTTGATATCGAAATAGGTCTCAGATCACGCGGTCGCGCGGCTCACGGCCTGAGAAAAAGTCGCTCAGGTTGTCGAGGACGCGGAACCCCATAGCCTCGCGGGCTTCGCGGGTGGCACTGCCGAGGTGGGGCAGCATTACGAGGTTGTCGCATTGCAGAAGGTCCGGACTGATGCAGGGTTCCCCGCTAAACACGTCCAGCGCGGCACCACCGATCATGTCGAACATAAGGGCCTGAATCAGAGCCCATTCGTCGATCACTTCACCTCGCGCCGTATTGATCAGGAAAGCGTCAGGCTTCATCAGATTCAGCCTGCGCGCATTGATCAGGTGACGGTTTGCGGCGCCACCGGGGCAGTGGAGCGACACGAAATCGCATCGCGGCAGCAACTCATCGACCGTATCGACCTGCGTCGCATTGCACCGGGCCAGAACCTCTGGTGCGATCTGGCTGCGATTATGTACGATGATCTCCATCCCGAACCCGTGATGTGCCCGGCGGGCCATTTCCTGCCCGATGCGACCATACCCGATGATGCCCAGCGTCTTGCCGCTGACTTTGGTGCCGACCAGATGCGTGGGCCGCCAGCCGGTCCAGTTGCCGGCGCGTAGCTCGCGCTCGCCCTCGCTCGCCCGGCGTGCCACCATCAGCAGCAGGGTCATGGCGATGTCGGCGGTGCACTCAGACAGAACATCGGGCGTATTGGTCACGGTCATGCCCAACCCGCGCGCGGATGGCTCGCAGATGTGGCTGTAGCCGACCCCGTAATTGGCAAGGATCTTTGTCTGCGCCCGGCCGACATCCAAAGCCTCGGCGCTGAGCGCGTCGGTAACTGTTGGCAGCACCGCGTCATAAGATTTCAGTGCTTGCCGGAGCTCGGCCGGAGACATGGGCTCATCCCCGGTATTCAGAACCGTGTTGTAGTTTTCGGCCAGCTGCGCCTCGACGGCGGCGGGCCAGCGACGGGTAACAAGGACCGAAGGTTTGACCATTACGCGGCCTCCATCACTCGGGCGATCGTTTCGCCGATAACGGCCGGATTTTCGGCCACGGTCACGCCGGCAGCAGACAGAATCTCGACCTTTTCGCTGGCGCTTTCACCAAAGGCCGAGATGATGGCACCGGCATGGCCCATGGTTCGGCCCTTGGGCGCGGTCATACCGGCCACGTAGGCAACCACCGGCTTGGTGACGTGGTCGCGGATATAGACTGCGGCTTCGGCCTCTTGCGGGCCGCCTATTTCGCCGATCATGGCGATGATTTCGGTATCCTTGTCCTGTTCGAAACGCTCCAGAATGTCACGGAAGGACGACCCGTTAATCGGATCGCCGCCGATGCCGACGCTGGTCGACACACCGATCCCACGCTCTTTCAGTTGAGCCGCTGCCTCGTATCCGAGGGTGCCGGATCGGCCGATGATGCCCACGCTCCCGGGCAGATAGATATGACCGGGCATGATCCCCAGCAGTGCCTTACCGGGGCTGATTGTTCCCGCGCAGTTCGGGCCGGTCAGAACCATACGTTTGTCCTTGGGATAGCGATACATGTACCGCTTGACCCGGATCATGTCCTGCGCCGGAATGCCATCCGTTATGCAGACGCAATAGCGGATGCCAGCGTCTGCGGCCTCCATGATTGAATCCGCGGCAAACGGAGGTGGCACAAACACAAGGCTGGCATCAGCGCCCGTCGCTTGAACAGCCTGCTTGACGGTGTCGAAAACCGGCACGCCCTCGACGGTTTCGCCGCCCTTGCCGGGAACCACACCACCGACCACATTGGTGCCATAGCGCAGCATGTCCTTGGTATGGAACCGGGCCATGCGCCCGGTGATGCCCTGTACGATAACTCGGGTTTCACGATCGAGAAGAATGCTCATTACACAGCCCTCATCCTGGTGCCTTGGTTCAGGTCGTTTTTCCATGCGCCGACGGCGCGTTCGGCTGCTTCCATCAGCGTTGTGGCGCGGATGATCGGCAGGCCGGACTGGGCCAGAATCTTCTGGCCTTCCTCGACATTTGTTCCAGCCAGACGGACGATGACAGGGATATCGATATTGAGCTCGCGCAGCGCCTGCACGACGCCTTCGGCTACCCAGTCGCAACGGTTTATACCGGCAAAGATGTTGACCAACACTGCCTGAACATTGTCATCGGACAGAACCAGACGAAACGCCTTGGCCACACGCTCGGGCGAGGCGCCACCGCCAATGTCGAGGAAGTTGGCAGGTTCTCCTCCGGCCAGCTTGATCGTGTCCATGGTTGCCATGGCCAGCCCGGCGCCGTTAACGATGCAGCCGATATTGCCTTCCAACCCGACATAGGACAGCCCGCGATCCGCCGCGCGGCTTTCGCGCGGGTCTTCCTGGCTTTTGTCGCGCAGTTCCGCGATTTGCGGATGGCGGAACAAAGCGTTGTCATCAAAGCTCATTTTGGCATCCAGCGCCAGAACGCGGTCATCGCCGGTGATCGCCAGAGGGTTGATTTCAACCATGGTTGCATCGAGGTTGCGGAAGGCGGAGTAACAGCCCCGCAACGTGCGCACCATTTGCTGCACCAGTCGCGGCTCCAGCCCCAACTCAAAGGCGATCTCTCGCGCCTGGAACTCTTGCAGTCCAACTGCGGGTTCGACGATTGAACGAACGATGCTGTCGGGACGTTCAGCCGAGATTTCTTCGATCTCCATGCCGCCTTCGGATGAGGCCACGATCATCACGCGTTGGCTGGACCGGTCCAGAACGAAGCCCAGATAGATTTCGCGGTCAATCGGCACGGCGGATTCGACATAGACACGGTAGATGCCTTTGCCCTCGGGTCCGGTCTGATGCGTAACCAGCTTGCGGCCAAACATCTCGTCGCATGCTTCGTGAATTTCGTTTTCCGAATTGCACAGCTTGACGCCGCCTGCCTTGCCACGGCCTCCGGCGTGGACCTGCGCCTTGACGATCCATTTGTCGCCGCCCAACTCGCGCGCGCGGTAGGCGGCTTGTTCGGGGCTGTAGGCCAGCGCCCCCGAAGGGATGGCGACGCCAAAGTTCGCAAGAACCTCTTTCGCCTGATATTCATGGATATCCATCTGCATTCCTCCCGTTCATGCAGTCCGACTAGGCGGCGATCGATGTGCCGTAACGGCTTTCGAGCAGCGCCTCGACCTCTTCGAAATCGACATTGGCCCCCAGTTCACGCATGGCTTCGGCAAACAAGCGCACGATCCGGCTGACGGCTTTTCGGTTCAACTGGTTGAGGATGCCGATGCGGACCTGGACTGGCGCGCTGAGCGTCGGCCAAATGCCAAAGCCGCGTGCCCGGCAGTTCTGCACCAGTTCCATTTCACGCCCCGCAAGTGATGGCGGCAGGTTCAGGACAACAAGGCTGGGCATGTCGGATGTCACTTCGCAGCCAAGTGCGGTGACCGCATCGCGCAGCACCTGTTCGTGAATCCGGTATGAGGTGGCGCGTTTTGCCAACCCATCCGACAGTGTCAGCCGCAGGGATTCGTGGAAAGCGGCCACCGCATAGCCCGAATGCGTGCGGTGATAGATTCCCTTCTCGACGTCCTGCCCGTCGACGATGCCCCAGTGGCGGGCTTCGAAAATCGGATTGTGGACATAAGAATATGCGCCGGTTGAATTGACCGTACTGATATAGGTGTCCGTAAAGCTGACAGGTGCGTAGGTCAAAGGCAGGCAGCACAGGCCTTTTTGCGGGCACGACGCCCAACCCGCGATACCGGGATAATCGTCAATCCGGAACTCATCGACGCCCAGCGACGAGACCGCATCGATAAGGCCCATTGTCCCATGCCGTTCGCAGGCATCCGAGAAACCGCGCAAATCGTTGATGCGACCCGAGCCGGTCTCCCAATGCGCCATGAACGCCCATTTGGGTTTGTGCTGTGCCAGCGCCTTTTCGACTATCTCGCCGGTGACGGGTTCGCCATGCGGGATCTCGATTACCGTGACGCTTGCCGCTTGAGGGTCAAGCGGGCTGGCTGAGTGTTCTTCGGGGGTGGCTGCCTTGATACGCAAGGTCAGGCTATCGATGCCCGAGAAGGTGCCATTGGCGAAAGCGACAACCTTGTCGCCCGGCATGACGGCCGAGAACATGGTGTCCAGCGCGCTCCAGCCTGTGCCGGCGACCGCAAAGGTATAGGTGTTGTCAGTGCCCCAGATCTGCCGCAGCATGTGTTTGCATTCAATCATGCCGCGCAGAACATCACCCTGCATGTGGTCGGCGACCCCGGCATTGGCGAACGCCTGCAACACCCGGGCATCCGTGTTGCCGGGGCCGGGACCCGCCGCAAGCGTGTCGGGGATTTCAAGCGCAGGGAAGATCTGAAATGTCATCGTTAGATATCCTCGGCAATTGGTCGGGCGCTGACGCCTTGTTTGTGGTTTCGCCGACAGAAAATCCGAAACTTGCCATATGACGCAACGTAACATACTACTGCTAATGGGCATCCATATTGGCGGGTAAAAAACTACCCAAAAGTGTAAGAATGCCATTGTATGCCAAGAAAATTACCACCCAAACGGGTAGTATTGGAAAATTTGGACAGTGAAAACAAATGGCTGAGTATTCGCATTCTCCGATAGATATCATGTTGGCAGACAACAATCCGCTGGTCTTGTCAGCGATGTCCGAAATTTTCGAGCGCGACCCCCGATTCTCTCTGGTGGCGACTTCGGCAACAGCCGAAGGGTTTCTGGGCGCCGTAATGCGCGTACCGGTGAAGGTCTGCGTTGTGGCGTGGAACCTGCCGGTTCTGGGGGCGGCGAAGTTGATCGAAGTGCTGCGCGAGCAGGAAAACGCCCCGCGCTTTGTGATCTATGGCGACGAGGCAGGTGATATTCCGCGACTGTCAATGCAGGCAGGTGCCGCCGGATTCGCACCCAGGTCAGGCGAGGTCGAGGGTCTATTGGAGACATGCATCGACGTCGCTGCCGGGAAGATGGCGTTCCCCTTCATCGATGTCCGAAAAATGCAGCGGGATCCGATCCAAAACCTGTCGCGCAAGGAGCGGGTGATTTTGGAAGCATTGGCTAAAGGGTTATCAAATCGCGAACTTTCGAAGGAACTGCAAATTTCGACAAATACGGTGAAGTTTCACCTGTCGAATATCTATGAAAAGCTTTCGGTCAAGAACCGGGCGCAGGCGATTGCATTTTATTACTCGACAAATCAGGGATCAGGATAGGCGCCCCAAAAAAACACACGACTGGGAATTTCTTGCCGAGGTCCTGACTTGACGCTCTGGAATGCAGCCCCGATGTGTTCCGCAAGGGCTTGATGCCGAATTGTTGGTTTGAACAATGATCCTATTGGCATCATAAGCACACAGGCGCGCAAACACATGCAGAAGAACAGGGAAGCAGACGGGTGCAAAAAGTACTGATTACGGGCACAGCCGGGTTTATCGGGTTTCACCTCGCCAGGTTGCTGCTTGCGAACGGAGACCGGGTACACGGATTTGACGGGATGACGGACTATTATGACGTCCGTCTGAAACAGCGCCGACATGCGACCCTGCTGCAAAACCCCAATTTCTCGTGCGACGAGGCGATGCTGGAAGATGTTGCGCGATTTGACGCTGCCGCAGATGGTTTCGAGCCGAATGTCATCGTGCATCTGGCTGGTCAGGCGGGTGTTCGCTACAGCCTCGAAAACCCGCGTTCGTATATTGAGAGCAATGTCGTCGGCACGTTCAACGTCATGGAAGCGGCGCGTCGCCACAAGGTCCAACATCTGTTGATGGCGTCGACCTCTTCCGTTTATGGCGCCAACACCGACATGCCTTACACTGAATGCGATAAGGCCGATACGCAACTGACCATTTATGCGGCGACAAAGAAGGCCAATGAGAGCATGGGGCATTCCTATGCGCATCTCTGGGACCTGCCCACCACCATGTTCCGCTTTTTTACAGTCTACGGAACCTGGGGTCGGCCTGACCTTGCGTATTACAAATTTGTTAACGCGATACTGGAAGACCGGCCAATCGACATTTACAACCACGGCAACATGTACCGTGATTTCACCTATGTGGACGATCTGGTGCGTGCTATCTCTTTACTTATCAAAGCGGTGCCTGAGCGCCCGGAAAATCCCGAAGACATTGAAGAGGGCGACAGCCTGAGCCCGGTTGCGCCCTACCGCGTTGTCAACATCGGCAACTCGGGCAAAGTGAAACTTCTGGATTTCATTGACGCCATCGAAGACGCGCTGGGCAAGAAGGCCATACGAAACTACATGGACATGCAACTGGGTGATGTTCCCGCGACCTGGGCGGATACGGATCTGCTTCAACGTCTGACCGGATATCGCCCTCAGACGGATTTCAAGGATGGAATTAAGAAATTCGTCGACTGGTTCCGTGAGTATTACGGCAAGTAGACCTCGGGTTTCGCCCATCGTTACAAATTTCTCGGGGCCCGCATCCTGAACCATGTCGTTTCCTGCAACGTCGCATCGCATTCGGAGACGTGGGCAGCTGTCGAATCTCTCAATAAATGATTGAGATTGGAGATACGCCAGATGAATATTCGAACTGCTTCGCGCTCTGGAGGGCGCTCGGCGCGCCGTGCAATACGTACGGCGCCGAACTTTCAGATGCTACCCGGCCTGACCCGCAGCATTCCCGAATGTGAGGTGATGGATGGCAGCCAGGTTGAACGCATCGACGCCGCGGCCATGGACATTCTGGAAAATGTTGGTGTTCAGTTTCGCGACCCCATCGCGTTGGAAGACTGGAAGAAAGCCGGCGCCAAGGTCGTGGGCGAACTGGTCTATCTGGATCGCAACATGGTGCGCGAACTGATCGCGACCATCCCGGCCCAATTTACCTACCACGCGCGCAACCCGGCCAAAAACCTCGAGCTGGGTGGAAAGCACTCGGTGTTCGTGCCGATGACCGGTGCGCCGTATCTGCGCGATCTGGACGATGTGCGCCGCAATCCGCTGCTCGAAGATCTGGCGATGTTCCACAAGCTGAGCCACATGATGCCAGCTATGCACAGTTCGGCCCACCATATCGTCGAACCCTACGATCACCCGATCAGTCAGCGGCACCTGCGCATTACATATTCGTCGATGAAGTACTCCGACAAGATGTTCATGGGCATGACGACCTCGCCCAAGAACGCCGAGGACGTCATGGACATGTGCGATATCCTATTTGGGGCGGATTTCATTGACGACCACCCTGTCACCACCGGCAACTGCAACGGCAACAGCCCGCTTGTCTGGGACGAGACGATGCTGGGCGCGATGCGTGCCTTCTGCCGCCGTAATCAGCCGGTTCTGTGCTCACCTTTCGTTCTGGGCGGCGCAAACACCCCGGCGTCGGTGCCCGCCACGGTGGCACAGCTGACCGCCGAGGCGCTGTCGGCGCTGGCCTATGCGCAGGTGATCCGCAAGGGATCGCCCGCGATATGGGGACATTACCTGTCGACCGTGTCGATGAAGTCCGGCGCGCCGATGGCGGGCACGCCCGAAATCAGCCTGATGAACTTCATGATCGGGCAGATGGCGCGGTATTATGATGTACCGTGGCGCACCTCGAACACGTTGGGCGGTGCCAAGACGTTTGACGCGCAGGCGGGGTATGAATCCGCCACGACGCTCAGCGCAGTTCTTCACGCGGGGGCCAATTACATTTGGCATTCGGCAGGGTGGAACGAGGCTGGTATGCACTGCTCGGTTGCCAAGTTCATCGTCGACGCAGAACAATGTGCCATGGCCTATCGCATGGCCGAAGGACCGAAATGGGATGATTTCGATCAGGCCGTTGCGGCAATTCCGGATGTTGGGCCGGGCGGTCACTATCTGGGCCACCCGCATACGCAGGACAACTTTCAGACCGCGTTCTTCATGCCCGAGCTGTTCGACAATAACTCGATCGAGCAATGGCAGGCTGAAGGCAGCGTCGAAATTACCGAACGTGCATTGAAACACGCAAGAAAACTGCTGGCCGAATATCAGGAGCCGAAATTGGACGAAGCCAAGAATGAAGAGCTTCTGGATTACATTGCGCGCCGCGAGCGGGAAATTCCTGCTGCGGATGAGTTGAACCAAAGCTACTGAAAAGGTCGACCCGATATTGCGCACCGCTTGATCTGGTCGCAATGTTCATTTGACCGCAGGGTTCTGTGGGCCCTGCGGTTCAATCCTAAACAAATGACGGGAATTTCGATGAGAATATCCGAGATCCACATCTACCAGCATGATCTGCCTGTCAAAAACGGCCCCTACACAATGGCCAATGCGCAGGTCTGGGCACTGGATACGACCCTGATAAAGCTGGTTGCCGACCACGGACTTGTTGGCTGGGGTGAGGTTTGTCCCGTTGGCCCGACCTATGCCGAAGCCCATGCGAAAGGCGCGCGCGCGGCGCTGGCCGAGATGGCGCCAGGATTGATCGGGTCCCAGGTTTTGCCGCTGACCCTGCACCGCAGGATGGAGGGGCTGCTGAACGGTCACAACTACGCCAAGGCCAGTATCGACATCGCGGCGCATGATCTGCTGGGCAAACATCTAGGAGTTCCGGTTTGCGATCTTTTGGGCGGCTCCAACACGAACAAGGTGCCATCCTATTACGCGACGGGTGTTGGCGCACCCGACGATATTGCACGCCTGGCAGGCGAGAAGCTGGCAGAAGGGTATCCGCGCCTGCAAGTCAAAGTAGGCGGGCGTCCGGTTGAACTGGACATCGAAACCATTCACAAGGTCTGGGAGGTGATCAAAGGCTCGGGCATGCGTCTGGCGGTCGATGGCAATCGGGGTTGGACCACACGCGATGCGCTGCGTGTCAGCCGAGAATGTCCTGAGATTCCGTTCATCATGGAACAACCCTGCAACACGATCGAAGATTTGCAGAAGATCAGACCTCAGGTCAGTCACGCGATCTACATGGATGAAAACAGCACCAGCCTGAATGCCGTGATCTCTGCAGCGGGCACCGGCTTGGTGGACGGCTTTGGCATGAAAGTCACCCGTATCGGAGGGTTGCAGCACATGCGTACCTTCCGCGAGATTTGTGAAGCACGAAACCTGCCGCATACCTGCGACGACAGTTGGGGTGGCGACATCATCGCGGCCGCGTGTACGCACATGGGCGCAACCGTTCGGCCTGACCTGCTGGAAGGTGTTTGGCTGGCGGCTCCATACATTGAAACCAACTACGATCCGGAAAACAGTATCCAGATCAAAGATGGGCATATCGAATTGCCCACCGGTCCGGGGCTGGGCATCGTCCCTGACGAGGACCGGTTTGGTGAGCCGGTCGCGTCGTTCTGAAGGCGGGGGAAGAATACATGGACCTGACGGGAAAGGCGGCGCTTGTAACCGGTGCGGCCGGAGGTATCGGGGCATCACTGGTGGCGCGTCTGCGCGACGCCGGGGCACGGGTGGCCGTGGCGGATCGTACCGTGGATGGCCTCAAGGCCGACGCGCATCTGCCCGGTGATTTGCTGGACCCAGCTTATGCTGATGGATTGCCCGCGGCTGCGGCCCAGGCGCTGGGCGCATTGGATATCGTAGTCAATAACGCCGGTATCATCACCCGCGGTGCAGTCACGGCAACCTCGGATGACGACTGGTCGCTGTCGCTGGGCGTGAATGTCGAGGCACCGTTCCGCATCTGCCGCGCGGCGATCCCGATCATGGCCGAAACGGGCGGCGGTGCGATCGTCAACACGGCGTCCTGCTGGGGATTGCGCCCGGGACCCAATCATGCGGTCTACTGTATGACCAAAGCAGCGATCGCCTCGCTGACACAATGTATGGGTATGGACCACGCCCATCAGGGTATCCGCATCAATGCGGTTTGCCCGAACGAGGTGAACACGCCAATGTTGCGTTCAGGTTTTGCCAAGCGCGGTTTTGATCCCGATACCGCCGTTGCCGAATTGGGTCAGACAGTTCCTCTGGGGCGTATCGCCGAACCCGAAGATATTGCAGATGTCATCATGTTTCTCGTCTCGGACGCGTCACGCTACATGTGCGGAGCGCTGATCGAGGTTAACGGAGGGAAGCCTGTGTCATGAACCGGTTCGAAGGCAAGGTGGCGCTTGTCACTGGCGGGCGCAGCGGCATCGGAAAGGCCATTGCAGCGCGTTTACAACAAGAAGGCGCACGCGTGTTCACCGCGCAGCGCGGCGCGGATACCGTGTTCGAGAGCATCGCTGCCGATTTCACCGATCCGCTCTGCCCGGACCGGGTGATGGACGAACTGATCGGCAAAGCCGGTCAATTGCATGTGCTGGTGAACAACGCCGGAATGATGCAGGAAGCCTCGGTCGAGGACATGAGCCTTGAGGATTGGCAGCGTACCATAATGGTCAATCTGACCGCCCCGTTCCTGATGATCAAAGCGGCGCTGCCGCATCTGCGTGCAACCCGAGGCAGTATTGTCAATACCGGCTCGATCGAGGGGTTGGGCAGCAATCCCGGGCACGCAGCCTATTGCGCCTCCAAGGCCGGGCTGCACGGGTTGACCCGCGCTGTGGCTGTGGATCACGGCGCTGAGGGTATCCGCTGCAACGCCGTGGCGCCGGGTTGGATCGATACCGAACTGAACGAAGATTTTGTCGAATCTATGCCGGATCCCGAGAGATTCCGCAGCGAAATCAGCCGCATCCACCCCGTCGCGCGTACGGGCGCGCCTGAAGAAGTGGCCGCGCTCGTCGCGTTTCTTGCAGCAGAAGAAGCGGGCTTTATCACCGGTCAGATCTATACGGTCGACGGTGGCCGCATGGCCAAACTCAGCCTGCCGTAACGGGCGGGCTTATTCCTTGCCCGATCGCCATTCTTTCCAGATCAGATAGCTGTTCGCCCCAAGCGCGGCGAACGGTTCGGGCGGCAGTCGAGAAGGCATCGGTTGAGCCAGAAAGTGATCGGCAATCTTGGATCCGCCTTGCGTGATCAATTCGGCAACACCCATACCCTGTAACGTGCCGCGCGCGATGCCGAGCCCGTTCTGGCAACAGGCCGAAAATACCCCGTCGTCCAGCTCTCCAAACGCGGCGGACCCGTTGCGACTGAGGCACAGCATGCCCGCCCAACGGTGCTCCATGCGCACGTCCGGCAGATGCGGAAACCTTTCACGGAACTTGCGGTCATGCACCCACCCGGCGTTGCGCAGGCGCATGGGGCTGGTTTCGATTGTCGGATGAAAGCTGGAGCAGGTGCGGATCAGAATGCGATCCCCATAGCTGCCCGAAATGCGTCGGACTGACGTTCCCATCGGGTTGGCAGGTGTCACCGACCAACGCGCCTGACCGCCCAGAGTATTGATCTGCTCGAGCGTCAACGGCTCTGTCATCGAAGCATAGAGGCAGATATGCATCAGCCGCCTTTGATAGAAACCAAAGCTCTCGAGATGACCATTGTTGGCCAGCACGATGCGCCCGGTTGTCACCTTGGCTTTGGGCGTTTTGACGACCCAGCTGCTACCTTGCCTTTCAAAGCCGGTTGCGGGTGAGTTTTCGTAGACGCCGAGCGTTTCGGCCAACCGCTGCGACAGCGCCCGGATATAGGCTGCGGGCTGGATCATCACGGTGCCCGGTGCATAGAGGCCCGAGGTATAGTGCGGGCTCCCGGTTATGTCCTGCATCTGTTGCTGGTCATACAACGTATACGGTTCGCCCAGTTGATCGAGATGGGTTGCGAATGCGCGGTTGTGCCGGTCGCCCGCCCGGGTCGCGGCGGCGTTGAACTTTCCACAAGGGTCGAACATGTCCTGCGGCAATTTACAAAGCTCCGCGACCTCTGAGGCAAACCCGATTGCTTTGCGGTTCAGCGCAATAGCGGCCCGATCCGCTTCCAGCCCGTCCCCGGCGTAGTTTTCCGAGGCCAGATCATGCGGCAGGTCGATCATGAACCCCGAATTGCGTCCGGCAGAGCCTTCGGCAAACCGCCCTGCCTCGAGCACAGTGACCTTCAGGCTTGGGTCTAGCTGCGTAAGGCGCTGCGCCGCGCTGAGCCCGGCAAAACCACCGCCGATGATCGTGACATCGGCGGTGTGATCCTCGGTCAGCTCGGGCAGGCCGGTCTGGGGCGGCAAGATTGCATTCCACCCCGCTGCACCGGTTTGCCGAGGGAGACGTTTGGCGTCATATCGGCTCACTCAACCGCCTCGTCAGCGTCGTCAGCCAAATCGATCCAGATGGTTTTCAACTGGGTGTATTGATCATGCGCATGGACCGAGTTGTCGCGTCCGCCAAAGCCTGATTGCTTGTAGCCGCCAAACGGAGTCGAGATATCGCCTTCGCCAAAGCTGTTGACCGTCACGGTACCTGCCCGCAGGGCACGCGCGCCGCGGATGGCGCGTTTGGCATTGGCAGTAAAGAGGGACGCGCAAAGACCATAGTCTGTGTCGTTGCCAACCGCGATTGCCTCATCAAAGCCCGAGATTTCGATCACTGACAGGACCGGGCCAAAGATTTCCTCCTGCGCCAGTTCGGCCGAATTGTCGGCGACTTCCACAACCGTCGCCTCGACAAATCCGTCCTCTGCCTTGCCACCGATCACCACGTTCTCGGCCTTGTCGAGATAAGAGCAGACCTTGGCAAAATGCGCCTCGGACACAAGCGCGCCCATACGGGTTTTCGGGTCCAGCGGGTCGCCAACATTCCACTGTTTGGTATGATGCGCGATGCGCTCCAGCAACTCTGCCTTGACGTCCTTGTGCACGATCAGGCGCGAGCTGGCCGAGCAATTCTCACCCATGTTCCAGAACGCGCCATTTACCAGATGCTGGGCGACGCGATCCAGGTTCTCGGCATCGTCCATGACGATGGCAGGGTTTTTGCCACCCATTTCCAGCACGACCTCTTTGGCGTTCGACTCTGCCGAATAGGTCAGGAATTTCTTGCCAGTCGCGGTCGAGCCGGTAAAGGACACCATGTCGATATCCATGTGTCGGCCAATCGGCTCACCGACATCAGCGCCGCCACCGGGAACGACATTGAGAACGCCTGCCGGAATACCCGCCTCCATCGCCAGTTCGGCCACGCGTAGTGCGGTCAGCGTAGTTTCAGCGGCGGGCTTGATGACGAGCGAACAGCCTGCGGCCAAAGCCGGACCGATCTTCCACGCCAGCATCAGCAGCGGGAAGTTCCAAGGCAACACAAGGCCAACCACTCCAATCGGTTCGCGCACGACCATTGCGATGTGGTCGTCACTGGCAGGGCTGACCTGATCGTAGATTTTGTCGACCGCCTCGGCATGCCATTTCAGGCAGTGAATGGTCTCTGGCACGTCCACAGTCTCGCAATCATAGATGGTCTTGCCGCTGTCGATGCTTTCCATCACCGCCAGCTCACGTGCGTTACGCGTCATCAGCTTGCAGAGACGGATCAGAACATCCTTGCGTTCGGACGGGTGCAGTTTCGACCAGCGGCCATCGTCAAACGCTTCGCGCGCCTTTTCGACGGCAAAATCCACATCTTCGGCGCCGCAAGCGGCGATTTCCGTCAGAGTCTCTCCGGTCGCAGGGTTGGTGCTGGCAAAGGTCTTGCCGGAGATCGCCGGGCGGAACCCGCCATTGATGAAGGCATTGTTGGGCAGGGTCAGCCCTGAAGCGATGGATTTGTATTCGTCCTGTGTCAGCAGATCCATGTCTCTTACCCCTCGGCCACGATATCGGCGATTTTGCGTTTCAGAACGCGCGTGACCTGTTCCAGCGCGCGCTTGTCATCTTTGTTCAAACCCTTCAGCGGCGCGCGCATCGCACCCGCGTCGATCCCGTTCATGGTGACGCCATGCTTGATGGTCTGGATGAACTTGCCGCCCTGTTCCAGCACGCGCATCAACGGCAGCATCGCGCTCATGATGCGGCGACCCTTGTCGAAATTCCCTTCGACGACACAGGCATCGTACAGCGCCACGTGTTCCGTCGGTAGGAAGTTCGATCCACCGCAAACCCAGAACGGCGCGCCCCAGGCGAAAAATTCGAGCGCCTGGTCGTCCATACCGCAGCCAAGTTGGATATGCGGATAGTCCCGCGCCAGCAGGTGCACCCGGTTGATATCACCCGAGCTTTCCTTGATGCCGCAGAAGTTGCGGCTGCGTCCGACGCGGTCAAGGAACTCTTCACCCATCATGGTGCCGGTGCGGTGCGGATAGTTGTACAACATCACCGGCAGGTTCGCCGCCTTGTCGATTGCCAGAGCATTCAGCGCGTTTTCCCGGTCGGTTGGCACCGAATAGGCCGGGCTGGCCAGCAGGATCGCATCCGCGCCGATCTCGCGCGCGCCAGCAGCCAACGCAACCGAGTCCGGGGTCATCATTGCGCCGGTACCGACAACAAGCGGCAAACGGCCCTTGAGGCGTTCATGGGTGAACTTTGCCACCTCAAACCGTTCGGCGACGGGTTGGGCATAGTTTTCACCGGTCGATCCGCCCGAGATCAGGCCGTGTACGCCATTTTCGATCAGATATTCGATCACATCCGACAATGCGTCCCAGTTTACGCTGCCGTCCTCGTGAAAGGGGGTCACCACAGGGGTGTATATCCCTTCGAATTTGAACAGGGGTGTCATCTAAGTCCTCATGCAGGGGTTTTGCGCTCCATCGAACCCAGCGGCATGTCCAACCCGGCGGGCATGACAAACAGCTCGATCCTGTCACGCGACAGGTTCCAATGATCTATTGCCAGTTGCGCTGCGGCTAGGTCGTCACCTGCTTCGATAGCGGCGATGATGGCGTCGTGCTGTGCGCTGGCTTCACTCAGGCTTTCCACCATCTGGTGATCCTGCGGGCGATAGAATGTCATCCCGATGCGGGCGTGATCGATCAGCAGTCGCTGAAAAGACGGGGCAAGATAGATGTTGTCCGCCATCTCGCCGGTGATTTCGTGAAACCGGTTATTGGCCATTGCGCGTTCGGCGCCCGAGCCGCTGCGCAGGGCGGCTTTGAAGGTCATCTGCGCCTGTTTCAACTCGGCGATTTGCGGTTCGGTCGCGTGTTTCGCTGCCAATTGCAACACAGCGCCATACATCATTGGCGCGGCAAGAAAGAAATCCCGCAGGGTCATGTGCGACATTTCACTGACCCGCGCTCCGCGATTTTCCCGCAAATCGACATAGCCTTCCCCTGCCAGCTGGCGCAGAACCTCGCGCAGCGGCGTACGTGAGAGTTCAAACTCTTCCGACAGACTGGATTCGTCCAGATCAGCGCCCGGTCGCAGCGTTAGCGTCATGATTGCGGTTTTCAGATGCTCATACAGCTCTGTTTTCTTACGTTTGGATGCGTCTTTCATTCCAATCTCCGCAGTTGCTTCCGCGCGATTCGACCGGAAAGGCGGTCATTTTTGCCTTGCAACCATATTGTCTTTCGGGTGTATTAAAACAAAATACAAATTGTGTACAGTAAAAACTGCAAGCTGTTCAAGCGCGGATACCAAAGGAGCGGCCATGATGGATATTGAATGCGCGGCGGCATGCGGCACTGACGGAGATCGCATCGTTGCAGCTCATGACCTTCGATCAACCAGCCCGAATGCGCTCTGTGGCGACATGGGTCAAAATTGACATGGGCGCTGTTTCGACACAGAAATAAACCAGCGGGTGGCAGCTCTTCCAGGCCTGTCACCCCCTGGATCGTAGCAAACTACACCAAACAAGACAGCTGCCTCGTTCCCCGCCTGCAAAGCAACAAAAACGGGCCTGTCCGAGCTGAAATGAGAGCGGGGTTTGCCCCCGTGCAGATGTTGCGACGAGAAACGAAGGACGCCATGCCCAAGCCCCAGCATTTTGTCTTTTTGCTCATTGAAGAGTTCTCGCACCTGGCGTTTTCCTGTGCGGTCGAACCGTTGCGGATCGCGAACCTTGTGGCCGGTGAAGAGCTGTATGAATGGTCGATCTTGTCCGAGGACGGGGAAACGGCGACTTGCTCGAACGGAACAAAGACCGTTGTCGATGGCGGAATTACAACAATCCCGAAATGCGACCGGTTATTCGTTCTGTCGGGCATAAACATGCAGGCGCATGCCTCGCGTACCTTGTTGGCTACGCTCAGACGGCAACGGGCGATGGGAACCCGGATCGGAGCTTTATGCTCGGGCGCGTGGTTGCTTGCCGAGGCCGGTTTTCTGGACGGGTCCGAGGCGGCGATACACTGGGAATATCACGACAGCTTTATGGAGGCGTTTCCCGAGGTCAATCTTGTACGCAGCGTATTCACCGTTGAAGGCAAGTTCATCACGGCTTCTGGCGGCACCGCCACCGCCGATTTGATGCTGCATCTGATCGAACAGGATCACGGTCCCGATCTTGCCGTGTCGATCTCGGATCAGATGGTGTACAACGCTGTTCGCAATTCCACTGCAGAACAGCGGGTGTCGATCCAATCGCGAAGCGGGATGCGCAATGCCCATCTGGCCAATGCGATCCAGCTTATGGAACGCAGTATCGAGGCACCGGTCTCGCCATCGGAAATTGCCGAGGAAATCGGAATTTCAACCCGGCAATTAGAGCGGTTGTTCGGAAAATACCTTAACGCTTCTCCCAAGAAGTATTTCATGGAGATGCGTCTGGATCGCGCGCGCAAACTGCTGTTGCAGACCGAGGCATCGGTGACCGAGGTGGCGCTGGCCTGCGGGTTCAAGAACCCGGGCCATTTCTCACGCGTCTACCGAACCAGCTTTGGGGTCACGCCGCATCTGCAAAGGAACAAGATTGGGTAGGTCGAGATACGGCCTCACCACGACACAATTGGGTCGCCCAATACCGAACGATCGACCGTGATCCCAAGCCCCGGTGCAGCCGGAGGCAGAACGCCGCCATCCTTTACCGGCGCATCAAATTCCGCCGTTTTCAGTGTCACCATGTCCCGGCAATTCAGAATGCAGCGCAGATAGCGTTCGGGCACCGTAGCACCAAGATGCACGATCCCGGCAAAGGCGATGGCAGAGCCAACCGTATCCTGAACGCTGATTGTCAGCCCCGCGGCGCGACAGATGTCGCGATGGCGACGTCCCCGGGTCAGGCCACCTGCCTTTGAGATCTTCAGTCCGATCCCGTCCGCGATGTCCTGAGACACGATCTGAGTGATATCCTGATCCTGCTGCGCCAATTCATCGATGATGATGGGCACATTGCAGCGTTTGCGCAGAGACAATGTCTCGCGCCACGAGGCGCACGGTGCCTCAAGTACAAAGTCCAGCCCGTCGGGCAGCAGCCGAAGCATGCGCAGCGCGGTTTCGGGGATCAGGCCGCCATTGGCGTCGACAATGAAATACTCCCCCGATTTCCGGTCGGCCAGCGCGGTCGCAATCCGGTCGGCATCCAATGCAGGCCCACCTTCGGAATCCAGCGCGCCCACCTTGATCGAGTGACCAAGGTATCCCATCGCGCGGTGTTCGGCGACACGCTGGCGCATATCCTCGGGATCACCGGCATAAATTGACGAGATTGTCGGCAGGCGATTTCCGGTCGCACCGCCCAGCAATTCGCAAACCGGCATATTCACCGCCTTACCGAACACGTCCCAGCAGGCGATATCCAACGCGGTCTTGGCGTGATTGTGACCAACCAGCGCCTCGTCCATCGTGTCATTGATGCGATCGACCTGGCGCGGGTCACGACCAATCAGATGCGGTGCGATCTCTTCGATACCGGCGCGGACCCCGCGCGCATGCGCAGCGATATAGGTTGATCCGAACGGGGTGCTTTCGCCCCAGCCCTCCAAACCGGTATCGGTCTCAATCCGCACGATCGCTGCGTCAAAGCTGTGATATGCGCGCCCGCCGGACAACTGGTAGGTTCCGCCCGCATAGGGCAACGCGACTTCGAACAGTTCGATCTTACGTATCTTCATCCGTGACCCCCCGGGCGGTTCCAGAACCAGTTCTACAGTGCCATTACCGGCAATAAAGCCTTCTCGGGCAGACGCAATATCCTTGTGCAGAGAGGTGGCGAACCGAGCCGAAGGTAAATGATCCTTTCACCTTCGGAATGCAGACGGTCCACACGTATTTGTTGGGGTTCGCACGTCTTCGGTTTAGGCTGATTCATCCGAGTTTTAGTTTTTTTGTCGTTGTGCACCTCATAAATATAGCCTGAAGCTGCGTTTGACCGTTATGTTTCGACTTATGTCGTCAAAATTGACGAATGTGTCGGTTCTGACCGAACGCAAGTGTTGCTTAATCTGTAGTGAGGCAGACCAAGAAACCAAGTGCTCAAGCTGTCGCCACGGGCGCTTTTGCCGAGCCAAAACTGAAGGGCACAACGTGTATCGAACGATGCCGTCGTGGCCCGGAACCGCTTAATGGGAAACGCCTGAAAACAGGCTGCTTAATCGGAGATTGTCACGAAATACCACTTACGTACGCGGAAACGTCATACGATCTGTGGAACGTCTCGACCCCAGGACGCAAACGAAATGGACACGCTGCGCTGGCAGCCAAAAACAAAGAATATAATCGACACGGAGGAACAATATGTCGGTACCCGAACCCTTCACGGATCTCGAGATAGAAACGGCGGACGCCGGTTTCTACGAGAACTACAGCGTTCCCATCGCGCTGATCAGTAAATCAATCATGGTCGCCCTTGTGCTATGGGCACTGGTTTTCCCGGCCAACGCCAATGGCACGCTGGGCAGCCTGAACAGCAAACTTTTGGAAAGCTTCAACAGCTTCTATGTGGTCATTGTCGGCCTGTTCTTCTTCTTTCTCGCAATCGTGGCGCTGATCCCGTCCACCGGCAAACGGATCATGGGTACACCGGGAGAGAAGCCCGAGTTTTCGAATTTCTCGTGGTTCTCAATGATGTTCGGCGCCGGTTTGGGCGTAGGCCTGATGGTCTTTGCGACCGCTGAGCCACTGGGCCTGTGGGGATCGAACCCGGTTGTGGTTGCCGGCGATGTTCCGGGCAATCAGCCCGAAGCGATCCAGTCAGCCTATCGGTATACATACTTGCACTACGGCTTCCATGCCTGGGCCATCTATGTGGTGACCGGTCTGTCGCTGGCTTACTATGCCTATACACGCGGTATGCCTCTAACCATTCGCGCGGCTCTTACACCGCTGTTCGGTCGCCTGATGAATGGCTTCCTTGGCCATCTGGTCGACGTGCTCGGTGTTGTGGCCACGATCCTGGGTGTTTCGGTCACCATCGGATATGGCGTCAGCCAGTTCATTGACGGTGTCTATGCCATCACGGGCATGGAATGGGTCATGAATCTGGGCGGCGAGGTTCCGACACCCAGCAAGGTTGGACTGATCTCGGGTCTGGTCGTCATCATGGGGCTGTCGATCATCTCGGCTGTTTCGGGTGTTGGCCGCGGCGTCAAATACCTGTCGAACCTGAACCTTGTGCTGTCGATCATCCTGTTGGGTACGTTCATCATTTTCGGTTCGTTCGTCTTTGCCCTGACCACCTACGGCTCGGCGATGGTCGACTACATCCTGCACTTCCTTTCGCTCAGCTTTGGCGCCTATGGCCCGCTTTCGGCGGAAGCCTTTGCAGCGGCTCTGCCGGCAGAGGCGCAGGCGCATGCGGCCGACCTGATGGGCGGCGCGACCAACGCCTGGGGTAGCTTTGACGGCTTCAAGAGTGGTCTGGAAGGTGCAGCGGCCGAACTGGACGAAGCAACTCTGGCGGCAGCTTACGCAGCCGGTGAGCAAGGTCGTCAGTTTGGCTGGCAGGCCGGTTGGACAACTTTCTACTGGGCCTGGTGGATCGCATTCTCGCCCTTCGTTGGCCTGTTCCTGGCGCGCATCTCCAAGGGTCGTACGGTCCGCGAGTTCATCCTGGGCTGTGTATTCGCACCGGCGCTGGTGTGCTTTGCCTGGATGACTGTTCTGGGCGGCACCGCGATTGATCTTGAGCTGGCAGGCGCCGCAGAAGGTGCGATCATCGGGGCATCGAACACCAACAAACTGTTCGTGACGCTGTCCTACATGATCGACGGTGGGCTGCTGTCCATGCTGAACGTCATGTGCGTGATCCTGATCATGACCTTCCTGGTGACGTCTGCGGACTCGGGCATTCTGGTGATGAACACCATCATGTCCGGCGGAAGCCAGGAGACCGGTATCAAGCATCGCATCATCTGGGGTGTGATCCTGACTGCCGTGATCGGTGCCCTGATCCTGGCGGCGGGTGAAAACAACCCGATGGACGCGTTGCGGAACGCGATGATCATCGGTGCTTTGCCGTTCACCATGGTCATGGGCCTGATGATGGTCTCGCTTGCCAAGGCGCTGTATCGCGACAGTCAGCGAGACAAACACGCAGCATCGGCGCAAGCGGCCGAATAAACCTGACGCAAACAATCAGCGCGCCGTCTTGAAAAAGGCGGCGCGTTTTCTTTTGGAAAAGCCAGACCCTCCGGTTTCTCGCACGCTGCGCTTGAGGGCGCTGCCGAAATTTCTAGAGCCAGATATGTGCCCGAGGGTCCAATTCGAGCGTTGGAAACGTTGTCGCTCCAACAATGTGATGAAGTTTGTTTCCAACCGGCGCTCTAGGATCAAAAAACCGACCCGAGGGCTCTGCCAGGTTGCGTCTTCTGCCTATGCCAGCTGGGTCAGGACGTTGGCGCAACCAACGAAATGAAGTTCGTTGCCGAACATGACGCTGTCATCGTAGAGACCAAGGTCCTGGGTTCAACTACTACATGATCGGCAATCACAAGAAGCTGATTATTCATACTCGTCGCATTTGCGATGTAACCAGGGGCAACGCGATTAGGGCTTAACGTGGGATACCAATATGCGAGGGCTGTCAGTCTTCCACGGGAGTGATTTATGCGCTTAGCGCGCTCGGGCTTTCCTGCGAAGCTTGGTATATTCGCGATGGTAGGGAAAGTCGCCAAGACCGGGGTCATGGTAAGAGACCATACTGCGAACGAGGTCATTTCTAAGCCGCGATTTGGGCCGAACGGCTGCCGTCAATTGGATCAGGCGCCGATCATTGAATGGGTTGACGACAAAGCCGTCGACAAATGCCGTGAATTCGAGCGTTTGAGAGGACGGTAGCCAGAGTTCGATATGTGCCAGGTCATAGAGGCGGGTTCTTGCTTGCAACGGCAGCGTGTCCATCCAGGCCTGGTACCGGGCGACCAGCTGGTCATAGATGCTTGCCTCCTCTTTGGTTCGCGTTGCATCGGGCCATTGTCTGCGCAGCGCAACGACTCCGGTCGTCGCATTTATTGGCATGCGCACGACGCCGCGCCGCCACTTGTTGGCGCGGGTCATCTCAACGCCGGTGCCGCGCAATACAACATCGACCCGGGGCGAGGCGGCTACAAACCGAATCCAGGCCTGACGCAAGCCGTAGCACCATCCTGTGCGCAGCAGGGATCTTTGGTATTCGGCATCAAACTCCTCATCCGTCATGATGTTTTGGATGCGCGGGGATTGCCGCGTAAGCACCAGAAACGGAACGCTGAGGTATTCGGCCAGAATTCGACCGAGTTCCGAGTCGATCTTTGTCGACCAGTTCAGGTCGTAGCAGTAAAAGCTCTTGATCTTGTCGAGCACCGGAATGGCGCTGCCCAATATGATGCGAGAGTCTCTGCCGGCAGTTATCGGAAGGGCGCAATCATAGGCCTCGGCCAGGGCTGCGACATTGCGCGTCATGCGTGCTGAGGCTTGCTCGAACAGCGCCTCTTCGTCGTCCTGAAGGTTCTCGAACTCGGTGTGTTCGTGGGGCCAGAACCGGTGCTGAGTGACGTCGGCCAGGTCCAGATAGTGATTGGGGGTCAGTCTTGTGACATTCTGGTCGCTGGTGTCGCCAAACAGCAGGAACTGCTGACGCGCCTCGACCTTTTCGAGGTCGTAGCCAGGTGGTGGATCAAGCTCGCCTGACACGGCAAGAGCGACGCTGGATGCAGCAACTTTGGTGTTTGTGTTGTAGACAACCGGCAGGTTGCCCGAGGGATCGCCGTAGACACGCAGATCGCCGGTATGCGCCGTAAGGATCACAAACCGACCTGCCAAATCCTCGATCCATTGGTCCAGCGTTTTGTCCGTGCCCAACTCTGCTTTTTCGCCTAAACACGTGCCTTCCGGCGAAATCGCAATACCAAGAACGTACCCGAACAGATTGCCGTTCTGGTCCATCAATCGACAGCTTGGCAGCATCGGACAATGTTCGATGAACCAGCCGCCAAGCTGTTTGTCGCACCATGTTGGATCCAGCGACGCCGGCGATTGTGCGGCGCGAAACTGGTATCTGAATACCTGCGTAAAGTCCCAGCCTTCTGCTTTGCAGCGTTCATTCGCCAGGGATTTGGAAGAACGCGTCTTTGTGTTGTTCATTGTGATACTGGAAGAGTTCGCCCGACTTTTTCAGAAGGATGCGCACGCCCAATCGGGTTTCGCAACAGGGGTAGGTGGATTTTTCGAAGAAAACCCATCGAAAGTGGGAAAAACGCTTCCGAGCGCGAATGTTCCGGGCCGGCGTCTTCCATCGATATCGAAAGAAGACGCCAATCGCCCAATCTGGCCGGGTTAGTCTGGGGTCAACCTCTTTGCCCAACGTACCGTCCCGCGCCCTCTGGCAACGGCAGTTCGGCGTGACTTTGTGCGTGGGTCGCAAGCTTGGTGGCAACATCCTCGGACGGAAGAGAGGTTTTGCGCGCGTTCAGGTCCATGTGCAGCAGCAGGGTCTCGACTGTCGCGGCAACTTCGCCATTTTGTCCGTGCAGCCGGTGGAACAGGTGCATGATCTTGCCGTCACCGCGCAAGACCTGAGTGGTTACCGTAAGACGGTCACCGGCATGCAGTTCCGACTGATACTGCACAAAATTCTCGACCGTGAAATAGCTGTTGCCAGCTGCCACATAGTCGGCATCCGCGCCGATCATCACCATGAACTGGTCGGTCGCCTGGGCTGAAACTTCAACATAATGAGCCTCATTCATGTGGCCGTTGTAGTCGGTCCAGCTTTGCGGGATTACGCGATCCACAGTTATCGGCAGGTCGTGGCCTTCCGGGTCAGGGAAGGTGGCTTCGTGAGCATTCAATACACTGCCTGCCCCGCTGTCGGTCTTCTTTAGCGCGCGCATCATACCGATCAGGTTGTCGTCGCGCAGCCGTTCAAGCTCGCGGATAGACATGTGACCGGATTGCGCATCCGACTGACCGGCGATCAGGTCGACCAATTCGTCGGTGAATTCAGGCACATCCATCAGCTTGGTCCACGGCCACTCCAGCGCGGGTCCGAACTGCGCCATGAAGTGTTTCATCCCGGCCTCGCCCCCGGCAATCCGGTAGGTCTCAAAAAGACCCATCTGCGCCCACCGGATGCCAAAGCCCATGCGGATTGCTTCGTCGATCTCTTCCGTCGTGGCAATGCCGTCCTTGACCAGCCACAGGGCCTCGCGCCAGACCGCCTCGAGGAAACGGTCCGCAATATGCGCGTCGATCTCTTTACGGACGAACAGAGGGTACATCCCGATCGACCGCAGAATATCTGACGCCTTGGCGCAGGTATCTGCATCACCCACCAGTTCGATCAACGGCAGCAGATAGACCGGGTTGAAAGGGTGCGCAACGACCACGCGGCCACCCTTTTCGTTCAGTTCAGAGGGTTTGAAACCCGAGGTCGACGAGCCGATAATTGCATCGGCCGGGGCCAGATCGTTGATCTGGGCGTGGATCTTGTGCTTGAGATCCAGACGTTCGGGAACGCTTTCTTGAACCCACGCAGCCCCTGCCAGAGCCTCGTCCATATCGTCATGAAAGGTCAGAGTGCCTTCGGCAGGCAATGCCTTGTCGTAAAGCGCGGGCAGGGCGCGTCTGGCGTTGGCCAATACCTCGCCGATCTTGCGTTCCGCTTCCGGGTCCGGATCAAAGACTGAAACGTTCCACCCGTTCAGCAGGAACCGGGCAGCCCAGCCGCCGCCGATGACGCCGCCGCCGACGATGGTTGCTTTCTGTGTCATGGGGCAAGAGTCTCCGTATGGCCATCAATGGACAGAATCTGTCCGGAAATTTTGTTGCCTGCGTCAGAGGCAAGGAAATGAATGCTGTTCGCGACGTCCTGGGCGGTGACCCATGTTTTCATGGATACTCCGGTCACATAAGCAGCCCGCATTGTGTCTATGGTTTCACCGTGGGCCACCGCCTCGTTGGCCAGCACACGCTCCATCCTGTCGCCCTCGACCGCGCCAGGGCAAATCGCGTTGACGCGAACCCCATAGGGCCCAAGTTCCATCGCCAGCGTCTTGGTCATGCCAATGACAGCCCACTTTGCCGCAGCATAGGGTGAACGCATGGGGTATCCCATGATGCCCGCGGTTGAAGAGGTCATCGTGATAAGACCGCCGTTCTGCGCCTTCATCACGCGTGCCGCCCAGCGACAGGTCAGATAGGATCCATGCAGGTTGGTGGCGATGCAGTGTTGCCAATCATCGTAACGCAGATCCTCGATCGCTCCGGCAGGGCCGCCGGTTCCGGCATTGGCGCAGACCACGTCGACACCACCCCATTCAGCCTCGACCGCATTCAGGAAGGCGTCCATTTCCTTTTCGGAGGTCACGTCAGCCACGGCTGCGATCGCTTTGGGATGCGCCGTGGCAAAGTCATCAACCGCAGAAGGGTCAGCATCGCAGATTGCGATGCGCGCACCGTCCCGCAGGAACCGTTCGGCGATGGCACGTCCGATACCGGACGCGCCTGCCGTGACAAGAACGCGCTGGTTCATCTGACGACAGGCGCGCGTTTTGTCAGGCCCAGTTTTTCGCGCACTGCTTCGGGGCCGATGATCTTGGCGCCCATGTTCTCGACAATTGTCACCGCGCGCTCGACCAGTTGCGCGTTCGTTGCCAGAACACCCTTTTCCAGAAACAGGTTATCCTCCAGGCCAACGCGGACATTGCCGCCAGCCAGAATTGACTGCGCAACATAGGGCATTTGATCTCGACCCAGCGCGAAGGCCGACCAGGTCCAGTCGGATGGGACGTTGTTGACCATCGCCATGAAGGTGTTGATGTCGTTCGGCGCCCCCCATGGCACGCCCATGCACAATTGAACCAATGCGTTGGGTTCCAGAATCCCCTCGTTCACCAGTTGCTTGGCAAACCACAGATGTCCGGTGTCAAAGGCTTCGATCTCGGGTTTGACACCCAGGTCGGTCATCATCTGACCCATCGCCCTCAGCATCCCGGGGGTGTTGGTCATGACATAATCGGCTTCGGCAAAGTTCATGGTGCCGCAGTCCAGGGTGCAGATTTCGGGCAGGCATTCTGCGATATGGGCCATCCTCTCGGTCGCGCCGACCATGTCGGTCCCTGCTTCGTTGACCGGCAGCGGATTTTCGGTCGAGCCGAATACCATGTCCCCCCCCATACCTGCGGTCAGGTTCAAAACCATATCGACGTCGGCATCGCGGATACGGTCGGTGACCTCGCGATAGAGGCCCGGATCGCGCGCGGGCGCGCCGGTTTCAGGATCGCGCACGTGGCAGTGAACAACGGCCGCACCAGCCTTGGCCGCATCGATTGCAGAATTCGCGATCTGCTCGGGCGATCGTGGCACATGGGGGGATTTGTCCTGAGTGCCGCCCGAGCCGGTTATGGCGCAAGTGATGAATACGTCACGGTTCATTGCGAGGGGCATTTTGCTATCCTTCGATCGACGTTTGAGGTCTGGCTGGCCCAGAGATAGGCCAATACTCCGGGGTTTGCGGGGTCGTTCAGTGCTCATCCGGGTCGCGTGAGCGTAGCCGGGACATAGTTGCCAGATCGATACATTTTTCGTCTATCCAGAACCATTTTTCGACAAATAGACTGAAAGGCCCGAACAAAGTCGCAACTCGTTTGATTGATCAATGGCCAAACAATGACAATTGGTTCCGATCTCGCGTCCTCGTCGGGATCGGTTCAGTCAGAACATTCTGCGACAAATTGCTAATTCGGAATATCGTTCTGGTCCCGGTGGTGGCCATTCCGAAACAAACTCAATATTAAAGGCGCCACGTGTTCATCAGGCAGAAAACAATCCCGTGTTCGACCTACCGGCGCAGCGTGCGCATCTTTCCGAGAAATACGATCTGACCCCATCGCCCGAGTTGGCGGCAAGCATGAGCGGTCTCTACGACCGCATGTCGCGTGTGGTCTCGCCGATGGACTGGGCGATCTATGCGCCCTACATCAAGGCAATCAATGATCTGAAGGTTCGGCGCAACGCGGTCATTCTGGGCCACAACTATATGACGCCCGAGATTTACCACGGCATATCCGATTTCGGTGGCGATAGCCTGCAACTAGCCATCAAGGCGACCGAGGTCGAGGCGGATGTGATCGTGCAATGCGGCGTTCATTTCATGGCCGAGACATCCAAGATTCTCAGTCCCGAAAAAACCGTGTTGATGCCGGATATGGAAGCCGGGTGTTCGCTGGCGGAATCGATCACGGCCGACGGGATAGAAGAGATGCGCCGCCGCTATCCGGGCGCGCCGGTCGTCTCGTATGTGAACACCACGGCCGAGGTCAAAGCGGCCTCTGATATCTGTTGCACCTCATCCAATGCGGCGCAAATCGTCGCTGCTCAGGATAGCGACACGGTTATCATGACGCCGGATCAGTATCTGGCACAGAATGTCGCGCGCGATGTACCGCAGAAAAACGTGGTTTGGTGGGAAGGCTCATGCATCGTGCATGAGCAGTACAGCGCCCGTGACCTGCGTGATTTCCGTGAATGGAATCCGGGCACCCGATTGATCGCGCATCCCGAATGCCCCCCGGATGTGGTGGCCGAGGCCGATTTCTCGGGCTCCACCAGCGGGATCATCAAATACGTCACGGATGAAAAGCCCGAAAAGGCGCTGCTGATCACAGAATGCTCGATGGCATCCAACATTGCCGACGAGCTGCCCGAGGTCGAGTTTGTCGGCCCCTGCAACATGTGTCCCTACATGAAGAAGATCACGCTTGAGAAAGTGCTGTTTGCGCTGGATACAATGACCGGTCAGGTCGAGGTCGATGCGGAGATCGCCGACAAGGCGCGCCTGTCGGTTCAGCGCATGATCGACCTGTCACGCAAGCTGGGCCTCTGATCGGGGCTATGCAAACCGTCACCACCTCACGTGTGGTTATCATTGGTGCCGGTCTGGCTGCGGTGTACGCGGCGTTGAAACTGGCACCGCGCCCGGTAGCCATCCTTTCGCCGGAACCGCTTGGCTCGGGTGCAAGTTCGGCCTGGGCGCAGGGTGGGGTTGCCGCCGCCATGGACCCTGCGGACAGCGCCGAAGCACACGCGGACGACACGATGCGCGCGGGTGCAGGGGTTGTGCTTCGCGATGTGGCCGAGTTTGTGACCCAAGCCGCGCCGGATCACGTTCTTGATCTGTCTGATCTTGGCACAGGATTCGACCGCACCGCCGATGGGGGCTTTGTCCAGTCCCGCGAGGCTGCGCACTCGGCCGCGCGCGTTGTGCGGGTCAAGGGCGATCAGGCCGGGACTGAAATCATGCGTGCGCTGATCGCGGCGGTGCGCCGGACGCCATCGATCCAAGTCATCGAAGGCGCGCAGGCCATTGGACTTGAAAGCGATGGATCGCGGGTCAGTGGGGTCTACCTTACCCGGGCGGACGCGCCGGATGCGCAACCGCTGCTGCTGCGCGGTGCAGCACATGTGCTTGCTGCGGGCGGTTCTGCCGGGCTGTATGCCCGAACGACAAACCCGGCCCGGATTCGGGGGCAGGGGATCGGCATGGCAGCCCGCGCAGGCGCGCAGATTGCCGATGCCGAGTTTGTGCAGTTTCATCCGACCGCTATTGACGCGGGTGAGGACCCGGCACCGCTGGCGACCGAGGCGTTGCGCGGCGACGGCGCGGTTCTTGTTGATAAAACAGGGCGCCGATTCATGCCGGAGCTGCATCCGGATGCGGAATTGGCACCACGCGATATCGTCGCCCGTGCCGTTTACCTGCAATCCGAGGCCGACCGGCGCCCGGCGCTCGATACGCGTACAGCGCTTGGGTCTGAGATTGCTGAACAGTTTCCTGCCGTGACTGAGGCCTGCCGCCGCAATGGTATTGATCCCGTTTCGCAAACGATTCCAGTGGTGGCCGCTGCGCACTACCACATGGGTGGTGTGGCCACGGATATGTCGGGTCGCAGCTCTCTGCGTGGGTTGTGGGTTTGTGGCGAGGCGGCTTCGACCGGGTTGCACGGGGCCAATCGGTTGGCTTCAAATGGCCTGCTGGAGGCACTGGTCTTTGCCCGTGCCTGTGCGCTCGATATTGCTGCCGAGGTGCCTGCCAGTGATGCGCCGACACTTGAACTGGCGCTTCCAAAAGGGGTGGACGGAAACCAGGCGGATACGGTCGACAAGCTGCGGAATTTGATGACTCGATTTGTTGGCGTGGTGCGTGACGGTGTTGGACTGCGTGAAGCTCTGCGTGGCATCGCGGTGCTCGAAGCTGATAACGCCGGGTCACCGTCCTTTCTCAACATGACCGCGACGGCCACCCTGATCGCGGCTGCGGCGTTTTTGCGTAAGGAAAGCCGAGGTGCGCATTACCGGTCCGATTTTCCACAGACCACGCATGAGCCGGGCCAACGGTCGATGCTGACACTGCAAGATGCCATCAAGATACGCGACAATATCGCAAAGGAAGCCCCATGACCGTTCCCGCTCTTCCCGACCTGATCCTGGAACCTCTGGTGCGTTCGGCGCTGATGGAGGATTTGGGCGCAAATGGCGACATAACCTCGCAAACGGTGATCCCGCCCTGCGCGACCTATCGCGCCCGGATGAACGCGCGCGAGGATACGGTGGTCTCGGGGATGCAGGTGGCCGCGATGGCTTTTCGGCTGGTCGATCCCGCGTTGAAAGTGACCCACCATGTGCAGGACGGGCAGCGTTGCGCGCGGGGTGAAACGTTGATGGAAATCGACGGCAATGCAACCTCGATCCTGATGGCCGAGCGGGTTGCATTGAACTTTGCCGGGCGTCTCAGTGGGATCGCAATCGCGACCTCTGGTCTGGTGGCCGAGACCATAGGAACAAAAGCGCGTATCACATGCACCCGCAAGACGACGCCGGGACTGCGAATGGTTGAAAAACAAGCGGTGTTACATGGCGGCGGGTTCAACCATCGCTTTTCGCTGTCCGATGCGATTCTGATCAAGGACAACCACATCGCCGCCGCAGGCGGTGTACGCGCAGTGCTTGAGGCCACGAAAGCCCGCGCCTCGCACATGATGAAGGTTGAGATCGAAGTCGATCATCTGGACCAACTGGCGCAGGTTCTCGAAGTTGGTGGCGCAGATGCTGTGTTGCTGGACAACATGACACCTAGCCAACTGGCCGAGGCGGTGGCGCTGGTGCAGGGTCGATTGACGACCGAAGCCTCGGGCAATGTAACCCGCGAGACTGTCGCGAAAATTGCGGCAACCGGAGTGGATTACATCTCGTCCGGTGCGTTGACGCATTCCTACCGGACCGTAGATCTGGGGCTGGATTTTTGACACCCGGCGCCGATTTGCGATTGCATTAGGCCAAGACTGGGCTGCGTCCGTCCGCCCCCAGAACCCAACATTTGGGTCCATCGAAAACAGCGACGGTCAATGCATGACCATAGCCTGCGCCGGTGTCGAGATTGACCCGGTTTCCGTGATGTTCCGGCCTGCGCACGGGCGTGTGCCCATGCACCACCAGCCAAGGATGAGCGGCCCGGTAGTCGAGAAACGCCTCGCGGATCCAGATCATGTCGTCGGGATCCTGCTGGCTCAACGGTACCCCGGGTTGAATACCCGCGTGAACGAACAGCATGTCGTTCTCAAGATGATAGGGCTGAAGCTGGCGTAGAAAGTCGATGTGGGCTTGCGGAACGGCGGCCTTGGCGCGGGTGTGTACCTGATAGGTTCGATCACCATCTGCCACTTCGACCCCGTAGGATTTCAATGTCTCAATCCCGCCAATGCGGGGATGCAACCAGTGATAGCCAAGCAGTAACCTGGCATCATTGCGCGGGTAGTCTTCAAGGAACATCGCGCACATCTGATCGTGATTGCCCCGCAGAAAGATCCAGTCACGCCCTTGGCGTTGACCCTGCAGCAACAGGTCCAACACAGCGGAGCTGTCCGGCCCACGATCCGTATAGTCGCCCAGAAAGACGATTCTGGCATCGGTGCCGCCGTCAGCTTCGATGCGCGCCAATGCCTCGAGCAGCATCTCGTGCTGACCGTGGATATCCCCGATGGCGTAGATGGGTTCAGACATCGCGCTCACGTCAAGCCAGTATCATGGCGGATCAATCGGCCCAGTCGATCTTGAAGTCTTCGCGGAAGGCAAATCGAACCAGATGCGCCTCGATCACCTGCTGCCAACGCGCCAGATCGCCACGCGGTCCGGTTTCGGCCAGGATCGACAAGCTTTCGTTCGTCGCCGAGAGTTTGACCCGGTTCCCTTCGGGAAAGGCAACACTGCCGTGATCAGCATCAAATGAAACTTCGGCCTTGTGCGACCAATGTTTGCACAGCTGTTGCAGGTATCTGCTGGCGGCTTCGGTCCGGGCGATGCCGGTCACGTTTTGATCCGGCAACAGGGTCAGGGCGGTATCGGCGGCCTGACGTATCGAATTGGCAAACAGGGTAATATCGATGTCAGTCGCCAGAAATGTGACACCCAAATCCAGACATTGGCGCTGCATCACAGGGTCCAGTGTCAGGATACCCGCAGCCTTGCCTGCTGCCACAATGCGGGTCAGGGCGTCCGTAACCGCGTCGACAACTTCGGGATGGGCGGCATTGCCGAGATGCCCCATATCGGCTGCCAGATCGGCGGGGCCGACAAAGACACCGTCCACATCGGTGGTCAAAATATCATCCAGCGCCGCAAGACCGGCGCGATTTTCCACCTGCACCAACAGGCAGACCTGATCATCCGCCGTTTTCAGATAGTCGGGAATAGCGGCAAATTGCGAGGCGCGGGCCAGAGACGATCCGACGCCGCGAACACCATGCGGCGGATATTGCACCGCCCGAACCAATTCGCGCGCGTGATCGCCGCTTTCGACCATCGGCACCAGAATACTCTGAACGCCGGCGTCCAGGTATTGTTTGATCATCCAGGTCTCGCCGATTGGCAGACGTGCGACCGGGTGACTGCCAGACGCTTCGATCACTCTTACTTGCTCCAGGATCGAGCGCAGGTCGTTGGGGGCATGTTCGCCGTCAACCAGCAACCAGTCGAACTGTGCGGTAGCGGCGACTTCGGCGGCGTAGGCGTCAGCCATCGCGATCCAGCACCCGATCTGAGGGCGACCCGCAGCAAGCGCTGCTTTGAAACTGTTATTTGGCGCAGGCATCAGGATGCTCCTTCAGGCAAAGTTGATGTCGACCGATCCGAACGGACCAAAATCGGCATGAATTTCTGTGCCCGACGGGCATTCGACGGGGCGGATGAAACTGCCCGACAATATCAGCTGACCGGGTTCGATACGCTGGCCGTATTGGGCCATGCGGCGGGCCAGCCAGACGACGCTTTCGACCGGATCGTTCAGCACGCCCGCACCCAATCCGGTTTCCTCAATCTCGTTATTGCGGAAGGTCAGCGCGCCGACCCAGCGCAGATCGAAGGCGTCGACGGCGTGGCGTTCCCGGCCCAGAACGACACCCGCATTCGCCGCGTTGTCGCTGATCGTGTCATAGACCGTGCGCGCCTGCCCGTTCTCAGGGTCGATCCTTTGGATACGGGTGTCGAGGATTTCGATTGAGGGCGCGACAAAGTCGGTGGCCGCAATGATATCGTCTCGCGTGACGCTGTCTCCGCCGATAGCCGACTTCATGACAAAGGCAATCTCGGCCTCGATCCGCGGTTGAATGAAGCGATTTGCGGGAACGGTACCGCCGTGCTCAAAGACCATGTTGTCGAAGAGAATACCGCTGTCGGGGATGTCGATGTTCAATGCATATTGCATCGCCTTCGAAGTCAGCCCGATCTTCCAGCCGATCACCTTACGTCCCTCGGCCAGTTTCTGGCGATAGATGGCGTTCTGCACCTCATAGGCGTCTTCCATCCCCATCTCGGGATGGCGCCGCGTCAGCAATCCGATCTGCGCGCGCGTGGTCTCGGCCCGCAGCAGATCGGCGGCAGCGCGGGCGTGATCCTCGGGCGTCATACCTGTTCGTCCTCGATGGTGTTGCGGAGCGTGCCGATACCGTCGACCGAAACTTCGACCACGTCGCCGGGGATCAGGTATTTCGGAGGATCGAACCGCGCGCCTGCGCCGGTGGGGGTTCCGGTGACAATGATATCGCCCGACTGCAAGGTCATGAATGTCGATATATATTCGATCTCGCGCCGGATCGGGAACATCATGCGATTCAACGTGTCGTCCTGGCGCAATTCGCCGTTCACTCGGGTCTGAATGCGAGCCTCGTCCAGTTGCGCCGCATCGGTGAACGGAACCAGCCAAGGGCCGATTGAACCCGAGCGGTCCCAGTTCTTTCCGGGCGTAACGTTGAACTTGGCATGGCGAACCCAGTCGCGGATCGTCCCTTCATTGCACAACGTCAACGCGGCGATGTGGTCATAGGCATCGGCCTGGGCAATGCGACGGCCCGATTTGCCGATGACGATGGCGACCTCGCCTTCATAGTCCAACTGGGGGCTTTCCGGCGGTCGGATCAAAGGCAGGTCGTGGCCGGTGAAACCGCTTGCGAAACGCGGAAAAAGCGACATGTATTTTGGCTGATCGCTGCCGTCTTTGTATTCCGCATTTCGGTCGGGAAAATTTACCCCCACGCAGATGATCCGGCGGGCATCGGGCAGAACCATTTCAAAGTTGAAATCGGTGTGTGTTACCGATCTACCCTCGGCCGCCAGACTCAATTGATCGAAGCTTCCGGCGGCAATCACTTCATACAGGCTGGCATGATCGGGGAAGGCATCGTTCAGCGCAATCGCCCCGTCGTCGGTAATAGCCCCAAAGAATGTCTCGCCTTTGGTGGTGTAGGTCGCAAAATTCACGTGAGAGTCTCCCAGACGTCGCGGATCGCGTCAGCAGCCATCAAGACGTGCTCGCGCGTGGTGTCAAATTGCCCAACTTGAAAACGGATGATCTTGCGGCCTTCAAACAGGCCTTGGGTCAGATAAATCCGGCCATCGTCATTCAGCGCGTCCACCAGTCGTTGCTGCATGTCGTCGTCACCTGGGCAGCGGAAGGAAAACAGGCTCAGGATCGGGCCAGTGGTGATTTCAAACCCATCCATCGCCCCAATAATGTCGGCCAATTCCTGCGCCCAAGCCACATGGTTCCGAATACGCGTGCGCAACCCTTCCAAACCGTAGGACCGCAGAAGGAACCAGATCTTCAATGCCCGGAACCGGCGGCCCAGAGGGATGGTCCATTCCGAGTAATTGGTAACGTCCGCTCCGGAGGTCTTGAGGTATTCCGGTTCGATTTTCAGCGTGTTCAACTGCGGTGTGGGGTTCTTGAGGAACTGGATGGCGCAGTCGAATTGCGCGCCCAACCACTTATGCGGATTGAAAACGATGCTGTCATAGCGTTCTGCGCCGGACCAGAACGTGTCCCGAAATTCGGGGCAGATCATGGCCGACCCGGCCCAGGCGGCATCCAGATGGGTATAAAGATCGTAACTCTGCGCAATATCGGCGACAGCGTTAAGGTCGTCACAGGCGCCGACCCCGGTCGCACCGATGGTCGCAATGATGCCAGCCGGAATATGTCCGGCGGCGATATCTGCCTGAATTGCGGCCTCCAATGCGGATGGGTCGACAGCAAATGTCGGGCCTTTGCTTGGGAGCTTGACCAGATTGTTTTGGCCGATCCCCGAAACCCAACACGCCCGATCAACCGACGAATGTACCTGGGCCGAACAGTAGATACGCAGCGCGCCTTTGGCGTGCAGTCCGTCGCGATTGCTCGAGTAACCGGTGGCGCGTTCCCGCATGGTCAATACGGCCGACAAAGTCGCGGATGATGCGCTGTCCTGAATGACCCCGGTGATGCCATCCGGAAGGCCAAGTGCCTGGCGCAGCCAGTCGACCATGACGGTTTCAACTTCGGTCGCCGCTGGCGAGGTCTGCCACAACATGCATTGCGCAGCAATTGCCGTCACCAGCTGTTCGGCCAGCATCGAAGGCGGTGCGGCGTTGGCGGAAAAATAGGCAAAGAAACGCGGATGCTGCCAATGGGTCATGCCCGGCATCACGATCTGTTCGAAATCGGTCAAGATGGCCTCCATCGGCTGACCGGTTTCTGGCGGTGCAGGTTCCAGTTGTCGCGCAATTTCACCCGGCGCAGTCTGTGCGCGAACGGGCCGGTCCGGCAGTGAGGTGTGATACTCCGCAGCCCATCTGGATATGTGCTGGCCCCAATGTGAAAACTCGTCCCAATTCATTATTGCTGCGCCCTTGATTGCCGAGTGGTCCCGGTGCCTGTCTCTTAGACCGAAAAGCTGATGTTGGCCTGTCCCGTGCCCGAACTGCCAAAGTACGGGGTGTAAATGTCGATCTCACCCTTGTAGCTGCCCCATCCCAGTGCGCCGAACAACAGCGCAGTGTCGTTCATGGCGCATTCGCCGGTGCATTTTTTGGCATAGTCCGGCAAAAGCTCGAGAAACTCTTCGAACCGGCCCTGTTCCCACAGCTCCAGCACCCGCAGGTCCATCTGCCGGTTGAACTCTCCATTGACTGCGTTCAGCCCGTCGACGGACCGTTCGTTTGGTGTGAAATCGTGGCTCAGAGAGCCCGACGCCAGAACAGAGACATTCCGGTCCGAACGGCGGATGCCTTCTGCGATGGCTTCGCCCCAGACACGGTTTTCGGCGATCGACGAGAACTGATTGACGGCCACCGGCAGCACTCGGGCATTGACGCCTTCATTGATGAAATACATCGGCAACAGCGTGCCGTACTCCATTCCCATGTCCGGATGCGAATGGCCCAGCGCGCGTTCGCCGCGCTCTCGCAGAACGTCGAGGATTGTTTCCCCCAACGCGTGGTCGCCGCGATAGTCGAACTCCATATCCGCCAGCATATGTGGCAGTTCGTGGCTGATGAAGCGGCCTTTGTGGTGCTCTTTCGTGTTCAGGTGAAAGCCCTGATTGGTAATCCAGTGAGTGTCGAAGATGATGAACGTATCGACGTTGCGGTCGATTGCGTCCTGGCGCAGCCGGGCGTAGCCGTCAATTGCAGATTGCCGGATGCCTTTGTATTTCGGCATTGTGTGGGACATCCAGATGCTTGGCACATGTGTGATCTTTGCGGCCTGTACAATCTTTCCCATGGCAGTTCCTCCTTATGAAAGGTGACGATCGATCGCCCTGGCAGGGGCGAGAGTTCGAACGTCGATTGGTCCAACCCGAACGTCGAATTTAGACCATGTGTTTGTGCGCGTATCCTATTCCAACTTGTTGTGTTACACACCGGCGGGACGCCACGAAGTACGGTTTACTTGCCCAGTTGCATAATCTTGTGCTGGCCCGTGGCAAAGCCAATATGTTTCTGTTCCATGTAGAATTCGAACGACCAGTCGCCGCCGTCGCGACCAATGCCCGATGCCTTGACCCCGCCAAAGGGGGTTGGCAGGTGGCGAACATTCTCGGAATTCACCCAGATCATCCCGGCTTCGAGCTTGTCGGTAAAGCGCAGGGCGCGGGTCAGATCGTTGGTCCAGACATAACCGGTCAGGCCGTATGGCGTGTCGTTGGCGACCGCCAATGCCTCGTCCTCGGTCGAGAATGGAATGGCTGTCAGCACCGGGCCAAAGATCTCCTCGCGCGCGATGCGCATCTGGTTGTTGGCGTTGGTAAACAGGGTCGGCCGCACAAAATACCCCTGATCACCGACCTTTACACCGCCGGCTGCCACGGTTGCGCCGTCCTCTTTGGCGATGTCAAAATAGCTGGTAACCTTGTTATAGTGCTCTTCGGTTACAAGTGGGCCGATTTCAGTCGCTGGGTCCAGAGGGTGGCCAACTTTGATGTTGTTCACGCGCTCGATCAATCTGGCCTCGAATTCATCCTTGATCGTTTCCTGGATCAGCAGGCGCGAGGATGAGGTGCAGCGCTCACCATTGATCGAATAGATCATGAAGATCACCGCATCCAGCGCGCGGTCCAGATCGGCGTCGTCAAACACGATGACCGGGTTCTTGCCGCCCAATTCCAGATGCATCCGCTTGAGCGTATCGGCCCCCTGTTTTGTGATGATGGCGCCGGTGCGGCTTTCACCGACAAAGGCGATGGCCTTGATCAACGGGTGTTCCGTCAGGGCTTTGCCTGCATCCGGTCCAAAGCCATTGACGGTGTTCAGCACGCCTTTGGGCAATCCGGCCTCTTCGGCGATTTCCACCAGCAAACGGGCAGACAGCGGTGAATCTTCGGCAGGCTTGTGGACCACGGTGCAACCGGCGGCCAGAGCAGGTGCGATTTTCCAGGTCGACAGCATAAAGGGGGTGTTCCACGGCGTGATCACGCCAACCGGGCCAATCGGCACGCGTGTCGTGATATTCATCAGAGTGGGCGACTTTAGATGTTGGCCGTCGCGGGCCAGTATTACCTGATCGGCGAAATAGCGGAAATTCTCGGCCCCGCGTAGCGCGGCCTTGGACATGAACCTCATGGTCTGGCCAGTGTCCCAGCATTCGCACAGTGCGATTTCTTCGGCGCGGGCCTCAATGGCATCGGCGACGTTCAACAGAATACGGCGGCGTTCTGAGGCAGGCATATCGCGCCATTCGGCGAATGCCGCATGGGCGGCTTTGGCGGCTGCGTCAATGTCCTCGGCGGTGCCGTGTGCGACGTCACAGATCACCGACTTGTCGACGGGTGAGGTTGTTTGAAACACACCGGCCGCGCCGATTTGGTCCTGACCCGCAATTCGGTTCCGGATACCGGTTTCCTTGAATCGCGCCAGAAATCTGTTGAGTTTTTCGATATTTGTATCCAGTGCGCTCATGCTTCAGGTCTCCTGAGTGGTCGCGGCCAAATGATCCCGGATTGTGCCGGTCTTTGGCGAAAAATGAGGGTCGATATCGCGCATCTCAAGCGAGAGCGCGATCGAATGCTGCAAGAAGGCTGACGCCAGATACGTCTTGACCGCATCAAATATGCGCGTCGTGGCGTCCTGCTTGATGTCGTCTGGCCGACCGCCGCGCAGGCGGATCGATATATCGATGAATCCGTGGGCCGGATTGCCATCCGCAATTGCAAAGTGATCGACGCGCGTTGCCCGCACACGGATGCCCGGCAGTGGAAAGGTGTCGATCCCAGCCGCAGTTGCCCGAATGCATTCGCATAGGCCACCCATGTCGATCTCGTCTTCCAGATTGCCGGAATACTCGACGTGAAAATGGGGCATCAGTCCTCCTCCAATTAGTAAACATGTTTAGTAAATTGGAGTGCCGCTGTCAAGTCCTTGCCTTGTTAATCTTTGCAATCCCCTGACCGGCGTTTTACAAAGCGACATGAAGATCGAAAGCCAAACAAGAAGTACAACGCGTTCGCTGCCCATTGCGCTGCTGCGCGCGCGCGAGACTGTCATGGCCCCAATCCGGGACATGCTGAACGGCATTCACCTGACCGAGCAGAAATGGCGTATCCTGCGGGTTCTGGACGAATTGGGGGAGGTTGAACAAAGCACGATCGCCAAAGAAGCCTGCCTGCTTTTGCCCAGCTTGACCCGAATTCTGCGAACCATGGAGGCCGAAGGCCAGATCAGTCGCCGCCAGGATAGCAACGACAAGCGATGCACGCAGGTCAGTATCACCGAAGAGGGCCGCAGGATTCTGGAGGAAAACATGAATACCTCGCGGGAAATCTATCGCAGCATCGAGGCGCAGATGGGTCCGGAAAAGCTGAGGCAATTGTTGGATCTTCTGGAAGAATTGCAATCGGTGAAAGTCTGACCCCGCCGGCAGGGACGGGGTCTCTACCGCAATTAAAGACTCGCCAGTCCTGTATCCAGCGCTGACAGTATCTTGGCGACATCGTCCGAGGTGACGACAAGCGGCGGCGACAGGATGATGTTGTTGCCCGACACACGTACCATCACGCCGTCTTCATAGGCCGCTTTCTGAACCTGCAACGGAAGGTGTTTGGCGATGGGTGCCTTCGTCGCACGATCCGAGACCAGCTCGAGCGCACACATCAGGCCCTCGCCCCCGCGCACATCTCCGATCGCGTCGTATTTGTCGGCCAGTATCTTCAGCCCAGCAAAAAGTTCATCACCACGGGCCGCAGCGTTTTCCCAAACCCGAAGACGGTTGATTTCCGATAGTGCCGCCAGCGCGGCCGCCGCCCCGACAGGATGGCCGGAATAGGTATAGCCCTGATCGACACTTGCCTTGCCGGTTGTATCGCTCTCGAACACTTCGGCGACCGAGCCGGATATCATCGCCGCGCCAAACGGGAAGTAGCCATTTGTTATGGCTTTGGCCGTGGCCATAATATCAGGCTGCACGCCCCAATGGCGCGCGCCGCTTTCGCTGCCGGTTCTGCCAAACGCAGTGATGATTTCGTCCGAGATCAGCAGCACGCCGTGTTTCGAGCAGACCTCGCGCACCATCGGCATAAAGCTCTTGTGCGGCGGAATCACCCCGCCAGCGCCCAGGACCGGCTCCATGATAAAGGCGGCGACGGTGTTGGCACCCTGAAACGCGATCTCGGCCTCCAACGCCTTGACGCAGAGCTGTGCCAGGCGCGCGGGGTCGGTCTCGTCGAACGGATTGCGATAGGTCCAGGGGGCGGGAACATGAAAGCAGCCCGGCATCATCGGTTCGTAAATCGCGCGGAACTTTTGGTTTCCGTTGACGGAAGCCGCCGCAAAATGCGTCCCGTGGTAACCTTGTTTCAGGCTGATGAATTTGGTGCGCCCGGCCTCGCCCCGGATCTTGTGATACTGACGTGCCAGTTTGAGCGCTACTTCGACCGAGTCAGAGCCGCCTGATGTGAAGAACGCACGTGTCAGCCCATCGGGGGCAAAGAACTGAGCCAGCTCATAGGACAGCTCGATTGCCTTGTCGTTGCTGGTCCCGCGAAAGGTCGAGTAATAGGGCAGGGCGTTCAGCTGATCGGCAATGGCCTGTTTCACGGCGTCGCAGGAATAGCCCAGGTTGACGTTCCACAACCCCCCAACAGCATCGAGCGCCCTGTGTCCATCAATGTCGACGATGCTGACCCCGTCGCCGCCTGTCAGAATTGTCGGCGGGTTATGCTGACTGTCAGCGGGGTGCGCCATCGGGTGCCAGAAATGACGGGCGTTGTTTTCCTTCAGAAAGTTGGAGTCTTTCATTTTTACGTATCTCCGGGGTTTGGCCGCCGTTTGGTCAGGGCAGAAATTCGGTTGGAAAACTCTCGGGCAGCTGACCGCCGAAATTTGCTGTCAGTGTGTGCGAGAGGGTGTGGAGCGAGGCCAGAATCGCAGGCAATAGTTCTGACGTCGCGCGGATTGCGGGGACGGCGAACGACACTGTGCCCAGGGCAATGCGGTCAATGCCGAAGACCGGCGCGGCAAAACCGTGGACGCCGGTTTCGTAGGTGCCTTCGCTGGTGGACCAGCCCTTCTGACGGATGTATTCGACCCGGTCCTGAATTTGCATGGGTTCGGTCAGTGTGGTTTCGGTATAGCTCTGCAGATTGCCCTGGTAAAGTTGCTGGGACAGTGACTCCGGTCCAAAGGCCAGCAAACACAGCCCCGATGCCGTTGCATTGATCGGAAGAACCTCGGTCGGGTCCAGACTTACCCGAACGCTATGTTGTGTCGCCTCAACCACCAGCGCCGTTTTCAATGCGCCTTTCTCAAGCAGCGACAGGTGCAGGCTTTCGCCGACCTCTTGCATCGCTGTACGCATCTGCGCGCGTGCACCTTCGAGGCCGGGCTTTGCAATCTCGCGCAGCGCTGCCAGCCGCAGCGCGGCGGGTCCGATCATATAGGATTTGGACATCGGATTTTGTTCGATGAGGCCGAATTCTTCCAATGCGCGGAGATGTCTGAGCGTCGTTGCCTTGTTCGCTCCGGACAATCGCGAAAGCTGACTCAGTCCGATTTCTGGCCGTGAATTCGAAAAGTATTCTAACATTTTCAGAGCGTTAAGCGCGGTTCCCATCCTCGGGCTCTCCTTAGGTTACCTAATACTTGACAGAATAAAATTAACAAAGCAATATTAAATTCGCTAACACGGTTCAAATAGTGAACCAAACACTGGGAGGTGTAAATGAAGAAGTTTCTCGCAGCCGCGGTGATGGCAGCCTCTGCAACCGCAGCCTTGGCCGAATATCCAGAAAAGCCGGTTTCCTTTGTGGTTCCATGGCCTCCGGGTGATCTGGAAGATGTTCTGACCCGGATGATTGCGGATGAGTTTCAGGCGATGTACGGCGTTCCGGCGGCCGTGGTGAACAAGCCTGGCGGCGGCGGCGGCCCGTTCCCGGGTGCGGTCGAGGTGGCCACGGCGCCGGCGGACGGCTACACCATCGGGTCCTTTGTGATTGGCGTGCCGGTGATCGGGCCCGAAATTGGCATCCCTGAGCTGAACCCAAATCCGTTCGACCCGATCGGGATCTTCCTGACCTACCCTTTCGTGATCGCATCAAGCAAGGACGCGCCTTTCTCAAGCTGGCAAGAGCTGGCGGAATACGGCAAGGATAACGACGTGGCGCTTGGGCATTTCGGGTCGGTGCTGCCGCCCACACAAGTGACCTTTGCGGCAGCGGTTGGCAGCGGCTTCGACTTTGCCAGCGAGGCAGCGTTCGATGCGCTGGATTGCAACACATTGGCATCGGGCGATGTGGACGTGATCAACACCACGCTTCAGCTGGTGCTTCCATGTCTGGATCAGGTAAACGTCCTGGCCAGCATCGGTGGTGAGCGGATTTCACTGGTGCCGGACACACCAACGGTTGTCGAGCTTAACCCGGATCTGCCCCTGGCCTTGTGGAACGGTCTGTTCGTCCACAAGGACACGCCAGCTGACGCGCGCGAAAAAATCTCGGCCGCCGCGCAAAAGGCGCTGCAATCTGACAAAGCCAAAGAACTGGCGGCAGAAACCGGGGCGCTGATCTATTGGCAAGACCCGGATGCATCCAATGCGCAGATTGAGCAGGACAAAGCCTCATTCGCGAAAATCGAAGAGATACTGGGCGAGTAAGACCCAGACAGGCGCGGGACACAGTCTCGCGCCCTTTCTTTAGATTGGGAGGGGAACAATGATCGCAAAGACGCTTCAGGACATGTTCAAAAGATACCGCCGACCAGGTGATGTCGTGTTTGCGGTGATGTTTCTGGCATTCTCGGTCTTCCTGTTGTCCCAACTGGGCACGCAGACCGAGGTCGTAAAGCGAACCAAGTGGTTTTCGCAGCCGTCATTGTGGCCCACGATTGCGGTTTGGTGCATGGTTGCGTTCGCTCTCCTGCATTGGCTCAGCTCGGCGATGTCGCCCCGGATTGAGGGTCGCTGGGCCGAGGTCGGGTTCTGGCTGAGGTCTTTCGAATATGTCCTCTACTTCCTGATCTATGTGCTGCTGGTTCCACAACTGGGCTACCTGCCGTCAACCGTTTTGTTCGCGATCTTCCTGACCCTTCGTACGGGGTTTCGCGGTGCCCGCGCCGTTGGCATCGCCGCCTTGTTCGGCTTTGTGGTCACCATCGTGTTTCGCGCTTTTCTGCAGGTCAAAATACCGGCTGGCGCGGTCTACGAGTATCTGCCTGATTCCGTGCGCGCTTTTGCGCTGACCTATCTGTAAGGGGCCGCTATGGAAACGCTTGCTTCCGGTATCTCGATCCTGTTGCAGTGGCAGGTCATCGTCGCGCTGCTGATCGGGTCCATTGGCGGTGTCATTATCGGCGCATTGCCCGGGGTCGGCGCGGCGGTCGCCATCGCCATCCTGCTGCCCGCCACCTTTGCCTTTGAACCCATCGTTGGACTGACCCTGTTGTTGGGCATCTACGGCTCGTCCATGTATGGCGGGGCCATTCCCGCAATTTTGATCAACACGCCCGGCACAGCAGTCAATGCACTGACCACCTATGACGGGTTTCCGATGACGAAACGTGGACAGGGGCACCGGGCGCTGTCGCTGGCCTATTCGGCCTCGTTCTTCGGAGGCGTTTTCGCAATCCTCTGCCTGATGGTCTTGTCACCGGTTCTGGCTCTTGTCGCACCGCATTTTGGCAGTCGCGAGATCTTTTTGGCCGCGCTTTTGGGCATTGTTCTGGTTGTACTGGCGCATCGGGGGCAAATCTTTGCCGCCGGAATGCTGGCCGCATTCGGAGTCTTTTTGAACACCGTCGGGCTTGAGCCGGTGAAATACACTCGGCGGTTCACCTTCGAGCAAAGCTGGCTTGCCTCGGGCGTTGATCTTATTGTTGTCGTTCTGGGCCTGTTTGCGATCAGTCAGGCGTTTCTGCTGCTCTTGGAAAAGAACCACGCGCCGGGCGATATACATGTCAGCGGAAACATCTTTGCCGGGTTGAAAGAGCTGCTGGGCCTGAAACGCGTCGCGACTGTATCCTCAAGCATCGGCGTTTTTATGGGGATGGTGCCGGGGACAGGTGAATTCACTTCGCAATTTTTGTCCTATACCTACGCGCAAAAGACGTCCAAGGCCCCCGAGAAATTCGGGGACGGTTCGCCCGAAGGTTTGGTGGCCTCTGAGGCCGCGAACAATGCCGTGCCCGGCGCTGCGATGATCCCCCTTCTGGCTTTGGGTATCCCGGGCGAGGCGCTTACGGCGATGATGCTGTCAGTGTTTTATGTTCACAACGTGATCCCCGGTCCGCAGCTGTTCGAAAACCAGATGGATTTCGTCATGGCGCTGTATATGGCGTTGATCCTTCTTAACGTGATCGTGCTGGTGTTCTTGCTGTTTTCGACGAACCTGCTGCTCAAGATCATTCAGATCCCGACGCGTTTTCTTGGCGTGATGATCCTGATCCTGGCCTTTGTCGGCGTCTACAGCTTGCGCAACTCGATCACCGATTGCGCCATTGCGGCCGGGTTCGGGGTGTTTGGCCTGATCCTCAAACGGCTGGACCTACCGATTGTGCCAATCATTCTGGGCATGGTGCTGGGCGGGATAATGGAAACCAAACTGCGCAGCGCCATGGCGCGGGTGAAAACGCCGCTCGATTTCATTGACCGACCCATCGCGGCCATCTTGTTTGCTCTGATCGTGCTGATCCTGATCCTGCACTTCCGTACGCTGTACGCCGAATTCCAGAACAAACTGAAACCTGAGCCGAATATGCCGCCCGTGGACTCCGACCATCCGAACCAGCAGGGATAAGTGAACAATGGATCAATCAGCCATCGATGCGTTGCGCCACCTCCCAGTGACGGACCGCTCACTTCTGATCGACGGGAAACACGCCGAGGCCGCTGAAGGTGGGCAGTTGGAGGTCATCTCACCAATCGACGGCCGTGTACTGTGCCGGATTGCGGGAGGCACTCCGGCAGATATGGAGAGGGCAATTGCCGCGGCCCGCACCGCCTTTGAGGATGGACGCTGGTCGCGTCAGGCGCCCGCAGCGCGCAAAAAGGTACTGCTAAGACTGGCGGAGCTGATCGAGAAGCACGCGCTGGAACTGGCAGTTCTGGGGGTGCGCGACAATGGCACCGAGATCAATATGGCCATCAAGGCCGAGCCAATGTCGGCAGCGGGTACCTTCCGATACTATGCCGAGGCAATCGACAAGATTTACGGCCAGATCGCGCCGACAGACGAAAACGTTCTGGGGCTTGTGCATCACGCGCCCGTTGGCGTAGTTGGGGCGATTGTACCCTGGAACATGCCGATGATGATCGGCGCGTGGAAAATCGCACCAGCGTTGGCGGCGGGCAATTCTCTGGTTCTTAAGCCGGCGGAAACGGCCTCGCTGACCCTATTGCGGCTGGTTGATCTGGCGCATGAGGCCGGTTTGCCTGATGGCGTTCTGAACGTTGTCACCGGCAAGGGCAGTGTCGTCGGCGAGACACTGGCGTTGTCGATGGATGTGGATGTTCTGGTCTTCACCGGCTCAGGCGCGACGGGGCGACGGCTGTTGGAATATTCGGCGCGGTCCAACCTGAAACGCTGCTATCTGGAATTGGGTGGCAAGTCCCCCAACATCGTCTTCAACGATGCCCCCGATCTGGCGCAGGCGGCGCAGGTATCGGCGGCGGGGATATTCCGCAATTCCGGCCAGATCTGCGTCGCGGGTTCGCGCTTGCTAGTGCAGCGGGACATTCATGAAGAGTTCGTCACCGAGATCGTCAAATACGCGAAAGCCTTTCGCGTTGGCGATCCGCTGGATCTTGGCAATCAGATCGGTGCAGTGCATTCGATGCCCGAACTGGAAAGCAACCTGAACTTCGTTGCCAAGGCCGAAGCCGAAGGCGCGGAACGTCGCACCGGTGGCGATCGCATCCTGACCGAAACCGGAGGCTACTACATGGCGCCTACTGTGATGGACGGGGTCCGGCCCTCAGACAACCTGTTCCGTAACGAGGTGTTCGGTCCGGTTCTGGCGATAACACCTTTCAGCGACGACGACGAGGCGCTGCGCCTTGCCAACGATAGTGTCTATGGGTTGGCCGCCGGTGTCTGGACCGGGAATCTCAGCCGGGCGCATCGCATGGTCGCGGGCATCCGTGCGGGTGTTGTGCACGTGAACACCTATGGTGGTGCCGATGGCACGGTACCGTTGGGTGGTGTCAAGCAGTCGGGCAATGGTCACGACAAATCGCTTCACGCGATGGAGAAATACTTCGATCTGAAAACAGCCTGGATCCAGCTGTAAACCGATCTTTTTAAACAGAGGAGAACCCCGTGGGCGACAAGACGATTTTGCTGATCGGAACCTACGACACCAAGGACCCCGAGATGCGCTTTATCGAAGAGTGCATCCGGGCGCAGGGTGGCGATGTTGTTACGATGGACGTCTCGGTTCTTGGCGACCCGACAATGCCAACGGATATCTCGAAACACGATGTTGCAGCCGCTGGCGGTATGTCCATCGACCAGGTGATCGCGCTCGGGGATGAAAACAAGGCGTTTCGCGTCATGTCGCAGGGTGCCGCGAATGTGGTGGCGCAGGCCTATGCCGAAGGTCGCTTTGACGGGATGCTCGCCACCGGCGGCACCATGGGCACCGATCTGGCGTTGGACTGCGCGCAGGCCCTTCCAATGGGGGTGCCGAAATATATCGTTTCGACCGTCAGCTTCTCGCCATTAATCCCGCCACACCGGTTGGCCCCGGATATCCAGATGATCCTCTGGGCGGGGGGGCTTTATGGCATGAACTCGGTTTGCCGGTCCTCATTGAGCCAGGCGGCCGGTGCCGTCCTGGGCGCTACCCGAGCGGTTCAGTTTCCCCGGCGCGACAGGCCAATGATTGGCATGACGTCGTTGGGGTCGTCCTGCCTGCGCTACATGAAAACGTTGAAGCCCGCGCTGGAATCCCGAGGCTACGAAGTGGCCGTGTTCCATTCGACCGGCATGGGCGGCATGGCATTCGAGAAACTTGCGCGCGAAGGTGCGTTCTGTTGCGTGATGGATTTCTGCATGCAGGAATTCGCCAATATGCTGGCCGGTTCGCTGGTGTCCTCGGGGCAGGATCGTTTGACCAATGCCGGACATGCGGGCGTGCCGCAGATGGTGGCTCCGGGCGCGTTGGACCTGCTGGATTTCGCCGGTTGGCAGGAGATCCCCGAGCGATATGCCGACCGCCCGTTCCACGAGCATAACCGCCTGATCAAAAGCGCGGTCTTCAACGCGCAAGAACGGCGCGAAACGGTTCGGGAAATTGCAAGCCGACTTTCGGCTGCCACGGGGCCGACCCATTTCTTCCTTCCATTGGAGGGCATCGAGGAATGGGACCGGGTCGGCGGCGACGCCCATGACCCCGAAGCGCGTGCTGCCATGATAGATGAAGCCCGTAAGGTGCTGCCCGGGGCCACGCCAACAACCGAAGTGGCGGCGCATATCAATGACACCGGATTTGCCGAGGCTGTTCTGGAGAAATTCGACGCCTGGGTCGCCGAGGGCATTGTTGAAAAAGGCAGGGTGTCTGACACCGACTGACCTGAGTAAACTGTCGGTTCCGACCAGGAGAATTTTGTCTGCTCCGGTCGTCCGCGCTGATAAGTAGGCGATCTACAGTTTTCGAATTCCGTGCATCGTCAAGGTGCTGACCAGGTCGGCATAGTCTTCGCGGGCCTCGGGCCCGGCGCCGGTGTTCCACATATAGTACCAGTTCAACATGCCAAAAACCGACATTGTCGTGGCCCGCAGCTTGTCCTTGTCGCCATCGAAGGTTTCGGGCGAAAGGTCGTTCAGGATGTCTCGGACAAAGTTCACCAGCTCAATCTGATAGCCGCGCAGATGCTTCTGCTGTTCGCCGGTCAGGGCAGTCATGCCGCTGATCTGAACGCGGTGTTCGTCATCCGCGCCCTGATAGGCAAGCAGAATTTCCCGAACCACTTTTTGCATCTTTTGTTCCGGTGTAAGCCCTTCGACGTCGACATTGCAAATCCGGTCGCGAAGCTCGCGCAGATAGGTGTCGAGGATGTCGTATAGAATGGCATCCTTACTGTCGTAATAGTGGTATATGTTGGCCTTCGATATCCCGCATTCTTTCGCCAGAAGGGTCATCGAAGCGCGGTCAAACCCCTGACCGGCAAACACTTTCGCGGCTGTTTTCAGGATTTGTTTCCGCTTTTGATCATGGTCTTTGGCGATTGTTCGGGCCAAGGTTTATTCCTTATCACGGTTGTCTACTATACGCTTCGCCTTGCCTTGCGAGCGTTCGACGGTGCCCGGGTCACCTACAATAATTTCGGTGGACACGCCAACGACGTCCTTTATCCGCTTGGTCAGCATGCGCGCGGCGGCTGTTTGGGAGAGCTCATCAGCCGCATCTGGCTTTGCTTCGACATAGACCCGCATCGCGTCCATCCGACCGGCCTTGTACAGCTCGATCTGGTAGTAAGGCGCAAGGCCACCTGTCGCCATGACCTGTTCTTCGATCTGGCTGGGGAACACGTTGACACCGCGCAGGATCATCATGTCGTCGCTGCGGCCGGTGATTTTGGCCATCCGGCGCATCGATCGCGCTGTTCCCGGCATAAGCCGTGTCAGGTCGCGCGTTCTATACCGCACCATCGGCAAACCTTCTTTGGTCAGGGTCGTGAATACCAGTTCGCCGGTCTCGCCATCGGGCAGGACTTCTCCGGTTGCGGGGTCGATGATTTCCGGCAGAAAATGGTCCTCCCAGATGACCGGCCCATCTTTGGTTTCAACGCATTCATTGGCGACGCCGGGACCCATGATCTCGGACAGGCCGTAGATATCAACCGCGTGCATATCAAAGGCGGCTTCGACCTCGCGGCGCATCGCGTCGGTCCAGGGTTCGGCGCCGAAGACCCCAACCTTGAGCGAGCTTTCTCGCGGGTCGTGGCCCACCTTGTGAAACTGTTCGAGGATATTGAGCATATAGGACGGTGTGACCATGATCCCGTCGGGCTGAAAGTCGGTGATCAGACCAACCTGCTTTTCCGTTTGTCCGCCCGACATCGGCACAACGGTCGCGCCCAGGCGTTCGATGCCATAATGGGCGCCCAACCCGCCGGTGAAGAGGCCATAACCATAGGCGTTGTGGATCAGATCCCCTTTGCGCAGCCCAGCGGCCCTAAGCGATCGCGCGCCAAGATCTGCCCAGTTTTCGATATCGGTCCGGGTATATCCCACGACCGTGGGTTTGCCCGTTGTCCCGGACGAGGCATGCAGACGGATAATTTCGCTTCTCGGGACGGCAAACATCCCGAATGGGTAATGGTCGCGCAAGTCGTTCTTGTAGGTGAAGGGAAATCTAGAAAGATCCGATAGTTGCTTCAGATCGTCGGGATGGACACCCGCCTCGTCAAAGCGCTGCCTGTACATCGCGACATTTTCATAGGCATGACGAAGGGACCATTTTAAACGCTCCAGCTGTGTTGCGCGGATTTCATCGATCGAAGCAATTTCGATTGGATCCAGGTCGGATTTCTTTGGGCTCAGATCTTCCATCGCGGTGTTCCTCCGGGCGCGCGGTTATTCTGCAAAGTTCTGACCGCCGGTTGCGCGCGACATTCCGCGGAACTCTGCGATCAGCGTGTTGTCCTGATTGATAATTCGAACGTCATAGATGCCGCTGCGCCCGGCCAGATTGACCTCGGTCGCGGTGGCGGTCAGACGATCCCCCTTATGGCCGGGGGCAAGATAGCTCATCACCGTATGCTGACCGACGGTCGACACATTACGGCTGTTGCAGGCAAAAGCGAATGCACTGTCGGCCAGCGCGTGGGTGATGCCACCGTGGCAGATGCCGTGGCCATTGCAGTGATGCGCCGCGACCGTCAGCGCCAGAGTGGCACGGCCTTCGTCCACCTCGACAATTTCCATTCCGAACCATTTGCTGGCTTCGTCGTTTGCCCACATCGCTGCCGCCGATCGCGTGGCACGTTCCTTGGGTGTCATGGTCATTTCCCCTGAAACACAGGCGCGCGCTTTTCAAGAAAGCTGCTCACGCCTTCGGCATAATCCGCGCTTTCGCCACAGGTTTTCATCGCACCGGCTTCGACATCCAACTGATCCGACAGCGAGGTGGTAGCAGCCATCTGAATGCATTGCTTTGTAAGGCCCAATCCAAGGGTAGGGCCATTGGCAAATTCTGCGGCGAGCTTGCGCGCTTCTACCATCAGTTGATCGTCCGGCAACGCCTTCCAGATCAGGCCCCACTCTTCGGCCTGCTTTGCGGGTAATGGCTGGGCGGTCAATGCAAGACCCTTGGCACGCGCCTCGCCCAGAAGGCGGGGCAGGTGCCAGCTGCCGCCGGTATCGGGGATCAGTCCGACTTTGGCGAAACTCTGAATGAACTTTGCGCTTTCTGCGGCCAGGACCATGTCGCACGCCAAGGCAAGGTTTGCTCCTGCGCCCGCAGCGACGCCGTTCACAGCGCAGATAACCGGGATATTCAGCGACCGGATCAGACGCACCAGAGGCGCATAGAAAGCGCGCACGGTTTCACCAAGATCCGGCGGCCCGTCCAACTTGGATGGGTCGCGATCACCGAGATCCTGTCCGGCGCAGAAGCCGCGCCCTTCACCCGTCAGCAAAACGGCACGCGCCTTGGTGTCGCGTGCAGACTCCAACGCTTCGCGCAAGGCGAGGTGCATCTCGTCATTGAAGGCGTTCAGCTTGTCGGGACGATTCAGAGTGATTTCGACCCAGTTCCCGTGATCTTCTACAAGAAGCGTATCGCTCATTCGGTTTCACCTGTTCTCGCTGCAACTAAAACATTGCATTAACCGAACGGTTGGTCAATATATAAACACAAACCGAATCCGACCCATTGCTTCGGGCGGTCTTTGCCCGGACTTGTACTGCGAAAGGCGCGACCGGGACTCTGAAATCAGCCCGCCGACGGCAACGATGCGGCGCCGATGGAGGGCCGCCGGAGCATTGATGGTTACAAAAAGTGCAATTAACGCATCTGTTACACATGTTTCTTAGGGAGGAGACAGACACATGAAGTTCACCAGATTGAACACGCTTTTAGCCTCGGCGGCGTTGGCCGTTTCCGGTGGCGTTGCGATGGCCGCAGAACATACGTTGACCATTTCCAGCTGGGCGCCTCCGACCCATGGCATCAACGCGATGATGTGGCCGAAATTCGTCGAAATGGTTGAAGAGGCCACCGACGGCAAAGTGACTGCCGAGCTGAAGCTGGGCATTGCACCACCCCCGGCGCAGATGGACCTGATCATGGATGGGGCGGCGGATGCCTCGATTATTTTCCACGGCTACCAGCCTGGCCGTTTCGTCACCACCAAGATGATCGAACTGCCCGGCTATGAAGGATCGGCCGAGGCCGCGTCGGTCGCCTATTGGCGCACCTATGACCAGCACCTCAAAGCCGCAGACGAACATCGCGGAGTGAAGGTGATAGCCCTGCACACCCATGGACCGGCGCAGTTGCATTCCAGCAACCCGGTGACGTCGCTGGACGAAGTTTCGGGCCTGAAGGTTCGCATTCCCGGCGGTGTCGGCGGTGATGTTGGCACGGCGCTGGGCGCAACCGGTATTCAGGTACCGGCCCCCAAGGTCTATGAGACGCTGGCTTCAAAGGCAGCGGACGGGGTTGTCATGCCCTTCGAATCCCGCAAGGGGTTCAAGCTGACCGAAGTGGCGCAGAACGTTTATGAGGTTCCCGGCGGCCTCTATCGCGGATCGTTTGCGTTCATCATGAACGAAGACACTTTCGCCGACCTGCCAGAAGATCTGCAGCAGGCATTGGAAGAGCAGGTGTTCGGAGAACCGCTGAGCCGCGAAATCGGTAAGATCTGGGATCAGATCGACGCAATTGGTCGCGAAGCCACGGAAGGCACCGAGGGCAACGCCATCAACGCGGCCTCGGCCGAAGACCTTGAAAAGTTCAACGCGATTGCAGCTGACGTGCGCACCAAGGTCATTGCCGAAGTCAATGATGCCGGGGTGGATGCGCAGGCCGCCTATGACATGATCGTCAATGAAATGGCCGGCCAATAAAGCGCTTTGGTCGGCGGTTTCATATCGCCGACCCTTCTCATTCGCTGGGATCCTATGATGCACAACCTTGTGACTATTGCGCGTCGCATTAGCTTTGCGCCCACGCTGCTGGCATGTGTGGCGCTATTCGTTCTGATGGTGATGACATTCTGTGATGTCGTCCTGCGATCGGTTTTCAACGCTCCGATTGAGGCGGCAACAGAGTTGACGCGCATTCTGATGGCCATCCTCGTGTTTTCGGTCTTGCCGATGATCTCGGCGTCACAGGGCCAGATCGCGGTTGACCTGACGGACGGGTTGTTTTCGCGACTGCGCCTGAGCCGTGCCCGGGATGCTGTCGTGTATCTGGCCTCGGGCGTCATGTTGATCTGGCCGATCCAGCGCGTCTGGATCCTGTCCGAGCGCGCGCGTGAATATGGCGACGTGACCGAGTATCTGTCGATCCCGGTGTTCTACGTCGGATGGTTCATCACCGCTTCGACCGCAATCACGGCCGCCGCAATGATCGTCACCGGCCTGTTGCTCATCTTTGCCCCACATTCGTTATCGGAGCAGCCTAAATGACAGCGGCACTGATCGGATTCGCCCTTGTCCTCATCCTGGTGCTGGTGCGCCTTCCCATCGTTTTTGCGATGGGGCTCGTCGGCACGCTGGGCTTCGCCTATGAGCGCGGTGGCAGCATCTTTTCCGAACGCGGGCTCAAGGCCGCCATGTCCATGGTGGGTCGCCAGATCACCGATACCGCCCAGGATTACGGCCTGTCAGTCATTCCGCTGTTCATCCTGATGGGGTTGTTCGTGAACAAAGGGGGTCTGGCGCGCGAGCTTTATGCGGTTTCCAATGCCTTTCTTGGGCACTTCCGCGGCGGTATCGCGATGGCAACGGTTGCGGCCTGTGGCGGATTCTCGGCGATCTGCGGGTCCTCGCTTGCGACGGCAGCAACAATGTCAAAGGTCGCCATGCCCGAAATGCGCCGCTATCGCTATTCGGATGAACTGTCGACCGCATCAATCGCCGCGGGGGGAACGCTGGGTATTCTTATCCCGCCATCGGTGATCCTTGTGATCTATGGACTGCTGACCGAAACCTCGATCGGCAAGCTTTTTGTCGCGGGTATTCTTCCCGGCGTTCTAGGTATCTTGTTCTATCTGTTCGCTGTTCGTTGGACGGTTTGGCGCAAACCCACCTCGGGTCCGGCGGGCGAGCGCCACGACTGGGGCGAACGGCTGTCGGCCTTGCGGTCCGTCTGGGCGGTCCTGCTTTTGTTTTTTCTGGTGATCGGCGGTCTGTACGGTGTTTTCGACTTTTACCCGCTGAACCTGACCTTCAGCCCGACTGAGGCAGCGGGCATGGGGGCCATGGGTGCCTTTCTGATTGCTTTGACCCGAGGCGGACTGACTTTGGGATCGACTTTCGAGGTCTTGAAAGAAACCGCCTTTACCGCAGCGGCCCTGTTTTCGGTTCTGATCGGCGCGCAGATATTTTCGAACTTCATCAACCTTGCAGGCTTGCCCGAGGCGTTGATCGCCTTGGTGACAGCCTACGATGTGCCGCCCTTTGCCGTGATCCTGATGATCCTGGGCATCTACATTGTTCTGGGCTGCGTATTCGAATCGCTTTCCATGCTATTGCTGACCGTCCCGATCTTTTTCCCACTGGTGACGTCGCTTGGTTATGATCCCATTTGGTTCGGCATCGTCGTCGTTGTCGTGACCGAGATCAGCCTGATAACACCGCCTGTCGGTCTGAACGTTTTCATTCTGAAAGGTGTTGTGGGTGATGTATCGACCGGAACGATTTTCAAAGGTGTGACACCATTTTGGGTGGCAGATATCTTCCGGTTGGCGTTGATCGTACTGGTGCCGTGGCTTGTCCTGGTATTGCCCGAACAAATGGGGGCGATGGGCCATTGACCTTTTCGCTCACCGCGCTGCCGAGGGGGTTTCACGCGGATCCGTACCCATACTATGCCCAACTACGAGAGGACATGCCCGTCTGCCCGCAGCCCGACGGGTCGGTGATCCTGTCGCGCTACGCGGATTTGGATCGGGTATATCGGGATACCACGCGGTTCATCTCTGACAAAAAAACTGTGTTTGGGCCAAAATATGGAGTCGGGAGCCCTTTGTACGAACACCATACGACCAGTTTGGTGTTCAATGACCCCCCGCTTCATACCCGAGTGCGTCGCGTGATGGTCGGGGCCATGAACCCCCGTGCGCTGGCGCAGATGGAGCCGGGCTTGATCGAATTGGTCGACAGCCTTCTGGACCAAATGCAGGACAGACAGGATGTCGAGATTATCGAGGATTTTGCAGGGGCAATCCCGATCGAAATCATCGGCAACCTGTTGGGCATTCCCCGGTCCGAACGTGACCCGCTAAGAGGCTGGTCGCTGGCCATCCTTGGTGCGTTGGAACCAAAGCTGACGTCAGAGCAGGAGGCGCGGGGCAACGAGGCCGTTTTGGAGTTCAAGGCGTTTCTTCGACATGTGATCGACGACCGTCGGGCCCATCCTGGCGACCCCACGACGGACGTGCTGACCCGGTTGTTGCAGGACGATGCAGACGGCGGTCTAAGCGAAACGGAACTGTATCAGAACTGCATCTTCATTCTGAATGCGGGCCACGAAACGACAACGAACCTGATCGGCAATGCGTTGGACTTGCTGGACCGACATCGCGACAAGCGGGCAGAGTTGTTGGGTAATCCGGATCTGATCACCACAGCGGTCGACGAGTTTCTAAGGTTGGAAAGTCCCAACCAGTTCGGCAACCGCCTGACCACACAGGATGTAGAGTTCCACGGCCAGACCATTCCAGCAGGCACAGATGTCCATTTGTGTATTGGCGCCGCCAACCGGGACCCGCGTCAGTTTGACCGGCCGGACGAGATGTTGCTGGATCGCCGTCCCAACAAGCACCACGCATTCGCTGGTGGGCCCCATACCTGTGTCGGCCTGTCGCTGGCACGGATGGAAGGCATCGTGGCGGTCGGACGATTTCTGAAACGCTTTCCAGACTACCGGATCAACGAAGGGGCCAAACGGGGTGCTCGTATTCGGTTTCGTGGGTTCGCTCAGCTTCCGGCGCATGTTTGAGGTTTCGGTTTCGGGGCGTGGTCGTCAAAACTATTGACCGACCGTACGGTTAAATATAAACCAAAACCAAGACGCACACATCTTCTGGCGAAATGCCATACAGGGATGAGGAGACGCTCAAAATGATCCAACAGGTATCAAGTTTCGCAGCAGGTGAGTGGATTCCGCCCGGCGAAGGCGCCCGCTCTATCGCAAGCGCGGTGACCGGGGAGGTCATTGCAACGGCTGGCAACACCGCGCTGGATGTGCAGGGAGTGCTGGATTATGCGCGCAATGTTGGTGGGCCAGCGCTGCGCAAACTGACGTTTCATGACCGAGCAAAAATGCTCAAGGCGCTAGCGACCCATTTAGGCCAGAACAAACAGGCCCTATACGATCTGTCGTTCAACACAGGCGCAACGCAATCCGACCACTTGATCGATGTCGACGGCGGCATCGGCACGATGTTCGTCTTTGCCTCGAAAGGACGTCGCGAGTTGCCGGACGGCCAAGTGTACCTTGACGGTGAGGTCGAGCAGCTATCGCGCCACGGGACCTTTCTTGGTCAGCATATCTGTACCCCCTTACATGGCGTGGCGGTTCATATCAACGCGTTCAACTTTCCCGTTTGGGGTATGCTTGAAAAGCTGGCCCCAACGCTGCTTGCCGGTGTTCCGGCAATCGTGAAGCCGGCGACAAGCACCTGCTATGTCACCGAATTGTGCGTCCGGCTTATACTGGACTCGAACATTCTGCCCGCTGGCGCGCTTCAATTGGTTTCGGGAGGGCTGGGCGACCTGCTTGACCGGCTGACGATGCAGGATGTGGTCAGCTTTACCGGGTCAGCCCAGACTGCGCAAAAACTGCGCTCGAACCTGCGCATTCTGGAACAATCGGTACGGTTCGTGGCCGAACAGGACAGTTTGAACAGTTCAATCCTTGGCCCTGACGCGGAGCCAGGTACACCCGAGTTCGACCTGTTCGTGAAGGAAGTTCAGCGCGAAATGACGACAAAGGCGGGGCAGAAATGTACTGCGATCCGCCGCATCATTGCACCTGAACACCAGGTCCAGGCGGTGATCGACGCCTTGTCCGCACGGTTGGCCAAAACATCCATAGGTGACCCGAAGATTGAGACCACGCGCATGGGCGCGCTGGTTTCAAACGGACAGAAGCATGACGTTCTGGAAAAGGCCGCGATCATCGGGCAAGAGGCCGAGCGGGTCTTTGGCGATCCCGACGATTTCATTGTAGACGGCGCTGATGCGGACAAGGGCGCCTTCCTTCCGCCGATGCTGTTTCATTGCGCCAATCCGGATGCAGCGCAACGGGTTCACGATACCGAGGCCTTCGGCCCGGTCAGCACGATCATGGGCTATCGCGACCTTGATCATGCGATCGAGCTAGCGAACAGGGGGCAAGGCTCGCTTGTGGCGTCGGTCATCACCCGAGACCCCGTTGTCGCCAGACAGGTTGCGATGGGCGCGGGGGCATATCACGGACGGCTCTATTTCAACAATCGCGACTCGATGAAGGAATCCACCGGCCATGGCTCACCCCTGCCGCACATGGTTCATGGCGGCCCAGGTCGTGCTGGCGGGGGCGAGGAAATGGGCGGCGTACGGGGTGTGAAACATTATATGCAGCGCACTGCCGTTCAGGGCTCGCCAGACCTGTTGACTGCGATCGGGGGGAAATGGGTGCCGGGTTCGATCGAAATAGAAGGACCGGCGCATCCGTTCACGCGCCACTACCACGAGCTGGCGATTGGTGAGACGATTCATACCGATCCGCGCATTGTAACGCTTGATGATATCGAGCATTTTGCCGAATTCACTGGCGATACTTTCTATGCCCACATGGATCAGGCAGCGGCCGAACGGAATCCATTCTTTCCAGGACGTGTGGCACATGGCTATCTGCTGTTGTCGTTCGCCGCCGGTTTGTTCGTTGAGCCGAACGAAGGCCCGGTTCTGGCCAACACTGGATTGGAAGGATTGCGCTTTATGAAGCCGGTCGTGGCTGGCGACGCCATCAAGGTGCGTCTGACGGTCAAGAACAAGACCGGTCGTGGTGACGCGTATGGCGAGGTCCGCTGGCACGTCACACTGACCCAGCAGGATGGTGAAGCCGTTGCGGAATATGACCTTCTGACTATGGTCGCCTATTGACGGCAACGGGCCGCATGGCGGTTTCGCTGCGGCCAGAGTATACTATTCGCATGAAGGATGCGGCACCCGATTGGTTTGAAACCTGTGTTGCCCAGCTGACTGGCTCGGGCACACTGCGTGTGTGGTCGGTGCTGGTGACGATCTTCGGTGATCTGGCCCAGAAAGAGAAGGATCAGATCAGCGGCGCCTTGATCTCGGAATTGACCGGACTTGCGGGCATCAAGGCCGAAGCGACGCGGGTTGCTCTGCATCGTCTGCGCAAGGAAGGCTGGATCGAAAGCACCCGGATCGGCCGGAACAGTGTACATCGCCTGACGGAGTATGGCCGCCGTCAGAGCGCGGCTGCCACGCCCCGGATTTATGGTCGCGATCTGGATGCGCCCGATACCTGGCACCTGCTGATTGCCAGCAGCACGGACACGTCCCGCAAGGAATTGTCGGTCATCATGCAGGTGGGCGATTATGTTTCTTTGAACGCGTCCACTGCCATGGCTGCGGGCCCGGCCCCAGAGGGTCTGGAAGAGTTATTTGCCGTTCAAGACAGCACGGGCACCGTTCCGAATTGGGTGCGAGACATCTGCGGGCCGGACGCTTTGAAAACCGCATATGAGCAATTCTGGGACACGGTTCAGGTCGTGGACCGTAATTTGCCCTCAGAAGGGGCGGGCGACCCGGTCAAGAAGGCGGTGTTGCGGGTTCTGATCGTTCACAATTGGCGGCGTTTGGTTCTGCGTCACCCGAACCTGCCCGACATGTTTTTGCCGACCGGTTGGAAGGGCGCTGCTTGTCGTGAGGCGGTCTTCGGGCTGCTGGAAAGACTGCCGCGCAGCACGCTTGAGACTTTGGAAGCAGAACTGGTCGCGTAGATTGCAATGATATGTTACAACTATGTCGGTCGAGCTTTGATTTGGTAACATAAGGCTTGCGTCGAATCGCGCGTGATATTAAAAACCGACCAGACGGTTTAATAATTCGCCGCTCGAACCAGCCGATTCATTTGTGACGCGGCGGGCGAGGGGATCATATGCAGTTGGGGCTTCGATCGGGACTGTAGGAAAGGAGACGGGACATGTACGCACAGATGGTGAAATCCGAGGCGTCAAATGATGACCCGGAGAAGCTTGCCGAATTCCAGGCGCGGATCGATGCCGGTATCAAGATCGAGCCCAAGGACTGGATGCCGCAGGCGTATCGCAAGACGCTGATCCGTCAGATTGGACAGCACGCCCATTCCGAGATCGTCGGTCAACTGCCCGAGGGCAATTGGATCACCCGCGCGCCGACGCTTGAACGCAAAGCGATCCTTCTTGCCAAGGTGCAGGACGAGGCCGGGCACGGGTTGTACCTGTATTGTGCGGCTGAAACTCTGGGTGTCAGCCGCGATGAATTGACTGAAATGCTGCTGGACGGGCGGATGAAATACTCATCGATCTTCAACTATCCGTCGTTGAATTGGGCTGATATCGGTGCCGTCGGTTGGCTGGTCGACGGGGCGGCGATCATGAACCAGGTTCCGCTTCAGCGTACTTCCTACGGACCCTATTCGCGCGCAATGATCCGGATTTGCAAGGAAGAGAGTTTTCACCAGCGTCAGGGTTATGATGCTATCCGCAAAATGGCTGAAGGCACGCCCGAGCAACGCAAGATGGCGCAGGATGCACTGAACCGTTTCTGGTACCCGTCGCTGATGATGTTCGGCCCGTCCGACAAGGACTCGGTCCATTCGGCGCAGTCGATGGCGTGGAAGATCAAGATCAACACCAATGACGAGCTGCGCCAGAAATTCGTCGACCAGACCGTACCGCAGGCCGAATATCTGGGACTGACCGTTCCCGATCCAGACCTAACATGGAACGAGGAACGCGGGCACTATGACTTCTCGGAACCCGACTGGACTGAATTCTTTGATGTGATCAAAGGCAACGGCCCCTGCAATGTCGACCGATTGGCGGCGCGCAACAAAGCCTGGGACGACGGAAAGTGGGTGCGTGATGGTCTGCTGGCGCATGCCCGCAAGAAACGCGACCAGAAAGTTGCGGCCGAATAAGCACCCCAAGGAGGATTACGCATGAAAAACGAATGGCCCCTTTGGGAAATCTTCATCCGTGGCCAGCATGGGATGAGTCACCGCCATGTGGGTTCATTGCATGCACCCGACGCGGAAATGGCGATCAAGAACGCGCGCGATGTCTATACGCGCCGCAACGAAGGTGTGTCGATCTGGGTGGTTGAAGCCAACAATATCTCGGCCTCATCACCAGGCGACAAAGGCCCGCTATACGAGCCCAGCGAAAGCAAGGTGTACCGCCACCCGACCTTTTTCGACATCCCCGAAGACGTAGGGGCGATGTGATGGCAAGCGCCGAGGCTTTCCAGCAATTCCTGCTACGGATGGGAGACAATACCCTGATCCTGGGGCATCGCGTCAGTGAGTGGTGCGGCCAAGCGCCCGTGCTTGAGGAAGATATAGCGCTGGCAAACACCGCGCTGGACATGATCGGGCAGACGCAGATGTGGCTGGGATTGGCGGGTGAGATCGATGGCGGAAAATCCGCCGACGATCTGGCGTTTCTGCGCGACGTTTGGGATTTTCGCAATGTTCTGCTCGTTGAAGTCCCGAATGAGGATTTTGGGCGTACGTTAATGCGTCAGTTTCTGTTCGACGCCTGGCACTCGATCATGCTGGGGCGTCTGCTGGTGTCTTCGGACGATCGCGTCGCGGCCATAGCGGCGAAAGCCAGTAAAGAGGTGGCCTATCATCTGGAACGGTCAAGCGACACGGTTGTCGGTCTGGGTGACGGAACCGAGGAAAGCCATGATCGGATGCAGGCGGCGCTGGACTATCTCTGGCCTTATGTGGGCGAGATGTTTGCCGGTGATGAGATCGACGCCGAGATGGTTGCGGCGGGCATCGCACCGAACCCTGCCGATCTTCGGGCCGAATATGACGCGCTGGTGCAGCGGGTATTGACTGATGCGACACTGACGATACCTGACAGCGATTTTGCCCACAAAGGCGGGCGTGACGGGCGGATGCACACCGAGCATCTGGGTCACTTGCTGACGCAGATGCAGTGGCTGCAACGCGCCTATCCCGGTGCCAGCTGGTAGATGACATGGAACACGCGTCGACCGACGAGATATGGGAATGGCTGGACGCAGTTCCCGACCCCGAGATCCCGGTGATTTCGGTGGTCGATCTGGGCATTGTTCGGGACGTCTGCTGGGATGCCGGAGCGCTGAAGGTGACGGTTACACCCACCTATTCCGGTTGTCCGGCGACATCTGTGATCAGCATGGATATCGAAACGGCGCTGCGCGATCACGGGATCACCGATGTGCAGATCGAGACCAGCATATCGCCTGCCTGGACTACGGATTGGCTCAGCACCAAGGGTCGAGCGCGGCTTGAAGAATACGGTATAGCACCGCCGCAACCGGCAGGTGGCCCCGAGCGTTGCCCACATTGCAGCAGCAAGGCGGTCGAGAAGGTCAGCCAGTTTGGCTCGACCCCGTGCAAGGCGCATTGGCGCTGCACCGACTGCCTGGAGCCATTCGACTATTTCAAGTGCATCTGAGGAGGAGCCCAGGATGGCACGTTTCCACGACCTGAAGGTCACAGACATCCACAAGACAATCCGGGATGCGGTGGTCGTGACGCTGGAACCTGCGGATGGCGCGGCGGATCAGTTCGAATTCACGGCTGGTCAGTACCTGACCTTTCGTCGTGACTTTGACGGCGAGGAACTGCGCCGGTCTTATTCCATTTGCGCGGGTAAGGACGACGGTATTTTGCAGGTCGGGATCAAACGTGTCGACGGTGGCGCATTTTCAAGCTGGGCAAATACGGATCTTCGGGTGGGCGAGGTCGTGCAGGCGATGCCGCCAATGGGTAGCTTTCACACACCGATCGATCCGCAGGCAGAAAAGCAATATCTGGGCTTTGCGGGAGGGTCAGGGATCACGCCGGTTCTTTCGATCCTGAAAACGACGTTGGCCCGCGAACCGCAGGCGCGCTTTACACTGGTTTATGCCAACAAAGGCATCAACACGATCATGTTCCGAGAAGAGCTCGAGGATCTCAAGAACCTTTATATGGGTCGTTTGACCGTGGTTCATATTCTCGAAACAGACGCGCAGGAAATCGACCTGTTCACCGGGCTTGTGACACAGGAAAAATGCGGCGAGCTATTTCAGCATTGGATCGACATTCAGAACGTGGACACCGCATTCATCTGCGGCCCCGAACCCATGATGCTGGGCATTGCCGCGGCCTTACGCGAACACGGGCTGGAAGACGACCAGATCAAGTTCGAACTGTTTGCCAGCGCACAACCAGGACGCGCCAAGCGCAAAACGGGTGCGGTGGATGCGGATAAGAAAGCAAACCAGACAAACGCGTCGATCACGCTGGATGGGTCCACGCAATCCGTCACCATGCCCAAGGATCAATCCATACTAGAGGCAGCGTTGGAAAACGCGATTGACGCGCCATATGCCTGCAAGGCCGGGGTTTGTTCGACCTGCCGCTGCAAGGTGCTTGAAGGCGAGGTCGAGATGCTCGCCAATCACGCACTCGAGGATTACGAGGTCGAAAAGGGCTATGTTCTCAGCTGCCAGTCCTTTCCGGTGACCGACCGCGTGGTCGTTGACTACGACCAGTAAAGGAGCAGGACCAATGACCGAAGCCATGTCAATCGACACCTATCTCGCTGCGGGCGGAGTGCTGACAAACCCAACGAATGTGCCGCCGCGCTATCGCGCCGAGTTGATGAAACTGATGGCAACGTTTGTCGATAGTGAACTGGCTGGGGCGGCCGGTTTCGCCGACGTTATTAATCAGGGGCCTGGTATCAAAGAGCGTATCGCTGCGGCCCGGATCGTTCTTGAAAAGACCGACCATGCTGATCGGGTCCTTAACCTCATGGGTGAATTCGGTGCCGATACGCAACGATATGCAAGGCATCACCCTTGGACCGCGCGCCTGGATCGCGACGCTGATATCGGTGCAACGCGCAGCGAACACGACATGCGGCTTGCGGTCTTCAACTACCCGATCGAGGGTTGGGTCGACGCAGTGGTGATGAACTTGCTGATGAGCCGCGCTGTGGCCGAGCAACTGGCAGAGTTCTCGATGGTTTCATACCAACCATTGGCCGAAGCGTTTCGAACCATCGCCCCGACCGAGGCGCATCACGGCGAATTGGCGCTGGAGGGCGCGCTCAAACTGGTCGAACGCGGTGAGGCTGCGCAGATGCAGAGGTCAGTCGACTATTGGTGGCCGCGCGTGGCCATTTCGTTTGGTGGCGACGACCCCAAACGGTTTGCGCTTTTGAACGCCTACGGCCTGCGTCACAACGAAAACAATGCGTTGCAAGAACGTTGGGCTCTGACCGCGACAGAGGCTGTTGCGGCGCTTGGCCTAGAACGACCCTCTTAGGCCTGATATCTTTCGGGCGATGCGCAAGTTTGATTACGTGGTTGAGCCGTCAGTTTGCGCTGTAACGATCTCAAGTATCCGGTTGCGTTGGATTTTTCCCGATGGCCCTTTTGGCAGTTCTGGCAAAAAATGGACACGATCGGGCGATTTGAACCGGCCGACCTGGGCCTCGCAGATCTTCGACAGGTCCATTGAGGTCACTGCAGACCCCTCGCGAATTGCAACCGCAGCTTCAACTGTTTCGCCATAACTGGCGCAAGGGCGCGCGAACGCCGCTGCTTCGACAACGTCGGGATGGGAATAAAGTGCCTCGTCAATCTCGCGGGGCGCGATGTTCTCCCCGCCTTTGATGATCAGCTCTTTCAAGCGCCCGGTGACAAAGACATATCCGTCTTCATCCATGCGGGCGAGGTCACCGGTGCGTAACCACCCATCGGTGGTAAATGTGCTCGAAGTCGCGTCGGGATCCTTGAGGTATTCCAGCATCACGTTGGGACCGCGAATGACCAATTCGCCCTCGGTCCCGCACGGCACAGGACTAAGATCGGCGTCCAGAATCCCCGCTTCGTTTCCATAGGCGATCCCGGGCGACCCGATTTTGCGAATGCCCGGAGGCAGCGGGTTCGACAGAATTTGCGCTGCGGTTTCGGTCAGGCCCATGGTTTCGATGATCGGAATTTCGAAGCGATTTTCAAAACTGCGTTGAACGTCCGGGGCAAGGGCCGAGGATGCGGACCGCCCGAAACGCACGCGTTGTCGGGTGCTGGCATCCGGGCTGGTGTCCGAGTGCAGCAGATGAGAAATGATGGTGGGCACAACCGAGAACCACGTTGCGCCAACCTTGCCGAGATTGTCCCAGAATCGGCTGGCGGAAAACTTTTCGCACATGGCCAGTGTACCACCCGAAACCAAGGTGCCGATGACCGTCACACACAGCCCGTTGATATGGTAGATCGGCAACACGCAAAACCCGCGATCAGCCTCGGTCAGCTGGTGCGCAACCGCTGTTGTCCAACCACCTGCCAGCAAACTGGCGTGGGTGTGCACAACCCCCTTCGGGCGTCCCGTTGTCCCCGAAGTGTACATCAATAGCGCATGACTGTTTGATGAGATGCCATGCAGGTTGCTGCCGGTATCCCGGGCGTTCGAGGTTTGCAGCGCAGTAATCTTTGCGGGAACCGCAGTTCGCGCGAACAGATCCATTTGATCGGAATGTACGAAGCCATAGCGCGCACCGCTGTGGTCCAGCGCATAGGAAACGGCACTGTCGCCGGCAACGAGATTGATCATCGTTGCCCGAAATCCGCCGTAGAGAACGCCGAAAAGAACCTCCAACGCTTCGCGACAATTTGGGTAGAGGATGGCGACACTTTCACCCTTTTCCACACCCAAGTCGGTCAACATGACGGCAACACGACGCGCAGTTTCACGCAGTTCGCTCCAAGTCAGGTCTGCTGCGCCGTCCGGGAAGACGAAGCCGGTGCCACCCTGAATAGCTCGGTGATCCAACCAATCGCGGATGGTGCCTTCGGGCGGGTTGGTCATTGGCCGACCTCCGACCAGTACGTGCCGAAAATCTCGTCTAGGGCGGGTTCGCGCGGCGGTGTTTCGCGCACGATCTTGGTGGTTTGGACGAAATGCCGCCAGTGCAGATTGGTATCGATCGAGTTTCCACCCCAACTGCCGCAGCCCATCGACAACGAAAAGGGCATCCCGTTGGTAAAGCTGCCGCCGGTGGCGAACGTATGCGCCTGATTGACGATCACCCGGCATGTTGGCAGTTCGCGCCCCATCTCAATTGCGCGCGCGACGTCGCCGGTATGTATTCCGACAGAATGCCCCGCCCCCTGATGCGCCAGAATGCGGGCAGCAATTTCTTTGGCAGCGTTGAAATCCGTCGCGCGATAGAGCGCCAGAACCCGGCTGAGTTTTTCGCCCGACAAAGGATGATCCACGCCGATACCATCGGTCTCAACCGCAAGAAACTGGGTTCCTTCAGGGACTTTGCCTGCCATCCCCAGGGCGTCGAGCATCTTGTCGGCGTCCTGCGCAATAACGGACCGGTTGAGGTGACCGTCTGGCCAGAGCCGTGAAATAATGCCGTTTGCTTGCGATGACGGCACGAGAACACCACCTTCGGTGGCCATTGCAGCGATGAAGGCGTCATAAACCGCGTCCACTACGACCAGCGCGTTTTCGGATGAGCAGGACGTCGCGTTGTCGAAACATTTGGACGCAGCGATCTTGGCAGCGGCATCTTGCAGATTGGCGGTTTCGTCCACAATCACTGTGACGTTGCCAGCGCCGACCGCCACTGCCGGCGTGCCACAGGACTGCGCACGCTGGACATTGTTTTGACTGCCGGTGCAGATCACCCGATCAACAGTTTCGATTAACCGTTGTGTTTTGGCCTTTGACCCGGGTGCGGGGATCATCTGTACCAGATCTCGGTCCAGCCCCAGTTTGCCAAACTCAGCGTGGATATAACCCAGAAGCATCTCGCACGAGGCCACTCCTTTGGGCGACGGTGCCACAACGATGGAATTGCCACCCTTGAGAGCATTGATGATGTTGTTCGCGGGCGTAGCGGCAGGGTTGGTCGAGGGGACGACCGCGCCTATGACGCCGATCGACCGGGCAATCTCGGTAATTCCCGTCGCCGGGTCGTCGCTGATGATGCCTTGGGTTTTAACGTCCGCAATATCCCGCAACAAGCCCAGCGTCTTGCGGTGGTTCTTTGTGATTTTGTCGGGCACGTTGCCCAGACCCGTGGTTTCGACGGCAATTTCGGCCAACGCTTGATTGCGTGTCGGTTCCATGATGGCCCAGCCCGCCGCCAGCGCCGCCTTGTCGTACAGCGCCTGGCTGGCACTTGCCTCAAATGCCGCCTGCGCCTTTCGCGCGCGCGCCACTATGCGATCTATTTCAGCAATTTCGGGGGAGATCCCGTCCTGAGCGTTCATCTTGGTCCTCGAATGGTTGGTCGGGGCGGACCCGTTCCGCCCCGCTTTGATCACCGGATCAGAGACCGGCCAGCAACTCGTTCAGCGTTTGTTGACGCTGTGCCCACATCTCGATCACTTCGTCCCGTGTCATGATGTGCATCGGCGAACCGCCTGCCTCCATCTTTTTGGCGACGCGGGAATTGGCAAACATCTCGGGCACGGTGGCCGCCAGTTTCTCGATCACCTCGGGCGGAGTTCCCTTGGGCACCATCACACCCCGGAAGTTGACCGACGAATTGTCGACCTCGAGCCCCTGTTCCATCATCGTTGGAACATCCGGCAGGAAGGCGTTGCGTTCCAGATCGGCGACGCCCAGGATTTTGACGTTACCCGCCTCTTGCGCCCGGAACGCATCGGACAGGTTGTTGATGCCGCCCATAACCTCGCCCGCGATCACCGCTTTCATCGCTGCGGCCCCGCCACCCTTTGTCGGGATATAGGCCATTTTGGTCCCAGCGGCCTTGTCGATTTGCAATGCAGCAATGTGGTGGCCCACAAACAATCCAGCACCCGAAACGGTCAGTTTGCCGGGGTTTTCCTTCGCAAAATCGACAACATCCTGCATCGAGTTGAATTCGCTGTCCGCACCGACGACGAACACAGCCGGGTCGGCCCCCCAGTTGGCGATGGGCTCAAAGCTGTCGGTCGAGTATTCGACGCCGCCCTTGATCGATTGGGCGATGAAGTGGGGAACGTTGTAGGCGGCCAAGGTATAACCGTCCGGGTCGGCCTGCGTGGCAAACCAGTTCCAGCCGACGCGACCACCTGCGCCGGGTTTGTTGATGATGGCGATGGGCATCCCCAGCGCATCCTCGTTCCCGGCGGTCATGGTGACAATCCGCGCCTGAAAGTCGGTTGCACCTCCGGCGCCATAGCTGACCATCATCATCAGTGGTCGTTCCGGATAGTCTTCGGCCATTGCCGGGCCTGACAGGCCAGCCAGAACCAATGCGGCCCCTGCGATCAGTTGTTTCATTTTGCGTTTCCTCCCTGATTTGGTTCACCCGCAAATTGGTGCGGTCAGAACAGAATTTCCTTTGGTGTGTAGACGTTCAGAAGCATGGCAAAGAGCCCGTACATCACCGCGACAAACACGCCCGTGATGATCCCTCGCCGGACCCAGCTTTTGGCTTCGGCATGAGGCGCGGGATCGTAGATCGACAGCAAGACAAAAAAGGCGATGGTCGTAGCGGTGTAGAACCCAAGCGTTTTTGCCGCCCAGAACACATAGATCAGTGTGATGATCAGGCCGGGCAGCATGTTGATGAACATTGTCCGCGTCACGCCGTTTCCAACCTTGGACAAGCCCAGCAAAGCTTTGCCAAATGTCCACCCGGCAAGGACCAAGAAAACAGAAGCGATAAGGCGCGGGAACAGAAAGGCTTCGGCCGGTTGCTGGGTATAGCTGACCCATGCGACCCACAGCCCAACGGCAAAGACCAGACCCGAGCCGAATATATGCTGAGAGCGGTTCATGCCTGTGCCTCCTCTTTGGTGGTGTAGCGACGGCTGCGCAATTCCATCCAGACCGAGTAGGCGATCGAAGCCAGCACAACTGCGATCAGCAACAGGTTAAGCCCGCCGGTCAGGAAATACGAAGCCTTGCCCACGGTGGCATCAGCGATCATTCCACCCTGGATGAAGTTGGCCTCGGCGATGGGCCCAAGGATCAGCCCCAGCACCAGTGGAGCGGCAGAAAACCCGAAACGTTCCAGAAAGAACATGCCGATGCCCAGGCAGGCCATGACATAGACGTCGCCCATCGAACCCTGCACCGAATAGGCCCCAAAGACCGACAGCGCCAGCACGATGGCCGCCATGACAGATTGCGGCACCTGCGCCACGCGAGCTGCCAGCCCCGCGACATAAAGACCAAAGATACACATCAGGACCTGCCCGATCAGCATTGAGTTGATGAATGTCCAGGCGACATCGGGGTGATTGTCGAACAGGTCCGAGCCTGGGAAAATCCCGTGGATCAGCAAACCACCCAGAAGAACGGCGGCGGTGGGGCTGCCGGGGATGGACAGCGTCAGCAAAGGTACCAGAGACGGGCCGACCATGGCATTGTTGGCGGATTCCGCAGCGATCACTCCTTCGGAATGACCAGTTCCGAACTTGTCTTTTTCAGCCGAGAATTTTTTGGTCTGATCATAGGCGACAAGACCCGCGATTTGCCCGCCGACACCCGGGATCAGGCCTATGATCGAACCTGTCATCGTGCCGATACTCAGTGCGCGAGTACGGCTGAAAAGCTCTCGGAATGCATCGATGATCGAGTGTCGCTGCACTTCGATAACCTCTGCCCCAGCGTTGTAGCGCCCTTTGGCGAACATCGTCAGCACTTGGGGGATCGCGAACAGGCCGATCAGCGCGGCGATGATGTTGATGCCTCCGCCCAATGCCGGGTGAAAGATGAAACGCTGCGCGCCCATGATGTCGTCAAAGCCGATAGTGGCTAGCCACAAGCCGATACAGCCTGACAGTAGCCCCTTTACCACCGAGGCAGAATCCAGCGTCCCGATCACCGTCACGCCCAGAATGGCCAGCCAGAACAGATGGGACGGCCCAAACGCCAACGCCCATTTGGCCAGAACGGGGGTAAGAAAGATCAGAAGCAAAACCCCGAATATTCCGCCCACCGCCGAGGCCAGAAACGAAAGTTGCAGGGCGCGCGCACCTTGGCCTTGTTTGGCCATCGTGTGTCCGTCCAGCGTTGTGGCGATATTGGCAGGTGCGCCGGGGATCTTGAGGAGAATTGCGCTGACCGCCCCTCCGGCCACGGTCGAGGTATAGGCCGCGCCCAACAGGATCAGACCCTGCGCCGCCTCAAGCTGGAAGGTGAACGGGATCAGCAGCGCGACAGCCATGGTCGGCGATAACCCGGGCGTGGCACCCAGGATCAGGCCCCCGATCGTGCCGCCGAGCAGCAGCATGAATGACAACGGGGTAAACACGTCTCCGAAGTAATAAATGAATTCCATTCAGGGCCTCCCAACCCGTCGGTTCATGTTTCTTACTTTTGTTGACAAATCAGGTTAGGCGATGAAAATAGTATTGCAAATGTTTTCATAAATTCGACCAGTTGGGAGAATATTATGTCAAGTTTTCAAAAGGGTAAGGTGGATATTGTGGCGGTCGCAAAGGCCGCAAAAGTGTCACCATCCACAGTGTCGCGCACCTTTAATCACCCGGATCTGGTGAACCCAGCGACTCGCAAAAAGATCAATCGAGCGGTTCAGAGACTGGGGTATATCCGCAACCGGGCCGCGCAGACGATGCATGGCAAACGATCCGGGACCATCGGCCTTGTGGTGCCCACGATCAACCATGCCATTTTCGCCGAGGTTATTCAGGCATTCTCGGATTCGATCGACAAGGCCGGGTTCAGCCTGTTGCTGGCGTCGCACGGATACGATCTTGACCGGGAATACGCCATGGTCCGCAAACTGCTCGAGCATCGCGTGGATGGCGTTGCGCTTGTCGGTTTGGAACACGCCGAGGCAACTGCCCGCCTGATCGACCAGCAGAAAATTCCGGGGTTGGCGATATGGAACTACTCCGAAGATTCAGACCTGCCATGCGTCGGGGCGGACAACTTGCTGGCCGGGCGACTTGCAACCGAGCATCTGCTGGCCTTGGGGCACCGGGACATTGGGCTGATTTTTCCCAAAACCAATGGCAATGATCGAGCGCAGCACCGGTTCACAGCCGTACATGATACGCTCGCGGAAAGGGATATTTGCCTTCCGGACAAGCGAGTTTCCGAAGCGCCCTACAGTGTCTCGCAGGCAAAGCAGGCTGCCATTTCCCTTTTGACGGATCATCCGCGTCCAACGGCTTTATTGTGCGGAAACGACGTTATTGCACAGGGTGCCTTGTTTGCCGCGCAGAATCTGGGCCTGACCGTTCCCGATGACCTGTCGATCATCGGCATCGGCGATTTCAAAGGGTCGTCTGACGTCGAGCCGGGCCTAACGACCATTCGTATTCCGGCAGAAACCATTGGAACGCTGGCGGGGGAAAAGTTCACCGACTATATAACCAGGGATGCTCCCGAACACTTCAGGATTTGCTGCGCATTGGACTGCGTTGTTCGTGGCACAACAAGTCCGCCAAGATAGGTGACAGCAGATAAATTGGATCCTGGTCTCGGAATACGACGAGACCCCGAATATCAGTCTGGCGAACCTATAGCAGGTACCGTGTGCAACTTGACGTTCGCAATCGCGATCGCGCAGGAGCGTTCGTCACCTTCAAGCCGACAGCGCCTCTTTCAACGCGTGGTACGAGGCTTTGGGCGTTCGTTCCAGCGTGCCAAAATCCACATCCACCAGCCCAAAGCGTTTCTCATAACCAAAGGCCCATTCGTAATTGTCCAGTAATGACCAGACAAAATACCCCTTGACGGGCACGCCCTCGGCTAACGCAACCTGTACGGCTGACAGGTGGCGATCCAAATAGTCGATCCGGTCATCATCCTGTTGGCGCGCGGGGCTGGCCATGCCGTTTTCCGTGACGTAGATCGGCAGTTCCCCGGTGTAGTCTTTGGCTGTACGGATCAGAAAACGGGACAAAGCCTCCGGTTCGATTTCCCATCCCATCTGCGTCTTGGGCAGAGGCCCCGGGACATCGCGCAGGCCCGGCCAGAGCGTGTCGGAAGGCGCGATCAGCTTGCGCGTATAGTAATTCAGTCCGCACCAATCGACCGGCGCTCCGATCACATCGAAATCGTCCTGCCAGCCCGTCGGCAAATGCGGGGCCAGCCCTTCGAGCACGTTTTCAGGGTAGGATTTGTCGAATACACCGCCCAGAAAAAACCGGTTGTAAATCCCGTCATAGAGTGCAGCCGCCTTTTGTGCCTCGGGGCTGTCATCCGCAGGTTCCGCCCATTCCAGATTGAACACCGCCCCCAGATTGGACATCCCCAATCCGCGCATCACTTCGGTTGCACGACCATGGGCCAGCAGGACGTGATGCATCGCACGGGCCGTCGCGCGAATGTCGCGCAGGCCCGGCGCGTGGTGGCCCTCGAAATGGCTCAGCCAGCTGACGCACCAGGGTTCATTGATGGTGGCGACATTGAACATGCGATCGCCGATACGACGCATGAGGATTTCGGCAAAATCGCCAAACCAGCCTGCGATATCTCGGTTGCGCCACCCGCCCAGATCAGCAAGGGGCGAGGGCAGTTCCCAATGGTATAGCGTTGCGCATGGGCGAATGTCGCGTTCCAGCAAGGCGTCGGTCAACCGGTCGTAGAAATCCAGACCTTCCTGATTGACGGGTCCACGTCCTTCTGGCAGCACGCGCGCCCAGCTGGTTGAAAAGCGATAGGCGTCAAAACCAGCGGCTTTGACCAGATCCAGATCCTGCTCAAACCGGTTGTAGTGGTCGCATGCCAGCGCGCCGTCTTCGGCATTGGCAACGTTTCCCGGCGTGGCTGCGAAGTCGTCCCAGTGGGTAAGGCCCGCGCCACCCTGCGCGTGTCCTTCGATCTGATAGGCTGAAGTTGCGACGCCAAACAGAAAGTCGGGCGGAAAGTCGCTGCGGTTGTATTTCATTTCAATTCCTTTGCGGAGCCGGACCCGTCGAGTTTCCAACCACCAGTTCTGCTTCAAGCAGGCAGGTCTTTGGGGGATCATTCGGCGCATTGATGCGCTCGATCAGCATTTCAGCGGCCTTTTCTCCGGCGTGGCGGACAGACGAACGAGTGGCAGTGAAGATCGGTACATCCTGGCCGTTGCGCATGTATGACAATTCATCGTCATGAACGATGACCGAAATGTCGCGACCCATTTTCAACCCGTTTTCTTCCAATGCGCGACGGATGCCGATGGCCGGGATGATCGATGAAACCAGAAAGGCGGTCGGAGGATTGTCCTGCTTGAGCATGTCACAAGTCGTCAGATACCCGTAGATTTCCGTCATCTCGGCGCTGCGCAACAGGGCCGGATCAAGCGCGATCCCCGCCTTTTGCAAGGCCGCTTCATAGCCATTGCGACGGCGCTGCGCAAAGTCCATCACTTCCAGCCCGTTGATCAATGCGATGCGGCGATGGCCCAGATCGATCAGAAATCGAGTTGCACGCTCGAACGAGCGCAGATTGTTCACGTCGATCCAGTCATAGGGCATGTCCACGCCGGTCGAACGGCCATGAACGATAAACGGCACGTTCATTTCCGAAAGGACGGAGATGCGTGATTCATTCACCTTGGGGCCTTGCAAGACGACCCCATCTACGGCACCGCGTGTGAACAGGCTGCGATAGGACTCTTCGATCGAGGTGTCGGCCGCATGGGTGAACATCATGTCATAGTCGTTTTCGGCATAAGTCCGGGCTGCGCCGGCGACAAAATCTCCGAAAATCGGGTTCACCATCTCGTGCCGGGACGATGTTGGGATCACATGCCCGATCACCATCGAGCGGCCCGTCGCCAACCCCTTGGCGCGGATGTTGGGGCGGTATCCATGTTTTTCAGCCGCAGCCTGAACCCGAATGCGCGTGCCCTCGTTGACCTCGGGATACCCGTTCAGCGCACGGCTGACCGTGGTTTGAGACAAACCGAGGATTTCAGAGAGCTGTTTGAGGTTCATGGTCTCCAAAGCGCCTTCAAATAGATGCTCTTTTTGTTTTGTTTCGAATTTCCTCTTACGTCAACCTGTTTCAGGATTCAGGAATTCGCGGCAAGTAAATAAGAGAATTCGAATCCGATTGTTGACAGGAATCGAATGTTAGCGGATAAAGTCGATCATTCAAAGCGCTTTGGAAAACGAATCTCAGGAGGCGCAGGGAAATTTTGGGAGGAGAACTCATGAAACACTCGCTTTATGCAGGCGCGGCGACGATCGCCCTGCTGGCTGGGTCAGTTCAGGCAGAAGATCTGGTTTTTGCGCCTGGTGAAGGGCCGTTCAACTGGGACAGCTATAACGCCTGGGCCGAGAATGCTCCTGATCTGAGCGGTCAGACCGTCACGATCTTCGGTCCGTGGCTTACACCCGAGGACGGCTATTTCAACAATATGATTGCCTATTTTGAGAAGGCGACTGGCGCAGATGTGATCTACACCGGCTCTGACAGCTTTGAGCAGCAGATCGTCATTGATGCCGAAGCGGGGTCGGCCCCCAACATCGCGGTATTCCCGCAGCCCGGTTTGGCGTCGATCATGGCTTCGAAAGGGCAGTTGACACCTCTGGGCGAAGATATGGCCAGCTGGGTCGGCGATAACTATGCAGCCGGTAATTCATGGGTTGATCTTGGCACGTACAAAGATGCCGATGGCAATGATCAGATGTACGGCTTCTTCTACAACGTGAATGTCAAATCTCTGGTCTGGTACAACCCGGAAAACTTCGAGGACGCCGGTTACGAAGTTCCGACCACGATGGAAGAACTGAAAGCGTTGACCGAACAGATTGTCGCCGATGGTGAGACACCTTGGTGCATCGGTCTGGGTTCTGGTGCCGCGACCGGTTGGCCTGCGACCGACTGGGTCGAAGACATGATGCTGCGGACACAGCCCCCCGAAGTCTACGACCAGTGGGTGACCAACGAGATTTCCTTTGATGATCCTCGCGTGATCGCCGCGATCGAAGAATTCGGCTGGTTCGCACGTGACGATGCCAAAGTCTCGGGTGGAGCCGACGCAGTCGCCTCGACCGACTTCCGCGATAGCCCCAAGGGCATGTTCTCATCGCCGCCACAGTGCTACATGCACCGTCAGGCGTCTTTCGTGCCAGCCTTCTTCCCCGAAGATGTCGAGTTCGGCCTGGATGCAGATTTCTTCTACATGCCGTCTTTCGCAGACAAGGATCTGGGCAACCCGGTTCTGGGGGGCGGTACCCTGATGGCGGTCAGCAATCCTTCGGATGCGACCAGCGCATTCATGGAGTTCCTAAAGCAGCCGATCGCGCATGAGGTGATGATGGCTCAAACCGGGTTCCTGACCCCGCACAAGGGCGTGAATACAGATGCCTACAAGGACGATACGCTGCGCGGTCTGGGTGATATCCTGCTGGGCGCGACGACCTTCCGCTTTGACGGCTCTGACCTGATGCCGGGCGCCGTCGGCGCGGGCACCTTCTGGACCGGCATGGTTGACTATACGGGCGGTAAGTCCGCCGAAGAAGTTACCGGCGAAATCCAGTCGTCTTGGGACGCCCTCAAGTAGATCGCTGAACCTTCGGGCAACCTGTTCATTGGGTTGCCCGGACCCGAAGCTAGGGAGAGGACACCATGAACCCGGCAATTCAGGGCCTGCTGACAATCGCCATAGGCGTGTCGGGATGCGTGGGCTATTTCTACCTGTCCAATCAGCTCTTGGACAAAGTTTTGTTCCCGCCGCGTGGACCCAATGCAGGGCGCAATATCAACCGCGCGAACATGATCCGGCCCTGGCTTTTCCTGTTTCCTGCGATCCTCGCGCTTGGTGTCTATCTTGCCTATCCCGTTGTTGAGACGTTGCGCTTGTCGCTGACCGATCGCGTGCCCGGTGGCGGATATGAATGGGCGGGTTTCGACAACTATGCCCAGATGTTGGCCGAGCCGAAATTCTGGGAGGCGATGCGCAACAATATGCTGTGGCTGATTGTTGTACCGGCCATGTCAACCGCATTTGGCCTGCTTGTGGCGCAGCTGACGGATCGTATCAGCTGGGGCAACGTCGCCAAATCGCTGATCTTTATGCCGATGGCGATTTCTTTTGTCGGCGCCTCGGTGATCTGGAAACTGGTCTACGACGCGCGCCCAATTGATCAGGATCAGATCGGCATTCTGAATGCGATCTACATCTTCTTTGGCGGAACCGAAGCGCACACTTGGTTGACGCTGCCGTTCTGGAACAATTTCTTCCTGATGATCGTGTTGGTCTGGATTCAAACCGGCTTTGCCATGGTCATCCTGTCCGCTGCGCTACGCGGGATCCCGGAAGAGACCATCGAGGCCGCCATTTTGGATGGGGCGAACCCTTTTCAGATTTTCTTCAAGATCAAGGTGCCACAGATCAAAACAACCATCATGGTCGTCTGGACCACAATCACGATCGTGGTCCTCAAGGTCTTTGACATCGTTTTTGCGATGACCAACGGCCAGTGGGAGACGCAGGTTCTGGCCAATTACATGTATGACAAGATGTTCCGCGCCAATGACTGGGGCGTCGGATCGGCCTCGGCGATGGTGATCATGTTGCTGGTAACGCCGATCCTGATCTGGAACGTGCGCAATGCGCGCAAAGAAATGCAGTAGGAGGTTGGGGATATGAGCGATATTGCAGGAACCCGACCGGCCCTCAGATGGGTGGTCCATGCCTCAGTCGTGCTGCTGGTGGTGCTTTGGGTGTTTCCGACACTCGGCCTGTTGATCTCGTCCTTCAGGACGGGTGATCAGATTGCCAGCAGCGGCTGGTGGCGCGCCTTGTTTCCGTCCGAACAGAATCTGACCCTTCGCGCGGCCGGGCCCGAGGCCCAGGAGCTGCAAGGTGACATGTACGTAGTCGAGGGCAATATCTTTGAAGGTGAGCGGGCGTCGGATATCACCAGATGGGGGGTTAATTCCCGTGCGATCGATGCCTTCGCACCCGGCGATACTGCCGAGTTGCGCCGGGGTGGAACGATCACCGTTCAGGCCAATGGTGACTATCGCATGGAGAACACCGAAGAATTCTCGGGCAAGCGTGGTCCCCGCGTTTTTGTGACAACCACATTGCCGCCTGAATTCACGACCGAGAACTATGCTCATGTTCTGTTCAACGCAAATAGCTCTGACAGCATGGGCAAGGCCTTTTTCAATACGCTGACGGTGACCATCCCGGCGACGATCATTCCCATACTGGTTGCGGCCTTTGCGGCCTATGCGCTGGCATGGATGGATTTTCCGGGCCGGGCGCTGCTGATTGCCGCCGTGGTGGGCCTGTTGGTGGTGCCGCTGCAACTGGCGCTGATCCCGCTGTTGAAGTTCCATTTGAATATCGGGATCGGTAAAGGGTATCTGGGTGTCTGGCTGGCCCATACCGGCTTTGGGATGCCCTTGGCGATTTATTTGCTGCGCAACTATATGGCCGGGCTGCCCCGCGATCTGATCGAAAACGCACGTGTTGACGGCGCGACCGAGTTCCAGATCTTCACCAAACTCATCCTACCGCTGAGCTTTCCGGCATTGGCATCTTTTGCGATCTTCCAATTCCTGTGGACGTGGAACGATCTGCTGGTTGCCAAAGTGTTCCTGATCGATGCAACGGGCCAGACCACGGTCATGACCAACCGCATCGTGGAACTGCTGGGCACGCGTGGCGGCAATTGGGAAATTCTGGCGACGGCGGCATTCGTGTCGATTGCTGTGCCGCTGATCGTCTTCTTTGCAATGCAGAAATACCTCGTCCGCGGCCTTTTGGCCGGGTCGGTGAAATAGAGGCGTGTGATGAACGTGCAGAACAATGTAAACCTTGAAAACTCGACCAAAGCCTCCGCCGATTGGTGGCGGGGTGGTGTGATCTATCAGATCTATCCGCGCAGTTTTCAGGACAGTACCGGCGATGGGATCGGTGATCTGAAAGGCATCACGCAGCGCCTTGGCTATATCGCCTCGTTGGGCGTCGATGCGATCTGGATTTCGCCATTCTTCAAATCCCCGATGAAGGATTTTGGCTACGATGTCAGCGATTACCGCGATGTCGATCCGATGTTCGGCACCATGGAGGACTTTAAGGCGCTTTTGGATCAAGCGCATGGCCACGGTCTGAAGGTCATGATTGACCTGGTGCTGTCGCACACATCCGACCAGCACCCATGGTTCGTCGAAAGCCGCGCCAATCGCGAGAACCCCAAATCCGACTGGTATGTCTGGGCCGACCCGAAGCCGGACGGCACGCCGCCGAACAACTGGTTGTCGATCTTTGGGGGCTCGGCCTGGCAATGGGATGCGCGACGCCTGCAATATTACTTGCACAACTTCCTGACCTCGCAGCCCGATCTGAATTTCCATTGCAAGGATGTTCAGGATGCGCTGCTTGATGTAGCACGATTCTGGTTGGACATGGGTGTCGACGGATTCCGTCTGGACACGATCAACTTCTATTTCCACGACGCTCAGCTGCGCGACAATCCCGGCCTGCCGATGGATCAGCGCAATGCCTCGATCGCGCCGATGGTGAACCCTTACAATCATCAGGATCATCTGTTCTCAAAAAGCCAACCCGAGAATATCGCGTTCCTCGAACGGCTGCGCGCACTGACCGACGAGTACGAAGGCCGCGCCTGTTTGGGAGAGGTCGGCGACGCGCAGCGTGGGCTTGAGATCATGGGTGAGTACACGACCGGCGATAAGCGGATGCATATGTGCTATGCGTTCGAATTTCTTGAAAAACGAGCGCTTACCGCAGCCTATGCCAAGCAGGTGTTCGACCAACTTGAGGACAAGGCCGGCGATGCCTGGCCTTGCTGGGCCTTCTCGAACCATGACGTGCAGCGCCATGCCTCGCGCTGGGGGCTCGACGATGCGGCAATCCGGCAACACGCCGTTCTGATGATGTGTTTGCGTGGGTCGGCTTGCCTGTATCAGGGCGAGGAATTGGGTCTGCCCGAAGCAGATGTGGCATACGAGGATCTGCAAGACCCCTATGGCATCGAGTTCTGGCCCGAGTTCAAAGGCCGTGATGGGTGCCGCACCCCCATGGTCTGGACTGCGCAGGACGAACATTCAGGCTTTAGCAGTGGCACCCCCTGGTTGCCGGTCAGTTCGGTACAGGCTGAAAACGCCGTAGACCGCTCAGAGCAGGATCCGCAATCGATGCTGCACCACTACCGCCGCGCGATCGCCCTTCGTCACGCGCATCCCGCGCTGATGGCCGGAGCGCAGATTGAAATGGACCAGAACGGCTCGGTGCTGACGTTTCTTCGCGAGGACGCAACCGAACAGGTGTTCTGTGCCTTCAACCTGGGTGCAGACCCGGCGCAGCTCACCTTGCCCCAAGGAAACTGGCGTGTGATCGGTGAGGACCTGGGCGGCGTGGATGGGACCGAAACGGCGGTACTCAATGCCAACCAATTCTGTCTGATGACCAGAGAAAAGAGGTAAGCCATGTCGGAACTCAAGCTTACGGATGTGGCCAAGACCTATGGTCCGGTCGACGTTCTGAAACACATCGACCTTGAGATCGAAACCGGCGAACTGATCGTGTTCGTCGGACCCTCGGGCTGTGGCAAGTCCACCTTGCTGCGCATGATTGCCGGGTTGGAAAAGATCTCGGGCGGAACGCTGGAGATCGAAGGGCAGGTCATGAACGATGTTCCGCCCGCGCAGCGCGGTATCGCAATGGTGTTCCAATCCTATGCGCTTTACCCGCATATGACTGTGCGTGAGAACATGGCGTTCGCGCTGAAAATTGCAAAGATGCCGTCTTCCGAGGTCAATGCCGCGGTCGAACGCGCTGCCAAAATTCTGCAATTGGAACCCCTGCTTGACCGGTTGCCCAAGGCTTTGTCGGGCGGGCAACGTCAACGTGTCGCCATCGGGCGGGCCATCGTGCGCGACCCAAAGGTCTACCTGTTCGACGAACCGCTTTCAAACCTCGACGCGGCGCTGCGCGTCGCCACCCGAATCGAGATCGCGCGTCTGAAGGAAGCGATGCCCGACAGCACGATGATCTACGTCACCCACGATCAGGTCGAGGCAATGACGCTGGCCAGCCGCATCGTTGTTCTGGCCAACAAGGGGATTGCGCAGGTCGGCACCCCGCTTGAGCTCTATGAAACACCGGATAACGAGTTTGTCGCACAGTTCATCGGTTCACCTTCGATGAACCTGCTGCCCGGCGTAATCTCGGCGACCGGAGAGCAGACCGCAATAACGTTGGACGCGGGCGGTACCGCCGTCTCTTCTATCGCGACAAACCCTGACCAAATGGGCCTACAGGTCAACATCGGCGTACGACCCGAGGATTTTGTTGCTGACGCGGCGGGGTTCCTTGAGGGGGAAGTTGATTTCATCGAAGCATTGGGCGAGGTTACCTTGCTGTACTTGGCCAACCGTCCCGGTGCCGAAGACGTTGTCACCAAGTTCCCTGGGATCGAAAAGAACCTGCGTGGGCAAACAGTCAAACTGAGCGCTGACCCTGCCAAAGTTCATCTGTTTCACAACGGGCAATCGTTGCGGTAGCGCCTGGGTTCGGCCTTGCCCAGCACGATGTAGGCACGTTGTTTAAAGAGACGGTAGCGTGGTGTTGCGGAGAGAGCCGTTCGCTGATCCGGGTTTATTCGGATATGCACAGGCACATACCTGAAGGGCGCGTTGTGCCCGGGGCGGCATGCTGAGATATCTGGCTGGTTCTCGATCTAGCTGATTTCGGGAACCGAAGGTCTGTTGGAACTAAACAAACCAGAATCGTCAGATAGTCATCTAACACGCTGGAAAAATACACTTTTCCGCAATTTTGGCCGAAGCTATCTTTAGTGGTAGCATCGTTGCCAAAGACCTTCTTTCCAAGTCGTTTACATTGAAAGCCAGGGAGATTTGAAATGAAAGGTGACGAAAAGGTAATCGAATATCTGAACAAGGCACTTCGGCACGAATTGACGGCCGTGAGCCAGTATTGGCTGCACTACAGGCTTCAGGACGATTGGGGGCTTGGCAGTATGGCCAAGAAGAGTCGCGAAGAGTCAATTGAGGAAATGGAGCATGCCGACAAGCTGATTGAGCGGATTATTTTCCTTGAGGGCCATCCGAACCTGCAAAAGCTTGATCCGCTCAGGATCGGACAAAACCCGCGTGAGACGCTTGAATGTGATCTTGCTGCGGAGCGCAGCGCCCGGGCGTTGTACAAAGAGGCGCGCGATGTATGCAAGGACGCTGGCGACTATGTTTCGATGGGCTTGTTCGAGGACCTGATGTCAGATGAAGAAGGCCATATCGATTTCCTCGAGACGCAACTCGACTTGTATGATCGGGTTGGACCGGAACTGTTCGCACAGCTGAACGCAACCAAAATGGAAGACGCCGACTGAGACATTCTGAATTGTGACTTTCGCAACGCGTCGAGGCGTGACCTCAGCGGACGACGACGTAAGCCGACCTTATGCGCTCGCTTAGTCGAGCGCGCGCAACCTTTTGAACAACGACGACGTATCCCACCGACCGCCGCCAAGTTTCTGCACGTCTTTGTAGAATTGGTCCACCAGCGCAGTAACCGGTAAGCTTGCGCCGGTCTCGTTCGCGGTATCCAGACAAATGTCAAGATCCTTGCGCATCCAGTCCACAGCAAAGCCGTGATCAAAATGATCGTCCAGCATGGTTTCATAGCGGTTGGCCATCTGCCAGCTGCCTGCCGCACCCTGGCTGATGACTTCGACAACGGACCGGCCGTCCAGCCCTGCTTTCTCGGCGAAATGCAACGCTTCGCTCAGGCCTTGTACCAGACCGGCGATGGCAATCTGATTGCTCATCTTGGTCAGCTGGCCAGCACCACTTTCGCCTAGTCTGCGGCAGATTTTGGCGTAGACCTGCATAATTGGTTCGGCGGCATCATATGCCGATTGGTCGCCCCCGCACATGATGGACAGGGCGGCATTCTCGGCCCCCGCCTGTCCGCCCGAGATCGGCGCGTCGACATAGGCAAGCCCGTGGTCCTTCGCAGCAGCGAACAACTCGCGTGTGACTTTGGCGGAGACAGTCGTGTGATCGACCAGAGTTGCGCCGGATGACATTCCGGCGAAAGCACCATCTTCACCCAGACAAACACTGCGCAGGTCGTCGTCGTTTCCGACGCAAGTCATCACAAACTCAGCGTTTTCTGCCGCTTTTCGAGGGGTCTTTCCCACGTTGCCGCCGTAGGTGTCGACCCAGGCTTCAGCTTTAGCGGATGTGCGATTGTAAACCGTTACGTCGTGGCCAGCGTTCTTGAGATGACCGGCCATCGGATAGCCCATGACGCCAAGTCCGAGGAATGCAAGTTTTGCCATTTTTATGCCCTCTAGTTCAAAAGGTCCTGCGGAGTCCTGCCCGCAAAGAACGCATCCAGATTGTCCAGAGCGCGAAAGCCCATGGCATCTCGGGTTCTGGTCGTGGCGCTGCCGATATGCGGCAGCATGAAGATATTCTGATGGCGTGCAAAATCCGGATTGCCGCCGGGTTCGGTTTTGAAGCAATCAAGACCTGCAGCCGCTAGTTTTCCGGTTTCGACGGCATGCAACAGCGCATCTTCGTCCACAAGCGCACCGCGCGCTGAATTGACGACAACAGCCGCATCCGGCAGCGCCGCAATTCGGTCGGTATTCATCAGATCCATTGTTTCCGGGGTCGCCGGACAATGAAGCGACAGGAAATCAGCGACCGGTAAAAGGCTTTCGATGCTTTCATGGTAAGTCGCGCCTTGTTCAAGGTTGGGGGACAGGCGCGAACGGTTGTAGTAGTGGATTTCCATGTCAAATCCACGCGCTTTCGCGGCAAAGGCGCGACCGACGCGACCCATTCCAACGATCCCAAGACGCGCGCCGGTCACCTGCTTTCCGACCATAAACGATGGGCTCCAACTGTCCCAAGTGCCGGTGCGCATTAGCTGATCGCCTCGGACGGCGTGCCGTGCTGCCCCCAACATCAATAGCATCGCCAATTCGGCAGTCGCGTCAGAAAGAACATCGGGTGTGTTCGTGACCGCAATCCCTTTGTTGGCCAGCGCGGCAAGATCACAGTGATCGACGCCGACCGAGTGGTTCGCAACGATTTTCAGGCGCGGGTTCAGACGAGAGACCACATCTGCCGAGAAATGCTCGGAGTGGCAGGGCATTATGGCGTCCACCCGCGCACTCATGTCGATAATCTCGTCCGCCGTGCCGGGTGTGTCGGCTTCGTTCAGGATCACCTCGTAGTCGCGGCGGGCGCGTTCGATGGTGGCGTCAGAGACCCGCCGCGGCAGCCACAGGACTGGTTTTGCGGTCATCGGATCAGTCCTTTTTGATGGTGTCTTCCCAGAAATTGTAAAGCGCAAGCGCGATGACGAAGAACGCAATGCACATGAAGGGGAAACCGCCCCAGAAGCCTGCGAAACCGGTCGAAATACTGTGCGACAGACCCAGAACAAAAACCATCATCAAGCCTGTGCCGATCAAACCCATGAGAATGTTTGTAAGGCGTGACATATGTTTACTCTCCTTGTTGTTCCTGCTCGGCGAGCTTTCGCTGGACCCAGGATGCGGTGCGCAGAAGGCGGTCGTCTTCTTCTGTCGCGCCAATTAGTTGTACGCCGACCGGCAGATCGGTCTGTCCGACCAAAAGCGGCAGTGTCAGACAGGGCAACCCGGCCAGCGTCCAGGTCAGACAGAACACCGAATCCCCGGTATGACCCGCGCTCAACGGCACCGCCTCGCCCGTGGCAGACGGGGCGAGGATGGCGTCGAAATCGTTGAAATAGCCCGAAAAGAACTCCTGAGCGGATGCCATGACCGCAACCGCGTCTTCATATTGCATCTCGCTGATCTCGGTTCCGCGTTTGATGGCCGCCTGCATTTCTTCGCTAAGCTGGTCCCAGTTGGTCTCGGAAACCGGCGCCATGTTCTGGCGAATTTCGTAATCGTAGATGGTCTTGTGGACATTGATCAGATCGGCCAGTTGCGGCGACGCGGAAAAGCGCTCCACGCGTCCGTCCAGCCCGTCAATTACGGCATTCAATCCATCGACGGTACTTGCATCAAGGCGGTCGTGAAACGGGAAGTCCAGCCAGGCTATGTTAGGCGCAACCGGCGCGTCGGATTGAGCGCCGTCCAGCATGGGTGCGCGCGGTCTGGAAAAGCTGACGGTGTCGCTCTGGTCGTAGGATGCCAGGACATCGGTCAACAACGCGATGTCTTCTAAGGAGTTCGCAAAGCCACCGACATGATCCAGCGAAACAGATGTTCGGAACACGCCACTGCGTGAGATCGTGCCGCGAGTTGGTTTGAACCCGTAGACGCCGCAAAAAGAAGCCGGACGGATCACCGAGCCGCCGGTTTGCGAGCCAACGGCAAGCGGGACATGTCTGGCGGCGACCGCAGCCGCCGAACCGCTGGACGACCCGCCCGGAGTGCGCGCTGCGTCAAAGGGGTTGGTCGTGTCTGTCGGGTGCATGAAGGCGAATTCGGTGGTTTTGGTTTTGCCCATGATCACCGCGCCAGCTTCGCGCAAGCGTTCGACAAGACGGGCGTCGGAGTTCGGTTGGCGGCCCGCATAGACCGGGCTGCCGCATTGTGTTGGCATATCCTTTGTGTCGACAATGTCCTTCAGACCCACCGGCACACCGTGCAACGCCCCGGTGGCGCGCCCGGACTTGCGGATGCGGTCCATTTCGCGCGCCTGATCGAGCGCCATGCCCGCATCCAGATAGGCCCATGCGCGGATTTCGCTGTCGGTTTTGTCGATCCGCTCGAGGCAACACTCGACCAGCGCTTCGGATGTGATTTGACCCGAACGGATGGCCTCGGCGGATTGAACCGCTGAGAAGAGGGACAAATCATGTTTTGTCATGGGACCCAAACCCCGAACAGATAATCAGGCAGCCAAAGTGCGATCCCCGGGAACTGGTACATCAGCACCATGCATAGGATCACAATGGCCAGATAGGGCATCAGACCCTTGAAGATCTCCATCAGCTGGATCTGGTTTTTCAGCACCCCTTTGAGGTAATAGGCCGACATCGCCATCGGAGGCGTCAGGAAAGAGGTCTGCAAATTCAGCGCCACCAGCATCGCGAAGAAATACGGGTTTACTCCGAACGTATCCAGCATTGGCAGGAAGATCGGAACGAAGATGATCAGGATCTCTGACCACTCCAGAGGCCAGCCCAGCAGGAAGATGATCAGCTGCGCAAGGATCAGGAACTGCCACGGTTGCAGGTTCATGCCGACCACCCAATGCTCGATCACGTCGTGGCCACCGAGATATGAAAAGATCGAAGCAAAGGTCCACGAACCAACAAACAGCCAACACACCATTGCAGTGGCTTTGGCGGTCAGAAAGACGCTTTGCTTGACCTTGTCCCATGTCAGCGACCGATAGAACATCGCCAGCACCAGTCCACCAAGCGCGCCCATTGCGGCGGCTTCGGCAGGTGTTGCTAGACCACCGAGGATCGACCCCAAAACCAGCATGATCAACACGGTCAGAGGTACGAATGAGATCAGCAGATCCATATAGATCTGGCGTTTCGGCGGGATGTCATCTTCTTGCGGCTTGGGGGCCAGGGATGGGTTTATCCACACGCGGATCATCACATAGACGATGTAGAGGCCGGCAAGCAGTAGCCCGGGAAACACCGCAGCCGCATAGAGTCGCAGAGGCGATAGCTCGGCGATCGCGGCGTAAACGATCAGCATGATCGACGGAGGGATGAGAATGCCCAAAGTCCCACCCGCACAGATGACACCTGAAGCAAAACTGCGCTGATACCCGGCATTGGCCATCGCCGGATAGGCCAGCAGCCCCATCAGGGTAACGACGGCTCCGACGATGCCGGATGCGGTCGAAAACACGGCACAGGTCAGCAAAGCCGCGATGGCCAGCGACCCCGGAAGGTTGCGCGCAGCCATGTAGAGCGAGAAAAACAGGCGATCAACGATATTCGCCCGTTCGACCACGTATCCCATGAACAGGAACAAAGGGATGGCGACCAGCGTGTCGTTCTCCATCACCGAATAGGTGTTTTGGTTCAGTAGATAGAAGATGTTGTTGTTGAAGATATCCGCAATGGTTTCGGGCGCGGATTGGTAATAGGCGTAATAGCCAAACGCGACTCCCATGGCCAGCAACGTGAAGGCAATTGGAAAGCCCAGCAGCACCAACACGATAAAGAGGCTGAGCATCAAGATGGCGACCTGAGGATCAGTCATCGCTGCGGCCTCCTTGCTTGGTGTCGGTTGGCTGAAGTTTGTCGACAGTCGATTCCATCAACATGTCCTCGGTCTCTCGAACATCGTCGAGACGTTCGAGCCAGACGCCATTTTTCATGGCCAGCCAGCACCGCGCCATTTCAGCGAGGCCTTGTAACATCAGCAGCATGCCCGCGACCGGGATCAGGGTCTTGAAGAAATAGATCTGGATGCGCGCGGGGCTGTTCCAGCTTACTTCCTCATAGCGCCAGCTGTCTTTCGCGATCTCCCAGCCGTACCAGAACAAGGCGAACATGCCGGGAAAGAAGAAAAGAATGTACAGAACGAAATCGACGCGCGCCTGCCATTTGACCGAAAACAGCCGGTATAAGACGTCGCCGCGCACATGCGCGTCCTGGGCCAGCGCGTAAGCACCCGCCATCAGGAACAGCGCGCCATACATCTGCACCATCATGTCGAAGGCCCATACCGTCGGCTTGTTCAGCACGTAGCGGACAAACACTTCGTAGGACACTGAAAGCGTCAGTATTAGGATGCACCATCCAAAGGCTTTGCCAACCCATTGGCTTAGCCCTTCGATGGCGTGAATTGTCTTGACCAAGATCAGTTCCTCGCCTGTTCTGCCCGAAGTTCAGGAAGCCGCGCAAAGCGCGACCTCCAATATTTTGCGACCTTAGACGTCAGCCGAAATAGTGTTTGTAGGCCAGCTTATAGTCAGGCTGGTTCAGGTTGAGGTAGTTCATAACCGTCTTCGCGTATGCCTTCTGGCTGTCGATGACCTTGGCGAAGAAGGGGTCCTCGTTCGCGATACGCTCGACCACAACGTCCCAGGCATCTAGCTGTGCTTGCATAACGCTGTCCGGAGTCCTGTAGACGTTGACGCCCTGTTCCTCGGCCAGTGTGACCAGGTCCTCGGAATAGCGCTTGGTGTTGTTCCAGTAGAAGTTGGAATTTTCGGCCTCGGACGCATATTTCAGGATCGCCTGAAGCTCGGGCGCAAGGGCGTTGAACTTGTCCTTGTTGAAGGTGACCTCAAAGAACTCCTGACTCTGGTGGAATGACGCAAGGTGATAGTGTTTGGACACGTCTTGCATACCAAAGTCGCGGTCGGACGTCGGGTTGTTGAATTCCGCGGCATCGATCAGACCGGACTTCATCGCGGGCTGGATTTCACCGCCCGGCAACTGCACAACCGACATGCCCATCTCAAGCAGAACGTCCGCAGCAAGACCAACGGTCCGATATTTCAGGCCGTTCATCTGGCCCGCGTCCGTGATCTCTTCTTTGAACCAGCCCAACGGCTGCGCTGGCATCGGCGAGTTGAAGAAGGATACGACATTCAGTCCGAGTATCCCCATCAGCTCGTCAAACAGCTCCTGTCCGCCGCCATAATTCACCCAACCCAGAACTTCCTGGCTGGACCAGCCAAAGCAAGGGCCGGTTCCGAACAATGACGCGGTCTTGGATTTCGAGTACCAATAGGCTGGCACATAATGCGCAGCGTCCAGAACGCCGCGATGAACCGCGTCCTGCATCTGGCTGGTTTTCACGACCGAATTCACGGGTAGCAGCTCGATTGTCAGCTTGCCGCCCGACATTTCGTTCACGCGGTTCACGTAGGATTGCGCGTTCTCAAGAAAGATGCCGCCGCCCCAGGCTGCCTGCATCTTAAACGTGGTTCCTTCCTGCGCATGGACTGCGGGCGCCGCAAGCGCACCTGCGCCCACAACAGCCGTACCACGCAGAAAGCTTCTGCGGTTCAAAGATTTTGTCATGTTTCCTCCCTAAACTGGCTCGTTGCTGATATTTTTCAGCGTTTGGGCCAACCCGCCGTTCGGCGGACACGAGTAACGATAAGGCAGAATTCTGAATTTTCAAAATTTTTCGAAACCGCCCGAGCTATTTTCTGCAAGATTCACGTAACGTAATGATGAAAAATGACTTTATGCTTTTGATAGTTCTTGGGCCCAAGGTCGGGCCAATCGCTTTCATCGATATCCCAAACATCAGCGTCTCTGGCGGCAACCGAATGCCATATTGCGTCGCACCGGCGCTGGTTCTTTTGTCTTAACAAGGATGGAAACGGCGTCGAACGTCCGAATTGGGCGTGGGAGCGGAACCGCCCTTGCGGCGCGTAATCCGACCCGGCTTTCAGGAAACGAATTTGAATGCTACGTTCAACGCATTCACGGACCTAGCAAAAACCAAGCGCGACGATCGGGTGACCGAATTCTGCCCTGTTCCAAAGCAAGGCTTTGCCGATTGTGATCAAAAAGTCGGCATCGGTAAGTTCACTGTCGCAGCTTTTTTTGCGGGTAACGACTTTGGCGAAGCGCAATGCGCATTGGTCGTCCGACCACTGCGGCGTTTCGATCACGAATACAGGCAGGAGATTGGAGCACAAAAGAAGAAATTGGCGACAAAAAATTCTGAGCGCCAAACAGCGTAGTGACGTCGCACAGGTGTAGAGGAGGCACTGGTACGGCGATCGCGGACGCGCCTCAGCGACCTGGGGCAAACATATAATGGGAGGACTGAAATGAATCTACGACCAGATCCGACGTTTCATGCGTCACCAAAACTGGCGATGGAAGCGCCGGTCGAGAATTTTGCCTTCACCATAATGCTCGGCAAAGACGCCAGCCATCATGATGGATTGGCGGTGATAGACCTGCGGTCCGGTTCGGACACTTACGGACAAATTGTGCACACCGTCATGACGCCGACCCCCGGTGATGAGTTTCACCATTTCGGTTGGAACGCCTGTTCGTCGTCGTTGTCGCCGCTGTCGGGCCACGCGTTTCTGGAACGTCGCTATCTGATCGTTCCGGGCATCCGCTCGAGCCGTATCTATATCTTCGATGTCAAGGAACCGCTTGAGGCAAAGATTCACAAGATCATCGAGCCTGAAGAGGTGTTTGCCAAAACCGGCTACTCTCGCCCGCATACCATCCATTGCGGACCCGAGGGCATTTATGTCTCGACCCTTGGCGGGGCCGGGCCGGATGGCACCGACGGACCGCCGGGAATTTTCATCATGGATTGTGAAAGCTTTGAGATCATCGGTCGCTATGAGATGGATCGCGGCAAGCAGGACAAACACTATGATTTCTGGTGGAACCTGCCGCAAGACTACATGGTCAGTTCCGAATGGGGTCTGCCACCGCAGTTCGAGAACGGGGTGGTTCCCGAAGACCTGCTGAGCAACAAATACGGCCATTCCATCCATTTCTGGGACCTGCGCGCGCGCAAGAATATCCAGACGATTGATTTTGGCGAAAACTACCAGATGGCGCTGGAAATCCGCCCCGCGCATGACCCAAGCAAGTCTTACGGGTTCTGCGGAGTGGTGGTCGACACGACCAACCTGCAAGGCGCGATCTTTACCTGGTGGCGCGATGACGACGGCAAATGGCAGGCGAAGAAGGTCATCACCATCGACCCGCGCCCCGAGGACCCGGAGAACCTGCCAGAGTTGCTCAAGGGCTTCAGCGCCGTGCCGCCGCTGGTTACGGATATCGACCTGAGCCTGGACGACAAATACCTCTATGTCGCCTGCTGGGGGCTGGGCGAGATGCACCAGTATGACGTCTCCGACCCGTTCAATCCCGTTCTGAACGGCAAGGTGGAGCTGGGCGGCATCGCGCGCGAAACCAAGCACCCCAACGGCCAGGATTTTGTCTATGGCCCACAGATGGTCGAGATCAGCCGAGATGGCAAGCGAGTCTACTGGACCAACTCGCTGTATTCCACCTGGGACAATCAGTTCTACCCTCATCACGAAGGAGGCCAGATGGTGATGGCCAATGTGGGCGAAGATGGCAGTTTCGCGCTGGACCAGGATTTTTACGTCAGCTTCCCGGAAGGGACGCGAGCGCACCAGATCCGTCTGGAAGGGGGCGACTGTTCGACCGACAGTTTCTGCTATTCCTCCGTGTAAGTGGTAATGGACGGATTGTCTTTGGCGGCCCTTTGGTGGGCCGTCATTTTTTCGGGCGTCTATCACGGCATCAACCCCGGCATGGGTTGGCCGCTGGCCGTTTCTGCCGCGCTGATGGAGCGCAAGCCGGCGGCCATGACGCGGGCGCTGGCAATGCTGGCGCTTGGTCATTTTCTGGCGATGATCGGCATTCTGCTGCCGTTCTCGCTGATGATCATTCTGGTTGAGCGCGAAACCGAAATTCGACTGGCCGCCGGTGTGATCGTCATTGCAATGGGTGTCTACCTGCTGGTCAATCGCAAACATCCAAAGATCCTGACCCGGGTGCATCCCGCACGGCTTGCGCTCTGGTCGTTCTTGGCCGCGATGGCGCACGGGGCAGGGTTGATGCTGGTTCCGATCTATCTGGGAATTTGCGGTATATTGGAGCCGGGCAACATCGCCGAAACCGGCCATGCCGCCGTGCAAAACCTGATGAGCAGCGACATAGCAACGGCCTTTATCGTGGCTGCAGTGCATACATTCGCGATGACGCTTGTAGGCGCCGCCGCCGCCGTTGTCGTCTATTGCTGGTTGGGGCTGACATTCATCTCAAAAAGTTGGTTCAACCTCGACGTCGTGTGGGCCGTTAGCCTGATTGTCGTCGGCGCGTTTGGATTCTGGTCGGCCTATGCTGGGCATTGATGGATTGAACAGCGTCTTGCGTCAGTCGAACCCGTTCCCTTTGTCTGTTGGGTGTTTCGTGACAGACTAACCAAGTTGATTGAAAGGAGTTTCCCCGATGGCACTGTTTTTTTCGCGCCGAACCTATAATGCGTCCAAGAAGAAATTTACCCTGAAACCGGCTGCCAAGACACGTTACGTCAGCATCACTCAGACAAGCTCAGATGGGCGTATCCGAAAGGGTGGAATTGTCAAAAAGTCAAATTGGCTCGAACTGGTGCGCCAGCAGGGCGGTGACAAGGAAGTTCTGATTTATGTCCACGGGTTCAACACCTCGCAAAAGGAAATGCTGGACCGACTGGCAAAGATCGAAAAAGGCGTCAGGGCCAAAGGGTACAAAGGCGCTGTGGTGGCGTTCGACTGGCCCAGTGACGGGTCGGTTCATGCCTATGATAAGGATCGCTCGGACGCCAAAAAAGTCGCCCCGCATCTGGTCGGGGACGGGATGCTGCCGCTGTTGGCCATGTCGCCGCGCCCGAAGGTTCATATAATCGCGCATTCCATGGGGGCGCTCGTCGTGCTTCGCGCCTTTTCTGATTTCGGAGACTCCGCCGGTCCGGGCAGAAGCTGGGGCGCGGATCAAGTCATGTTCGCCTCGGCAGACGTGGATTCCGCCTGGCTGGAGAAAGGGGCCTGGGGCGGGCTGGTCCTGAAGAAACGCTGCAAACGGTTTACGAACTATTACAGCGGAAAGGACAAGGTTCTGGCCCTGTCGGGCGGACTGATAAACGGCGGTCGCGCCCGTGCGGGGCATGTCGGAATGCCGGACCTTATGACCAAGGGACATTGGGACATTTTCTGCGATGAGCAATATCGGCGCGACGTTCCCAAATCCAAGCGGTCCCGCGTTTTTTCACATCGTTGGTGGTTCGAAAATGACGGTTTCTACAAGGACCTCACGTTGACGATAGATGGCAGGGACGCCAAGTCGATGCCAACACGCAGGGGAACGACAGGTAGGGACCTGGCCTTGCTCAGCTGATCGGTATCTGCGCGCCGATGGTCGCCGGTGCAAATCCGACGACATCGGCACATGGGCGATTGACAAATTCCCTCAACCGAACTGGAAATACCGCAAGCCGGCGCTGTACCATCGGATCGATCATACCAGCGAGCCGAGGCGGTGACCTTGTGATCTGACGGAGGAAAGACATGAAGATCGGATTTATCGGACTGGGCAACATGGGCGGCCCGATGGCAGCCAATCTGGCCAAAGCAGGTCATGACGTTGTCGGGTACGACATGGCGGATGTTGCGATCGAAGGTGTCACGCTCGCCGGATCGGGGGCCGAGGCCGCCACCGATGCCGATGTCATCATCACCATGCTGCCCAACGGCCAGATCCTGCGCGCTGTCGGTGACGAGGTGATCCCGGCGATGACCAAAGGGGCGGCGCTGGTGGATTGTTCGACAGTGGACGTCGACAGCGCGCGTGCTGTTGCGGAACAGGCAACAGCGGCCGGGTTGAAATTTGTCGATGCCCCTGTGTCGGGCGGCATCGGCGGCGCCTCTGCCGGAACCTTGACGTTCATGGCAGGGGGAACGGCTGATGCCTTCGCGACCGCAGCCCCGCTGTTCGAGATCATGGGTCAGAAAGCCGTGCATTGCGGCGACGCGGGAGCCGGGCAGGCCGCGAAAATCTGCAACAACATGATCTTGGGCGTCACCATGATCGGCACCTGCGAGGCGTTTGCTTTGGCGGACAAGCTGGGTCTGGACCGCCAGAAGATGTTTGATGTCGTCTCGACCTCGTCGGGCTATAGCTGGACGATGAACGCCTATTGCCCCGCACCGGGTATCGGGCCGGAAAGCCCTGCGGACAACGACTATCAGCCCGGGTTCGCAGCAGAACTCATGCTCAAGGATTTGCGCCTCAGCCAGCAGGCTGCCACCAGTGCAGATGCGGACACGCCGATGGGGCAGTTGGCTGAACAGCTATATGCCCGGTTCGTTGAAGATGAAGACGGTCAAGGTCGCGACTTTTCGGCTATGCTGCCGCGCTTTAGCGCCAGAGGACGGGGCTGACGCCAGTGCAGTTAGTCTGACCGCCGCGCCGCGTGAATTCCGACGCGTCGACGTCTGTTGATGCGACGGATTGCTTCTACGTCAGATCAGCTTGCTGTCCAGAATGAAAGAACTGCATGCTTCGGTCAGGTCTGCGGACCGGGGTTTCTCTTTCACGTACAGATAGACCTGCCGTTTATCGGGCAAATCCGAAAGCGCGCGAAACGCAGTGGATTCAGGAATGAATCGCGCAACGGTCTGCGGCAGAACGGTCACCCACTTGCCCGTTCTGACCATGGTGATAAGCGAATGCGTATTGTGGATGGTCACCTCGGTACCTTTGATCGCGTCCACAAATTTTGGCGTCTGGATCAGGTCGCACAGGGCATTCCGTACAAATGATGCGGCCATCACGTCCTTGATGCTCGGAGGGTTCGGGTTTGTAACAAGCGGATGGTCGGACGCGCATACAAGCCCGAATTGGTCTTCGAACAAGGGAATGGCTTTGATGCCCTTTAGTGGATGAAGACCCGAGGCAATTCCAATGTCGGCTTTGCCTTCGGCCAGCGAGTCCAGCACCTGTTGCGTATCTGTGTCGCGCAGCTCGACCTTCAGCCCGGGAAATCGCTTGGTCATGTATTCGAGGACCGAAGGAAACACCAACGCGGCGACTGAGGGGACCGACACTATGCGCATCAAGCCATGCGCCGCATCGGCCGCCGCTTCGATGGATTGCACCGTCTGATCGAACTGGCGTATCTGTTTCAGTGACATCTCGAACACCTGCTCTCCCAAAGCGGACAGGTGGTTCTTTCGTTCCCCATCGAAAAGTTTCTTGCCAAGATGGCTTTCCAATTGTTTGAGAGTCATGGAGACCGCAGATTGGGTGCGTCCCAGACGATCGGCCGCCTCGGCAAGATTGCCGGTCTGAGCGACGGTACAGAAACTGCGCAGCATTTCGATCTTGATGGCCATAATTCAAATTTCCTGAAGTTTCTTTAAGTTGTTTGAGTTTGACTGATGTGGGTCGCAAAGTCCATTCTGCTCCCAACCATTTTTTGACCTGGGGCTTACCGTGAACAACCTGAACCTGATCGCCGGCGAATGGCTGACTGGCGAAAGCGAGATTGAAAACCGCAACCCTTCAGATCTGAGCGACGTGATAGGGCTCTACGCGCAGGCCAGCGCAGATCAGCTTGAGGCGACTTTGGATCAGGCGCGCATCGCGCAGGCCGAGTGGGCAGCCTATGGGCTCGAGCGCAAGCAGGCCGTGCTGATGAACATCGGCAACGAACTGATGGCCCGGGCCGAAGAGCTGGGCACACTTCTCAGCCGGGAAGAGGGCAAGCCGCTTGCAGAAGGCAAGGGCGAGGTTTTCCGCGCCGGTCAGTTTTTCACCTATTACGCCGCCGAGTGTTTGCGTCAGATTGGCGAGAACGCGGATTCCGTGCGCCCCGATATCGAGATCGACGTCCGGCGCGAGGCCGTCGGTGTGGTTGCGATCATCAGCCCCTGGAACTTCCCGACCGCCACCGCATCGTGGAAGATTGCACCGGCGCTGTGCTACGGCAACGCAGTGGTCTGGAAACCCGCAAATATCACGCCTGCTTCCGCTGTCGCACTGACCGAGATCATCAACCGTCAGGATATTCCCAAAGGTCTGTTCAGCCTTGTCATGGGTTCGGGCCGGTCCATTGGGCAACGGCTGGTGGAAAGCCCCAAGGTCAATGCCATTTCATTCACCGGCTCGGTGCCGGTCGGCAAGGGTATTGCAGCCGCTGCAATCCAGAACCTAACCAAGGTTCAAATGGAAATGGGGTCGAAAAACGCATTGGCCGTAATGGATGACGCCGATCTCGATCTGGCGGTGTCTCTGGCGTTGGGTGGGGCCTTTGGGGGCACCGGTCAGAAATGTACCGCCTCATCGCGCCTGATCGTTCATTCGGCGATTCACGACGCGTTCGTTGAAAAGCTGGTGACAGGTGCGCAGGCGATGAAAGTTGGCCATGCGCTAGAGGATGGCACCCAGATGGGTCCGGTTGTTAGCCAGCAGCAGTTGACCGAGAACCTGGCCTATGTCGATCTGGGTAAGTCCGAAGGTGCCGAACTGGCTTACGGTGGGCAGCGTTTGGATATGCCCCACGATGGCTATTACATGAGCCCCGGCGTGTTCCTGAATACAACCAACGACATGCGCATCAACCGGGAAGAGATGTTTGCCCCGCTGACCTCGGTCATCAAAGTTGACAGCTATGACGAGGCGCTGGCGACGGTGAACGATACCAATTTCGGTCTGACTTCGGGCATTGTCACACAAAGCCTGGCGCGTGCCACGCATTTCCGTCGGAACGCGCGTACAGGGGTTGTCACCGTGAACCTGCCAACCGCAGGCACCGACTATCACGTGCCCTTTGGCGGACGCGGCGACAGCTCGTACGGCCCGCGTGAGCAGGGCAAGGCAGCGGCCGAGTTCTACACCACGGTCAAAACCGCATATATCAGCTCCGGAACGCCGGTGTGATGCGGATCGACGGCCTGCAATACGCCAATTGGTCGGAAAAGATTTTTCGACAGTTGCGCGAAGGTGGCGTGGATGCGGTTCATGTCACCATCGCCTATCATGAGAATTTCCGGGAAACGGTTCTGAACTTTGAACAATGGAACAGGTGGTTCGAACAATACCCGGATCTAATCATGAAGGGCCTGTGGGCCAGCGATATCGACGAGGCACGGGAAACCGGTCGCACGGCAATTTTCTTTGGGTTTCAGAATCCGTCACCCATCGAAGATGATATTGGCTTGGTCGAAATCGTGCACACGCTGGGCGCGCGGTTCATGCAGCTGACCTATAACAATCAGTCCTTGCTGGCGACAGGTTGCTACGAGGCCGAAGATACCGGCCTGACGCGAATGGGCCGTCAGGTTGTCAAAGAGATGAACCGCGTTGGCCTTGTGGTCGACATGAGCCACTCGGCAGATCGGTCCACGATTGAAGCGGCAGAACTGTCCGAGCGCCCCATTGCCATCACCCACGCGAACCCGCATGAGTGGTCGCCCGCGCTGCGCAACAAGCGTGAAACGGTGATCCGCGCGGTCACCGGAAATGGTGGGATGTTGGGATTTTCGGTCTATCCTCATCACCTGAAGGACAAGTCTGACTGCACGTTGGAGAGTTTTTGCGAGATGATCGCACGGACCGCTGAAAAATATGGCGCCGAACATCTCGGGATCGGCACGGACCTGTGCCAGGATCAGCCCGACAGCGTGGTCGAATGGATGCGCGTCGGCCGGTGGAGCAAACAAATCGACTATGGTGAGGGGTCGGCCAGCAATCCCGGTTTCCCGCCGATGCCGGCGTGGTTCAGTGACAATCGGGACTTTGGGAATATTGAAAAAGGGTTGCGCGCAACCGGTCTGAATGACGACGAAGTGGCCGGGATCATGGGTGGAAACTGGTATCGGTTCTTCGCCGAAAACTTTGTCTCTCGGGGGTAACAGCATGGAAACGGCGCAGACACAATTCGGGACACGGGATCCTGCGACCGTCATGCGCCTGTCGCGATTGGGGTCGCTGCATCAATGCCGATTGAGTTTCATGCGGCAATTGACGCGCCGTATGGCACGGGAGAATTGGTCGTTCTCGCGTCCGGTGTTTGACATCGACGACAACGGCGTCGGGCGTGCTGTCTACACCGCCCACGGACCGGAACGGGCATATTCACTGGTTGCTTTCGCGCATGACCTGCCGCCCGAGAAACGTTCGGACCGGGTCATCGCCGATGCCTGGGACGCGACATTTGCCTTGTTTGACGGTATCCCGACCAAAGCCGATATCGACCGTTTGGCGCAAAACGTACCGTTACAAGAGGCTGGGCGTGTCAGTGAAAGCGAGTTGTCATTGTCGCGGGCCAACCGCTCGGTCCGGTTGTGGGCCCATGTGGTTGATGCCCTTGCCAATGGGACGCAGCCGGATTTGGAGCAGATCTACCAGGTCGGCTACCTGATGCGCACGACCGCCGTGTATGGATCAGGCAAATTTGGCGCAGCAGATCGCGAGAAAATCGCCGGACGTCCGGAAACAAGCGCACCGTTTCAGGCCGAGATGTTGTCCGTGTTTCTGACCCGCGCCTTTGTTCGGGATCTGGTGCAGCACATGGCAAACGCCAAGGGCGGCGAGAAGACCGCCAAACTAGATTCAGGCATCGCCCAGTGGTTGGGCATTGGCAATTCCACCGGCCTCGGCATGGCACCGTTCATCATCAACCACCCAGTCCTGTTCAACAACTGGATCATGGCGAGAGAGGAAGCCATCGCGCGCGTCCGATCCTTGGAGACCGCAACAGTGGCCGAAGCGGAGACCTTCCGTCAAATCTTTGAACGCAGTCGGCTTTCGATCTCTTGGTGGCGGTCGGAACATCCGATTCAGGTCGAGAAACTGGCAAATCTGAAGACGGATGTGCAAGCGATCTCGGGCTTTCTTGCCGAGGACAACCTTGTCAGCGATCACCCTTGGAACCGAATGCTGAGCTGGTCGGAAAGCGCGCTCAGCGAAGAAGGGCAGGAACTTCTGGCCTCGTTGGCTCTGGAACCTTACGCGGATCTTGTAGACGGGCTTGCCGCCAACATGGCCGACAGCAACCCCAAGGCGTTTGTGATCGACGGTCGGATGCAGATCGGTGACGTGCGCGACCTTATTCGTAAGGTGTTCGGGTGGGCGTTGGAATTGGATTGGGCGGCTGCTGAAAACTGCGCCCGGGCCTGGTATGTGTCCGAGGAAAAGCTGGAACCCCGATTAGGCGAACGGTTTGAAGAGCCGATTTCCGATTATGAACAACCGCTGGCCCCGGCCCGCGATGCGGCGGCGGCCTATGCCGCGCTTGGCGAATGGGACAATGCCAAACCGGTTGCCGAGTTTCTGCTGCGTCACCCCGAACATCGCCACACGATCCGGCGCATTCAGATGAACGGCATCGCGCCTTATGGCGAAATTTGCGACAACACGATCAGCTCTTCGGTGGCGCCGATTGATATGCTGCGGGCAAAGCTATCGTTCTTTGGTGCCACACATTTTGATCCCCGTTCAGATCGCTGGGTGCGTATCTGTATGTATGCCGGTGCGCCGTACCCCGAGGAATTGACTGGCGATAATGCAGATCTTTGGGTCTATCCGCAGGTGCCGGAATGAATCTTTCACTGAACGAAATGGAGGCGACCGCCAAACGGGCCACCCGCGGCGCGGGCTATAGTTGGGGTCAGGCGGAAGAGGCGTCAAAAGCGACCCGTTGGCTATGCGCCGAGGGGATGGACGGGGCTGGTGCCCTGGCTCGCTTGCTGTCGCTTGGTTTGGCATCAAACCTTGCCGCACATCGTCCGCAGCAGGTTGATGGCCTCTGGCTGGGTGACGGTGATCTGTGCCCCTTGTCCGCTGGGCCGCTGCTGTCGGACTATGCGCTTTTGCTTGCTGAAGGTCCGATCGAGATGCAGTCCGTGGTATCGCCAGCTTTGCTGTTACCTTTTGCCGCGAACACAGCCCGTGTGCTGGAGTGCGCGGTGGCGATGGATCTCGACGGTCTAGAGGTGGTCACAGATGGTGAACGTCTCGCCTCGCCCGATGATTTGCCCGACATCGCACGCAGGGTTGTCGTTTCGCGCGGTACTGCCCCTGAAGTCCACCGTAAACGGCAATCCCGAGCGCATCCCGCAGAGGATGATTGGGCCGTGCTGAACCATTTCGCCCACCGCACCTACGCTCCCGCAACCGAGGAATCCCGTCTGCTGGGCGCAGGGGCCGGGCTTTCCGATAACGATTGAAGAGACATCCAAGTGACTGACACACGAACCCTCACCCTTGCTGAAATCGAAGACCTGTCTTTCCGCGCGCTGGTCGCGGCGGGCACCTCCGAGGACAACGCCCGCCCGCTGGCAGAAGCGACTGCGGCGACCGAGGCAGACGGCGTCGCCAGCCACGGTCTGGCCTACATCCCGATCTATGCCGAGCATGTGCAATGCGGTAAAGTTGATGGCCAGGCGAAGCCGGTGCTGTCTCGTCCCAAACCGGGGGTCATTACGGTTGATGCGGCGACCGGTTTTGCCCATTCCGCCATTGATCTGGGGTTCGAAACGCTGATCCCGGCTGCGCGCGAGCAGGGCGTTGCGGTACTTGCCATCAGGAACAGCTATAATTGCGGGGTTTTGGGCTATCACACCTACCGGCTTGCGCAGGCCGGACTGGTTGCGTTGGGCTTCACCAACGCACCTGCTTCGATTGCGCCCTCGGGTGGGTCAAAGCCTGTTGTGGGGACCAATCCATTCTCGATCGCAGTCCCTGGGACCGATGGCCAACCCGCCCTGTTGATCGATCAGAGCGCCAGCACCATCGCAAAAAGCGAAGTGATGAAACATGCGCGCGAAGGTAAACCGATCCCGGTGGGCTGGGCGCTGGATTCCGATGGCAACCCGACCACCGATCCCGAGGTTGGACTGAAAGGGTCTATGGCACCTTCGGGTGGTTACAAGGGCGTGGGCATCGCTCTAACGGTCGAGTTGTTTGCCGCAGCGCTTACAGGCGCGACTCTGGGCATCAATGCTTCGCCATTCTCGGGAACTGCCGGGGGTCCACCGAAAACCGGCCAGTTCTTCATCGCAATCGATCCGGGCGCGACGGCCAACGGACAGTTCGAAAAAGGTGTCGCTGGCCTGGTTGAGGCGATCCGCTTTCAGGACGGTGCGCATTTGCCTGGGGACGGACGCCGGGCGAAACGTCTGGCCGCGCGCAAAGACGGCGTTGCCGTGAACACCGCGACGCTTGCCAGGATCGAGGCCCTATTGGGCTAGGCGCGCCCTCAAACGATGCGTTCGCCGCTGGGGCCAAACCGATAGGTGCGCTCGGGCGGGTAACCAAAGTGGATCGGTTGACCTGCGCTGACTTCATGCTGGCCGAACAGACGTGCGGTGATTTGGTGCTCCTGCATTGACGCAATCACGTTTGTGTCTCCGCCCAGATGCTCGACATGGGTGACCTGGGCGGCAAGGGGGCCGTCATCCGCCAGAAACAGATCCTCGGGGCGAATACCGGTTGTGACATCTGCACTTTCGCCAACCAGACTGGCGGGAAAGAAGTTCATCGAGGGCGCTCCCAGAAAACCGGCCACGAACTGGTTGGCCGGGTTGTTGTACAGCTCCATAGGGCTGCCGACCTGCTCGACGCGACCGTCGCGCAGGACGACGATCTTATCTGCAAGCGTCATCGCTTCGGTCTGGTCGTGGGTGACGTAGATCATCGAGGCGTCTAGCTGCTGATGCAAGTTGGCGATCTCCAGTCGCGTGTTCATGCGGAGGGCAGCATCCAGATTTGAGAGCGGCTCATCAAACAGGAACAGCTTGGGCTCGCGCACAATGGCGCGGCCGATGGCGACTCGCTGGCGTTGACCGCCGGACAATTCGGACGGGTAGCGGTCGATATAAGGCTCAAGGTTCAGCATTTTGCTGGCCTTGGCGACGCGTTCTTCGATGATCTGCTTGCTCTGACCTTCCTGTTTCAGCGCCAGCGACATGTTTTTGCGTACGTTCAAATGGGGGTAAAGCGCATAGCTCTGGAACACCATGGCAATACCCCGTTTCGACGGAGGTGTCAGGTTCACGATGTCACCACCAATGCGGACCTCACCGGACGAGACATCTTCAAGCCCGGCAATTACCCGCAGAAGGGTGGACTTGCCGCAGCCCGACGGGCCCACGAAGACGACAAACTCTCCGTCGTCCACTTCGATATTGATATCCTTCAGCACATGGACGTTGCCAAAGGACTTGTTCACGTTCGTAAGCGTCAGGGCGGTCATGCGTTTGCCTCTTTCAGCGAAATGGGTTGGCCGGTGCGGATGCTTTCGTCGGCGGCCAGGCAGATGGCCAGCGATTGCACGGCGTCGTTCATGTGGCTGGTCAGGTCGATGTCTTCGGCGATAGCGCGCAACATATAGGCTTGTTCGGCATCACAGAGTTCCTGGTGGCCGGGCTCATCAGGCATATCGATGGTCTGGTCACCCTCGGGCCGGTGGACCAGAAGGCCACCGACCTTGGTGTGGCCATCGATATCGGCTGACGCGCCCTTGTTGCCATCGGTGATCGAGACCGACCCGTTGGGCGACACGATGTCTTTCACGAAGAACGCGGTTTCCGACATCATCGGCCCCCAACCAGCCTCATACCAGCCGACCGAGCCGTCCTGGAAGATCACCTGAAACTGGCCATAATTGTACATGTCTTCGGCGATCTCATCGCTTAGGCGCAGGCCCATGCCGTGCACGCGCACAGGGTCAGAGTCGGTGATCTGGCACATCACATCGACATAATGCACGCCGCAATCGACAATCGGCGAAGTGGTCTGCATCAATGCCTTGTGTGTCTCCCACTCGGCCCCGCTGCTTTGCTGGTTGAGGTTCAGGCGGAACACGTAAGGCCCGCCCAGATCGCTCGCTTCCTTGATCAGGCGCATCCACGAAGGATGGTGGCGCAGGATATAGCCAATCGCCAGCTTGCGGTTGGTCTCAACGGCTTTCGCAACAACGCGTTTGGCATCAGCCACAGTCGTCGCCAGCGGCTTTTCAACAAAGACATGCGCCCCGGCCTCCATCGCCGCGCAGGCGAAGTCGGCATGGCTGTCGGAATAGGTCGCGACCACCACCAGATCGGGGCTGGTATCGGCCAGCGCTTCTTGGAAATCCGAATAGGCCGGGTAGTCGGACAGATCGGAATGATCTACACAACCGGACCGGTTCACCAACCCAACGATCTGCGCGTCCGGGTGGTTGTGATGGGCCAATGCGTGGCTCAAGCCCATATTGCCAAGGCCAGCGATCAGAACTTTGGTCATTTGACAGCTCCTGAAGTGAGGCCGCGGATCAGCTGGCGCGAGAAGATGACATAGAGCACCAGCACCGGCAGGATGGCCATGCTGAGCGCCGATAGAACTGCGTTCCAGTCGGTCACAAACTGGCCGATGAAAACCTGGCTGCCCAGTGTCAGGGTTTTGGTTTCTTCCGAGGGTGCCAGGATCAACGGGAACCAAAGGTCATTCCAGATCGGGATCATGTTGAATACGGCCACTGTCGCCATTGCGGGGCGGACAAGGGGCAGTACCAGACGGAAGAAGATTGTGTATTCCGACAAGCCGTCCACGCGGCCTGCGTTTTTCAGATCGTCCGACACCTGACGCATGAATTCGGACAGGATGAATACCGCAAGCGGTAACCCTTGGGCGGTATAGACGAGGATCAAAGCCCACAGCGAATTCACCAGGCCGGTCGCCACCATCAGCTCGAGAATGGCGACAGTGCCGATGCGGATCGGGATCATGATGCCAAGCGCCAGATACAGGCCCATCAGCATGTTGCCCTTGAACCGGTATTCACTAAGCGCAAAGGCCGCCATGGCACCGAACAGCAGAATGAAGGCGAGTGATACGACAGTGACGATCAGCGAGTTCTGGAAATAGAGGAAGAAGTCCCCTTGCTTCATCACCGTTTGGTAACCGACCAAAGAGAAGCTTTCCGCGTCAGGCAGAGCAAGCGGTTCGCGGAATATAGCGCGGCGGGTTTTGAAGCTGTTGATGATGATCACGAAGACCGGGAACAAGGCGATCAGCGTGTAGAGGATCAGCGCCCCGTGCATGGCGGCCGTATTCAGCGGGTTGTGGCGTGCTTTGTTCATCTGTTCACCCTCACAGCTGATACCGGCGCATCCGGGTCTGGATGCCGAAGAGGTAGATACAGACACCCACAAGGATGATCGCGAACATGGCCCCGGCGATGGCCGATCCCATATGTGGATCACCCAGTTGCAATTGGAACCCAAAGAAGGTGCGGTACATGAACGTGCCGAGTATGTCGGTCGAGAAATCAGGACCTGCCAGCGCGCCTTGTGACACATAGATCAAGTCGAACGCGTTGAAATTCCCCACGAATGTTAGGATCGAGATGATGCCGATCGAGGGCAGGATCAAAGGCAGCTTGATCTTCCAGAATGCGGACGCTCCGGTGATGCCATCGATCTCTCCGGCCTCAAGGATCTCTTCGGGGATCGACAGCAGGGCGGCGTAGATCAGCATCATCGGGATGCCGACAAATTGCCAGACCGAGACCAGCGCGAGTGTTGTCAGAGCATACTCTTCTTTGCCCAACCACGGTGCAAACAGCGATTTCAGACCTATGGCGTCCAGCATCGACGGAGCAATGCCCCACAATGGCGACAGGATCAGTTTCCAGGCAAAGCCCACGATCACAAAGCTCAGGACGGTCGGGATGAAGATTGCTGACCGATAGAGCGCGGCGAAACGCAGTCTGGGGTGGGACAAAAGCGCGGCCAACGCGACCCCGATTGGGTTCTGCACCAGCATGTGGATCAGGAAAAACCAGAAATTGTTGCCCAAGGCATTCCAGAATTGGTCGGACCAGATCGGGTCAAAGAACAGCGTGCGGAAATTCTGCAAGCCCACATAGATGCGGGTTTGATCAACCTCGGTGAACAGCGCAAGGCGCAGCGTGTTGAACAAGGGGAAGATCATCACCGCCGTGTAGACCAGCACCGCAGGGGCGAGGAAAACGGCAATGTGCCAGCGTATGCGGCGGGTTTGCATGGGAATCTCCGAGGAATGGGGCCGGACGCGACCTGGCCGCGTCCGGTGTGAGTGGCCTGGGTTTTACTGGTGTGGTGCGTACCAGGTGATCAGGCCGTCTTGCAGCCGCTTGCCGGCATCCTCGGGGCTTTCTGCACCCCGTACCACATTGGCCGATGCGTTCCAGGTTTCCAGTTCCAGGTTTGGTTCACCTCGAGACAGGATCTGGTAGGTCGAGCGGATTGTTGTTTCGCAATCATTGCGCCAGCTCACGAACTCTTTCGCAAGCGGGTCTTCCAGCTCAACCGGCTCGTTTGACAACGGGAAAAAGCCGGGCAGGGCGTTGCCGAAGATATTGGCAAACTCGGGCGACGCAACCCAGGCGAGGAACGTCCTTGCGGCCTCGGGGTTTTCTGTGGCCGCGTTCATGCCGATACCGATATCCGTGTGATCCGAGATATAGCAGGTATCGCCTGCATTACGCACCGGAGGTTTGAAAGCGCCCATCTCGAAATCGGCCTGCGTGTTGAAGCCCGAGATCTCCCAGCTGCCTGCTGGATAGACAGCTGCGCGTCCCAGCGTGAACAGGTTCTGGCTGTCGGGATAAGTCTGCGCTTCGTACCCGTCGCCAAGATAGTCACCCCATTTCGCAAGTGTCGCATATGGCGCAACCCATTGTTCATCGGTCAATTTTTGCGAGCCATCGATCAGGGCAATGCGTCCTTCCTCGCCCTTCCAGTAGGTGGGGCCGATGTTCTGATAGCCCATCGTGGCGGCTTCCCACTGATCGTTGGTTCCCATCGCCATCGGGATATAGGTGCCGTCTTCCTTGATTTTGTCGAGTGCGGCAAAGAACTCTGCCTCTGTGGTTGGCACCTCAATCCCCAGCTCGTTGAATGCGTCCTTGTTGTAGATGAAGCCGTGGATCACCGACGCCATCGGTACGCAAAACGTGGCCGATCCGTCATCGGTCTGCCAAGCGGCTTTTGCCACGTCCGAGAAATTGGACATTGCGGAAAGGTCCGACAGGTCCGACAGATGTCCGCCGTCATAGAGCCCCAGAGACCGGTCAAATGGGCGGCAAGTTATGATGTCTCCGGCAGAGCCTGCTTCGAGCTTTGCGTTCAGCGCAGCATCGTATTCAGTGGGGGCAAACGGTGAAAACACAAGCTTTATCCCGGGGTTAGCGGATTCAAATGCCGGAATGATCTTGTCCTGCCATAGGGTAAGGTCGTCGTTTCGCCAGCTTTCAATCGTCAGTGTGACGTCTTCGGCGTAAGCGCTGCTTGCGACGAGCGCGGTGCTCATCAAGGCCAAGCTCAAAACTCTGCGTTTCATGTGTTTTCTCCCAGGTTGATGGATTCGTTGTTGTGTTTCAGCTGCGCCATGGCCGGGCGCAGGTGATCGTTTGCGTCGCGCAGCAAATCCCTTGCTTCGTCCGGTGTTTTGGCACCGGCGGCGATAAGGGCTGCTTGCTTGAGGTTGCTATCTGCTGCCATCAACGCGGCGTCGGCAATTGCCGGTGCAACACCGGTCAATTGGCAGACAATGCCATTGGCGCGTGCGCGCAATTTGTCATTGTCGGCGCGCAGGTTGATCATCATGCCGTCCTGAATATGGCCGAGTTCGAGTGCCATCAAAGTCGACAGCATATTCAGCGCGATTTTCTGTGCGGTCCCGGCGCCCATTCGGGTCGAGCCCGAGATCAGCTCGGGCGGGGTAGGTAGCAAAACGGCGTGATCGGCCAGTTCAAGCAACGGCGTGTTCGGGTTATTGGCAATACCAATGACGGGTGTCCCATTCGCGCGGGCAATTTTGGCGGCGGCGATGGTATAGGGGGTGGTTCCACTGGCCGACACAGTGATCAGAATGTCCCGCGGGGACAGATCGTCCAGTTCCTCTTCTAATTCATCGGCAACATCTTCGACGTCACCCGGCATCATGGCCGAAGTTGGCAGACCCCCTGCTAGGTGGATGCGTATCTGGTCCGCCGGAATTGAAAAGGTTCCCCCAAGTTCCAGTGCGTCGGACGCTGCCATAAGGCCCGATGATCCCGCAGCCAAATAGCGCAAAGCGCCGCCCGACCGGATCGTATCGGCCATGGCTTTTGCACCTGCGCAAATGTTGGTTACAGCGTTCAAAGGGGCTGCGGCAGCTGCGGCTTGCGCCTGCGCCAGAAGACCAGCGACCTCGGGCAGCGGCCTGATGTCGAGCCCGCGTGCGTCTTGGTGCAATTGTTCGGTCACTGGCGTGGTCACCTGATTCTCCCCTAAAGCTTCTGGCATCATACCTTTTAGATACCATTAGTCTACCATTTATTTTGCCTTAACAAAAACAAGGGAAATTTCAGTGATTTGGTTATATTTAGGACTTCAAATTTCCGAAAAGGTATTATAAAGGTATTTCCATGGACCAATCTATGGAATCACTCGTTTTGGCCGCCGATGGCGGCGGGACGCGCTGCCGGATCGCTGTTTCCGGTGGCGGCGTAGATCATAGGGTCGAAGTTGGCGCCGCCAATGTGACTACCGATTTTGACGCGGCTTGCCTCGAATTGCGCCGAGGGCTTGGCGTTTTGGCATCTCACCTAGGCCGCTCATTGAACGAGCTCGCGCGCGTTCCGGCGTATCTCGGGCTTGCGGGTATTACCGGCAACGAATTAGCCGAGAGACTCGCGGCGGCTTTGCCCTTTGACAAAGTTCGAATCGAAGATGACCGCACATCAGCGCTGCGTGGGGCCTTGGGCCCTCAGGACGGGTTTGTGGCGCATTGCGGGACCGGGTCTTTCATTGCGGCGCAAGCATCTGGCGGCGTTAGACTTGCCGGAGGGTGGGGGCCAGTTCTTGGGGATCAGGCGTCGGCGCAATGGGTCGGTCGGCGAGCGTTGTCAATGTCTCTTGAAAACGTTGATGGGACGGCCCAGCCGTCAAAATTGGTGGATGAGATTTTGTCTTCGTTTGGTGGGGCAAGCGAAATCGTTCAGGCAGCCGCCAAAATGACACCCGGTGAATTTGGCGCGTTTGCGCCTATCGTGACGAAGCACGCAAGGCGTGGCGATGGGCTGGCCGAAAGAATACTGCGGGATGGGGCAGGCTATCTGGCAGATCGTATGACCAAATTGGGTTGGGTCGCGGGCTTGCCGATTTGCCTGACCGGTGGAATCGGGCCGCTCTATGCCGAATACCTGCCCAAAGCCATGCAGGCCGATCTGGTCGAACCTCTGGGCGACCCGCTATCGGGCGCTCTGGCATTGGCGCGTGCGTACCAAAGGGAGATCGAACATGAGCGTAGCTGATTTCCTGCGGCCCGAGGGGTGGTTGGGGCAGACACCCGGCCCGCGTTACGTGCAACTGCGTCAACGGCTTGAGAAAGGCATCGAAGAGGGAATCCTGCCGCCCAACAGTTCGCTGCCGCCCGAGCGCGAAATCGCTGAACTGACAGATCTGTCGCGCGTGACCGTTCGGAAAGCCATTCAAGAGCTTGTGCGCAAGGGGGCGATCGAACAGCGGCAAGGGTCCGGCTCGTTTGTGCGCGAACCAGTGGCACGGGTCGAACAGTCGCTATCGCACCTGACCTCTTTCACCGAAGACATGGAGCGGCGCGGGTACGAGACGACCTCAAAATGGCTTGAACGCGGAATTTTCCTGCCGTCGCCGGAAGAGATGATGGCGCTGGGTTTGTCCGCGAATGAACAGGTTGCCCGCATTCACCGTCTGCGCGAAGCAGGGGGGCGGCCGATGGCGCTTGAGCGCGCGGCCCTGCCGCTGGATATCCTGCCGAACCCGACCGAAGTGACCGGGTCGCTTTATGCGGTTCTCGAGCAATCCGGTTTTCGGCCGGTTCGCGCGATTCAAAAGATCTCGGCCATCAATCTTGAAGCGCCCGAAGCTGAACTTCTGGATGTCGCAGAAGGTACAGCCGGGCTGCGCATCCAACGGACCTCTTATCTGGAAAGTGGTCGGGTCGCCGAATTGACCCGGTCGATCTATCACGGCGATGCCTACGATTTCGTGGCAGAGCTGCGCCTGTCAACTTGAAAGCCTGGGAAAATGTCTGACAAAACCACTCAAATGCGGCTGGAAATCAATGAGATACCCGACGCCGTGGATCGTCTGCTGACGGAAGGCGCGGATCTGATTGCAAAGGCGGCCGATGAAATTCGTGCCCGCGATCCGCGATTTCTGATCTCGGTGGCACGGGGATCTTCGGATCACGCCTGTAGTTTTCTGAAATATGCCTCCGAGTTGTTGCTCGGCCTGCCGATGGCGTCGGTCGGGCCATCGGTCAAGTCGATCTACGGTGTCGATATGCGGTGCGACGGTGCGGTGTGCATATCGGTTTCGCAATCGGGCCAAAGCCCTGACATCGTTCAACTGACGCAGTCGCTGACCGCAGGCGGGGCCTATTCGGTCGCCATCACCAACAACACCGCCTCGGCCCTTGCCGAAGCGGCGACCGCGACTTTGCCGATCCATGCCGGACCCGAATTGAGCGTGGCAGCCACCAAGACATTTGTGACCTCACTGGTCACAGGTCTTTGGTTGATCGCGCGTGTGAAGGGCGATGACCAATTGCTGCGGGCGATCCATGGGCTTCCGGATAGCCTGTCAGCGGCCATTGCCTGTGACTGGAGCGTCGTGGCAAATGCTGTTGACGGAAGCTCGTTGTTTACGCTGGGGCGTGGCACGTCTTTTGCGATCTCGAACGAAGCGGCGCTGAAGTTCAAGGAAACCTGTCAGATCCACGCGGAAAGCTATTCAGCGGCCGAGGTTCTTCACGGACCGGTTTCTATCGTTGATCACGGGTTCCCGGTCCTGGCGCTGTCGTCGGGCGATGCGGCCGAGGCCAATATGGCCGATGTCTCCGATCAGTTGGCCTTGAAAGGGGCCGAAGTCTTTGCCACGACCAGCCGCGTAAAGCAGGCGACGGTGCTGCCGCATGTTCGAACCTCTCACTGGATGACGGATCCGATACCGACAATCGCCTCGTTTTACGGGATGGTCGAATATGTTGCCGCGCAACGCGGTATTGACCCCGACACCCCGCGCCACCTGAAAAAAGTGACTGAAACGGTATGAGCATTCCACAGGTGACATTTGCGGGCGGCCTGATCTTTGATGGCAGCACATTGCATGAAGGTCATGCCGCGCGCTTCAGGAACGGTCTGTTGGATGCTGTCATCCCAGACACCCAGATAGCCGCTGATGACCGGGTCGAAGATCTGGCCGGTGACATTCTCAGTCCGGGCTATGTCGATCTGCAGGTGAACGGGGGTGGTGGGGTCATGTTCAATGACGACCCATCTGCCGAAACGCTGGCGCAGATCGCTGCTGCCCATCGGGATTTAGGTGCAACCCGCATCCTGCCGACGCTGATAACGGACACACCCGAGAAAACGCGGGCCGCCATTGCCGCCGCCATCACGGCCGTTGATCAGAATGTCCCCGGCGTTGCAGGGCTGCATCTGGAAGGACCGCACCTGTCCGAGCGGCGCAAGGGTGCGCACGCCGCCGCCTTGATCCGCCCGATGCAACAGGCCGATCTGGATGCGATGATCGAGGCTGCGGCGCGCCTGCCGGTCCTTATGGTCACACTGGCGCCCGAGAGCACGACGCTGGCGCAGGTTGAGGCTCTGACGCAGGCCGGTGCGATTGTCTCATTGGGCCACACAGATGCACCATTTGAAACCTGCATGGACTATGTTGGTGCCGGTGCCCGCTGCGCCACGCATCTGTTCAATGCCATGAGCCAACTTGGCAGCCGAGAGCCCGGTTTAGTCGGCGCTGCGCTGGCCTGCGGTGAGATGTCGGCGGGATTGATCGCCGATGCCGTTCACGTACATCCGGCAACGCTGCGTGCCGCGTGGGATGCCAAACGCGGTCCCGGGAAGTTGTTCCTGGTCAGTGACGCAATGGCGGTGGCGGGCACGTCGCTGTCAGAGTTCACGCTGGAAGGTCGCGTCATCCGCCGCAAGGACGGCAGGTTGAATCTAGAGGACGGCACTCTGGCTGGCGCCGACCTGGATCTCACCACGGCTGTTCGCGTGCTGACAGCTGAGGCGGGTATTCCATTGCCGCACGCACTGGCGGCGGCGACAAGCGTTCCTGCGGCCCTCATTGCAAACGGATGGGCAACACAACCGCTGAAGCTGGCCGAAACCATACGGATTGCGCCGGACCTTTCCCAAGCCAACCCTGTGCGTTCGCTTTAGTGAAAGTCCCGGCTGGGGAATAGCCGCTTGGCCTGGTCGCGAGGGTGCATTGCGCGGGCGGGGTAGCGGGTGTTTTTGGGGGTATCATCTGTCCGGGGACCTTCGGTGGTCAGGGCTTCGGGTTGCGGGTGGCCCAATTCGGACAGTTTATGTGACAGGTCCTGCACATCCTGCGCGATCAGATGCACGACAATCCCTTCGCGCTGTAGGTAACCTGTAACGCGGAGCAGCCGTCCGCCCATGACGGTACGCCGGAAACGCTCATAGACCTTGGGCCAGACGACCACATTGCTGACGCCGGTTTCATCTTCAAGCGTCAGGAAGATCACGCCTGATGCCGTGCCCGGGCGTTGCCGGGTGATGACAAGGCCACAGACACTGTAACGGCCCAGGGGGATCTCTGGCAAAGACGCGTGCGTCACAAGCCCGGGGATCATGGGGCGCAAAAGCTCCATCGGGTGGGCGCGCAGGGTCAGTCGGGTAGAGACATAGTCTTCCACGACCTCTTCGCCCAATTGCATATTGGGCAGCAGAACATCTGGCTCATTGATAATTTCGCCATCGATGGGGTCATCAAACAAGGGCAGCGGTTTGGTGCTTTGAATGGCTTTGACTTTCCAAAGCGCATCACGCCGCGTCAGGCCCATGTCGGAAAACGTGTCCGCTTCGGCAAGCCGCACCAACACATCCGGTCGGGCACCGGCCCGAAGCCACAGCGCCTCGGGGTCGGGGTAACCATTGCCCCGGGCGGCGACAATCCACCTTGCGTCCTCTTCCTTGAGCCCTTTGATCTGACGGAACCCGAGCCGAAGGGCCAAGGCCCCGTCGGGGCGGCGTTCCAGCGTGTTGTCCCAATCGGAATGGTTCACACAGATCGGACGGGTTTCCACGCCGTGTTCGCGGACATCACGCACAATTTGCGCCGGGGCATAAAACCCCATCGGCTGGGAATTCAGCAAAGCGCAGGCAAAAATCGCCGGGTGGTGGCATTTCAGCCAGGCCGACACATAGGCCAGCATGGCAAAGGCCGCGGCGTGGCTTTCGGGGAAACCATAATCGGCAAAGCCTTCGATCTGACCAAAGCAGCGTTCGGCCACGCCCTGAGAATAACCGTTCTTCAACATGCCTGCGATGAACTTGTCCCGGTATTTACCAATCGTGCCCATGCGCCGGAACGTTGCGAGCGAGCGGCGTAAATGATCGGCCTCTTCAGCGGAAAACCCGGCGCCCACGACAGCGATCTGCAGCGCCTGTTCCTGAAAAAGCGGAACACCCAGTGTGCGCTTGGTCACCTGTTCCAGTTCCGGGCCAAAGGGCTCGGGCTTTTCCAGCCCGTTCCGGCGGCGGATATAGGGCTGCACCATATCCCCCTGAATGGGGCCGGGGCGGACAATGGCGACCTCGATGACCAGATCATAAAACTCGCGCGGCCGCATTCGGGGCAGAAAGTTCATCTGCGCCCGGCTTTCGACCTGAAAGACGCCAACGGCATCGGCACGACACAGCATGTCATAGGTGGGTTCATCCTGTTGCGGGATAGAGGCAATGCTGTGGCTGATGTTGTTGTGCTGCTGCATCAACTCAAAGGATTTCCGAAGACAGCTGAGCATCCCCAGCCCCAACACATCCACTTTCAGGATGCGCAGCGCATCGATGTCATCTTTATCCCAGCAGATCACGGTGCGGTCTTCCATCGCCGCGTTTTCGATCGGGGCCAGTTCGTCCAGCCGCCCGCGGGTGATGACAAAACCACCAACATGTTGGGACAGGTGGCGGGGAAAGCCGATAATCTCACCGATCAGCCGGATCGTCTGCATCAGGCGGCGGTCTTGTGGATCAAGGCCCATCTCGCGGATCCGGTCCATGTCCACTCCGCCATTGCTCATGCCCCAGATTTGACCCGTCAGCCCTGCGGTCACATCCTGGCTGAGCCCCATGACTTTGCCCACCTCGCGAATGGCGGCGCGTGTGCGGAAATGGATCACAGTCGCGCAGAGCCCGGCACGGTGACGGCCGTATTTCTCATAAATCCACTGGATCACCTCTTCGCGGCGTTCATGTTCGAAATCCACGTCGATATCGGGCGGCTCGCCCCGATATTTGGACACAAACCGTTCAAAGACCATCGCGATCAGATCGGGGCTTACATCTGTGATGCCCAAAAGGTAGCACAGGATGGAATTGGCCGCAGAGCCGCGCCCCTGACACAAGATGCCTTTTGATTTGGCAAATTGCACAATGTCATGAACGGTCAGGAAATAGGCCGGGAACTCAAGCTCTTTGACGACCGCCAACTCTTTGTGCATGAGCTGGATCGCCCGTTCCGATGGGCCATCAGGGTATCGGCGCTTCAAACCCTCTTTCGCCAGGCGCTCCAGGCGTTCTTGGGGCGCTTCGCCATCGGTTTCCTCATGCGGGTATTCATAGGACAATTCGCTCAGGTCGAAGCTGCATTTGTCAGCGATCTCCAACGTGCGCCGCAGCGCGGCCGGATGATCCCGGAAAACACGCGCCATATCGGCCCCTGCTTTCAGGCGGCGCTCGCCATTGGGCAGGGCACGGGTGCCGATCTCATCAATGGTGATATGTTCGCGCATGCAGGTCAGCACATCCGCAAGCTGCCGCCGATTGGCGCGGTGCATCAGAACGTCGCCCACTGCCACCATCGGGGTTGATGCCCGTTGCGCGGCCCGGGCGCAGGCCGCCAAATAGGCTTGATCACCGCCGTCATAGCGCGGGGCCGTCCCCAGAAAGACGTGATTGGGGAAATGGCGTGCGAGTAATCGAATGTCCCGGATCGCTTCGTCCAGCCCCGCCTGAGGCAAGGCGATCAAGCTCATGCCTTTGCAGGCCGAAATCATATCCTTGGGGTATAGAATGCATTGCCCTTTTTCTGCGCGTCGCTTGCCGACGGTCAGCAGGCGCGTCAGCCGTTGATAGGCAGCCCGGTCATGCGGCAGTGCAACCCATTCAACCGTGCTGTCCTGCAACACCAATCGGCACCCCACGATAAGCTTTGGAAACTTTGTTAGGGGCGGCCTGTCAATCGGGGCGCTGTTTCCAACCTCTTGTCGAGAGGATGAGTCCACCCGTTGGTGAGAGCGGATTTGCAGGGTGTCCTGTGTGTCCTGTTTGAGCTGCTTCAAGGCGCTCCAGGCGCGCACGACCCCCGCCAGCGAGTTCCGATCGGTAATTGCCAGCGCGGACAGGCCCAATTCTGCGGCGCGCACCACCAGCTCTTCGGGATGAGAGGCGCCGGTCAGAAAGGTGAAGTTCGTGGTGACGCATAATTCGGCATAGCTTTGCCGCTGCGCGCGACTGTCCAGCACATCACGCCGAGCGGCCTCGGCCAGGCGATGGGGATGGTTGACGTCGGTCATGCGAATTCCCCCTGCACGAACCAGCCCGGGTTTTGCGGTGTGTAAAACAACCATAAACGCCGCCCTTGCGTGGTTTCCACGCGCCAGTAATCGCGAAGACCCGAGCGCCAGTTCTCGTCATCCAGCCACCATTCAGGGGCAATGCGTTCGGGGCCTGTGGCGCGGGTGGTGGTCAGCGGCATGCGCCGCCAGCGAAAATGTCTTGGTGGGCGGGCCCCTTGTCCCGACACCGGTTCGGCGGGAAAGAGGCAAATCGGACGCGACTGGACGCAGGCCCAACTGCTGGCAGGTTCTGAATAGGCCGCAGGCGCAATTATAAAACTACGCTCGGGAATATGGCTGTCGGCGGGCAGAAACCGTTGGATGTTTTCCAGGCCAATCCGTGTGCCCAGCCGCGAGATCAGATCGTCCAGCTTGTCTTTGCCGCCATCCGAGACATGGCTGATCTGTTGCACGGGCAGGGCTTCCACCTGGGTGGCCTCAAGCCTCAGCATGTCAATGCCAAAGCCCGCATCGATCTCGGCCAATCCGCGTTCAAAGAGTGGTAGAATGCGGTGGGGGTCGCGCAACGGACGGGCCAGACGCAGCTCGACCTGTTGCTGATCCTGATCGACCCGGCGCAGAGACAGACAGAGACGTCGCGCACCCATGTCCTGTGCTTTCAGTTTTGCGCAGAGTTGGATCAGCAACCGCTCGGTCCCTGCCATTACGTCCGATAGCAGGCCGATCGGGTCGGGCAAGGTCATCCGCACCGCATAATGCGGCGGGGCGCGGTGCGGAGAAATCTCTTCCGGCTGCGCGCCCAGAGCCTGATCCAGCCGCCGCAACAGCACGGGTCCAAAGCGGCGGTTCAGTGGCCCGCGCGCAGCTTGTGCCAGATCGCCAATGCTGCGCAGCCCAAGCCGTTGCAACGCGATCGACATCTGTTCGTCAATGCGCAAAGCGGCGGCAGGCAAGGCGCTTAACGTGGCCAGCATCTTGCCGCTTGGGGCAATCCTCTCATCATAATGCGCCAAGGCCCAGGCCGCCCCGCGCGTATCCGCCAGACCAATCTGAACCGATAGCCCGGCGCGCATCAGACGGCTGCGCATATCCGCCAGCATCGCCTCTTCCCCGCCAAAAAGATGCGCCGACCCGGTAATGTCCATCACCAACCCGTCTTCTCCTTCCAGCCCGACCCAGGGGCAATAGCGGGTGGCCCATCGGCACAGAAGGTGCAGGAACCGCTGGTCCAGTTCCGGCTCTGCCACACGGCTTTGCAGGTTTGGACAAAAGGCGCGGGCATCCGCATAAGACATGCCGTGATGCAGACCCTGCTGCAGCGCGTCGGTATTGAGGCAATAAAGGCGATTGGCATTTTTCTGGTTCAGCGTCAGCGCAAACGGCCCATCCACCGGGCATCGCCGCAGAACCCGGTCACTGGCGAGACGGGGAAACCACAAGGAAACGACGCGACGCTGTATCCCATCGAACATGCCAGACACCAAATGTTCCTGATTTGTTCTTTATAAGTCTCTGCCTTTACGGAGTCGAGTCGGAGAAAGAGACACGGGTATTCTCGGGTTGACACAGTAGAAACACAGACCGAACTCGCCCGGCACTCTCGACTTCGGAAGCGGTTAGGATTTGGGTTGCCAATAGCGGGCTTTCGCTACGCGCAACAGAAATTCGGGATTTTTTGAAAGGCTTCAAATCAAACTAAGATATTGATTTCATTGGTCGGAGTGAGAGGATTCGAACCTCCGACCCCTGCCTCCCGAAGACAGTGCTCTACCAGGCTGAGCTACACTCCGACCGTGGCGGGTCATCTATACCTGAGGCGTTGGATGTGCAAGAGGGATTTTTGGTGCTTAGCTTGGTCGCAACCGCACGAATAGAAGGCGTATCGCAGCGTTTCCCAAAATTGGAGCAGAGGGCGTCAGGGTTGGTTCTTCAAATTGTGCCGTCGGTATCTTTGAATACTAATTCGCCCTACGATTTGCTCAAACGACCCCTGCAGCGCTACCGGAAAGCCATGCGTTTGACGGAATCAGGGCGAACTGGTACACTTCGCCCCAATATTTAACTTAATTTATTGAGTCTGTACCCAGTTCCGAAAGCTCAAGTCTGTGAATGGCAGAGTCTGTCAAATGCGCCCTCGTACAAGGGCGTACTCAGGTTGTTTTTGTACCAGTCTTGCAAGCCTGACCCGAAGGCCAGGCCGTTAGATCATCTGCCGATTGGAACCGGGACCCTCACCATCCGAGGAGCGTCCGACCATGGCGAAAGAAAAGACGACGAAGGCAAAACCACGTAAACCCATGAAAAAGGGCTCTGGCGGATCCGGCGGCGGTAGCGGCGGCGGATATGGCGGCGGGGGTGGCGAAGAACCGCTGGGTGAAGGCCCCGAAAATCTGGACGTTCATGAGGCATTCTTGAAGCACCGGCTGGAAGGCGGTGAGGACCCCTCGTCTCAAGCTTATGCGCGGGCTGTTGAACAGTTTCAGAAACTCCCCGGTGCGATCCGCGGGAAGCCGGCCTTTATACCTCCCGCACCGACCGACGAATCTGACAGCGATACGGGAGGTGAAAAATGATCCCCGGAACAGTTTGGAAACCCATCGGACCCAGCCCGATTACAGGCGGCCGCGAAGACAACGGTCTTGTCACATCCATCGCGACCCATCCCAGCGATCCGGATATTGTATATATCGGTACTGCGGACGGTGGCGTCTGGAAAACCGGCGACGGAGGCGCAAATTGGCTGGCGCTATTCGACGAAGAGCTTTGTCTTGCAATAGGCGAGCCCAATTGCATTGCGATCGATCCTGGTGACACCGATGTTTTATACGTTGGAACCAGTACACGAGGTGCGGTTTCGGTTCAGCAACGGGTCGGAATCTTCAAGTCTTTGGATGGCGGATCCAGTTGGATATTGCTGGGCTCGGGTTATCCCGTGGGCAATGACGGAAACGCGGACGACTTTGCGAACCGTAATGTCAATTCCATAATCGTGGATCCGGCGAACTCTCAGATCGTCTATGCGGCGACAAGCACTGGCGTTTGGGTCTCGAACGACGCCGGCCAGAATTGGGTCCGTGGCACCGGTACTGCCGGTTTGGATGCGCGGTCACTGGAGCTTGATACAACCTCGCCAGCCGGTGCGCGTATTCTTTACGCAGGGATGAGCGGGCAGGGCGTTTCGCAGTCCACTGACGGCGGTGCGAATTGGGCCCCCGTAATGACGACTGCCACACCTGCCGTCGCTGCTGTTCTGGGCGGCGGGGTTGTAATGGGTCAGGTGCTTGCGCGTCTGGCACCTGCAACATCGCCACCGGCAGCGGGCGGCATTCAGGTGATTTATGCGGTCATCGCACATGCCAATAGGGGTTCGACCCCGGACCCGATCGGCCTGTTCATGAGTACCGATCAGGGCGCGACATGGACCCAGCAGGCCGCAGGCGGCGCAGCGGCAGCCACGACCTTTGCCGGGTATTGCATGACGCTCGCGATCGATCCGGCCTCACCCGGTGACGGGGCAAATGACATCCTGTTCTGGGGAACCCAAAATCAAGTGCGCTCGGATGATTCCGGCACGAATTTCACCAACATCTCCAACGGCCTTCATGCTGACACACATGCCTGGGGGTTCTTTCAGCCACCGGCACCGGCCACGACGACGATTTATTGTGGCAATGATGGCGGTATTTTTCGGTCTACGGACGATGGCGGGACTTGGACAGCGTTAAACTCGGGCGGGTTCCAGACGACGCTGATCTACAACATGGACATCAAGCCCGGAGCTGCCGGGGATGTGACCGTCGCGGGGTTCCAGGATAACGGTCACAAGCGCACGAATGGGCCTCTGGGTTGGACATCTATCGGCGGTGCGGACGGTTGGGACATCGTCTATGACGGGCTGACCGCAGACCGGTTGCTGCTGACCCGTAACAGCAGCAATCCCGCAACGCGTGTTGTTCGGTCCACTGATGACGGTGGCAGCACGGGTGACGTGACACCCTGGGCCGCAGGCAGCGCCGAAGACGCGTTCTATCTGGCAAGCCTTGCCGCTGATCCAGGCAATGACGGCGTCTTTTACGTGGCGAGCAACGCCAACATCTGGCAAAGCCTTGATGGCGGGACGACCTGGCGCACAATCTTCCCGATTGCGTCTGGATTCATTACGCCGCGCATCGCCGTCTCGCCAACAAATGGCAACAATGTTGTCATCTCGGCGGGAGGGCAGGTCTTTGTGTCGACCAATGCGCTGGCAGCAACGGTTGGATTGCCAAACGGCGTGACCTTCGCGAATATTACGCGAAACTTGCCAGGCCGGAACGTCACACGCTCGGCTTTTGACCCAAATGATGAAACGGCGATCTTTTGCGTGCTGGGCGGGTTCGCATCAGCGGCTTCACCGGGGCATGTGTTCCGAACAACGATTGGCGGCACCCAATGGGCCGATATCTCGCCGGCTGTGAACGTGCCTTTCGGCGCGATTGCATTGGATGGGGATGAGACACCCTCGACCCTTTATGCAGGGTGCGATCTGGGGGTTTTGCGGTCTGTAGACCGGGGTAACACCTGGTATGTGATGGACGATCTGCATTTCCCGAATGCGCCGGTGACGGACATCGTGATTGGACGCGGCTCGAACGTTTTGCGGGCGGCGACCTACGGGCGTGGTGTCTTTGAATTTGCCAAGCCGCAAGGCCCGGTGATTGCCGTGAATCTGCAAGACCGGTTTGAATTCGGCACGGTCTGCGAAGGTCCGGTCTCGCTGACGTTGCAGGTTTTCAATGTCGGCACGGCCGATTTGATCATCAAAAGCGTGCAGCGCATCCTCGGCTCTACAGCATTTAGTGTCGAAGCGTTTCCTTCAACGCCATTGTCGATTGCTCCGGGCGGTGAGGTCGATTTCACCCTGACTTATACGCCTTCGGCACCTGGTGCAGATGATCTGGCGACCATTCGGATCGCGTCCAATGACGCCGAGTCACCAACGGTTGATCTGCTGGCAAGCGGGACAGGTGGAACCGCGAACGCCGAACTGTCGATCGCTGACGATGGCGACTTTGGCGATGTTTGCGTTGGCAAGTTCCGCGATCAGGGGCTTGTCATAAACAACTCGGGCCAATGTCCGCTGCTGGTCAGCGGCATCGGATCCTCAGCGCCAGAGTTCTTTGTTCCCAACACGGTGTCTTTCCCGCTGAAGGTAGCGCCCGGCGCAAGTGTAACCTTGCCGTTGCGCTATGAACCTTCGGGCTTTGGCAGCGACGCGGCAAGCATTCTTGTCAGCAGCAATGATCTGGACAGCCCGGCGCAAATGGACGTTCGTGGCAACGCTCCGCCGCCGAGGCTGGTGTTGTCCTTTGCCGATGACGGCGATTTTGGCAATGTCTGTGTCGATCATATAAGCGACAAGCCATTGGTCCTGTCCAACAGTGGAAAATGCCCGCTGACGATTTCTTCGATAACCTCGAGTTCGGGCGAATTCATCGTGCCGCAGGTTCTGATCTTCCCGCTGGTGATTGCCCCGGGCGCGGCGGTGCCTGTGCAGATACGGTTCCAGCCCACCTCGTTTGGTGCAAAATCGACCACGATTACTGTCGTAAGCGACGATCCGGCAAGCCCGACATCGATCGATCTGACGGGATTTGCGCCAAGTGGCAAGCTGACGATCACCGGAACGGGATGTTTCGGAGGGGTCGAGCTCGGCACTCACACCCTGACCACCTTTGCGATCTGCAATACAGGAGATTGTGATCTTCACGTCACCAAAGTTGCGTTCAAGCCGCCAACGAAGTGCGAGGAACTGGCGCATTGCGGTGAAGGCTGCGGATGCGACTGTGGTTGCGACGACTGTGACGACAAGTACGAACCGCGCAAAGATCGCTGCGATCAGAAATGTCTGAACTTCAAGATCGTCAGTAACCCGTTCCCGGCGACGGTGAAATCCGGGTCCTGTCTGGACCTGACCGTGAAATATACGCCAACATGCAACAATTCTGCCTGCTGCGAGATCGAGATCGAAACCGACGACCCGGACAACAAGAAAGTGTCGATCTTTGTGACCGGCCATCTGAAGCGGACGCTGAAATCGGCTTTGAAATGCTGGGCCGGGCAAGAGCTGGGCGACATGATCAAAGCGGGGAAATCCTGTTGACCGATCGTCGTCAGATTACGCGGTTTGAACAAAGCACACCGGTGCGACCACGCGTTCGCGTCGGTGTTCTTGGTGCCGTGTCGCCGGGCATTGCAGCGCTGGTTGCGGTGTTTCTAGTCGGCGCCTTTGTTGGCCTGCTTTTCATGGCGTTGTTTCTGTTAGTGGCGATCCTGCTTGCGGTGGCGGGTTTTGCTTTCCTGTTTGCAAGGCGCAAGCTTTTCCGGCCCACCTCGGTCTCGCACCTGAGACGCTATGGAGATGAGTAAGGCGGACCTGGCCTCCGCAAACGCGCAGAGGGCGACCGGCACGTCCTCGCTGCTGGCCTTGTTTCTTGCTGATTTCGTCGTCCGGACAAGCTATCAAATCGGCAAAGCCCCCGTGCTGCCGGTCTTTGCCCATGGGCTGGGCGCGACACCGCTGCTTTTGGGCGCAATCGTGTCGGTTTCGACGGCAACGGGTTTGTTTCTAAAGCCGCTGTTCGGGCTGCTGTCCGACTATCGTGGCAGAAGGATATGGCTAATCTTGGGGACCGCGCTGTTTACGCTGGTTCCTGCCTTCTATTTGTTTGTCGAGAACCCAACCGACCTGTTTGCACTGAGGATCGTGCACGGGCTTGCGACCGCGATCTATGGTCCTGTGACTATGGCCTATGTCGCATCATGGCGGCACAAGCACTCTGCCGAGGCCTTCGGCTGGTTCGGATTGGCGCGGACCTTCTCCTATATCCTCGGCCCATTGATCGGGGGGGTCGCCCTTACCTTTGCCGCGCCCGAAGTGATCTATGCCAGCACCTGCTTTTTGGCAGCGCTTGCATTCCTGCCGACGATCTATGTCAGGGATACTGGGCCGGCTGCGACACCGTCGAACTGGTCGCTGACCGGGGCTGTTCAGGTCGTGCTGTCCAGCCGACCGCTGTTTGTTCTGGCGGTGATCGAAGGCACCACGTACATCGCGATCTATGCGGTCAAAGCCTTTTTGCCCGTTATGGCCCTGATCGCCGGACATCAGCCAATCGAGATCGGTACGTTTCTTGCAGTTCAAGAAGCCACAAACGCCATGTTGCGCCCGCCCATGGGGAGGCTGGCCGATCGCACCCGCCCCGGGGTTCCGCTTTTGCTGGGGCTGGCCACCCTGTCGGCGGGCCTTCTGCTTCTTTCAGGGGCGGGGCCGACACCCGCCGTCATGTTTGCGGTTGCGTTTCTGGTTGGTGCCGGTCAGGGCGCGTTTGGGCCGGCTACGTTGTCGCTGGTGGCGACGGCAACACCGGCGCAGCATCTGGGGTTGGCCTTCGGCAGTATCGGCGCAATTCGTAACGCAGGTAAAATCGCCGGTCCTATCATAGCTGGCGCGCTGGTCAGCACACTGTCGTATCAAGCGGCTTTTGCCAGCATCGCCTCGATCCCTCTGATATTGGCGCTCTGGATCATGGTATCACCTCGGCCAACACTTGCGATGCATGCTTACAGCACCGTCAGGGTCAAACGGTCAAATCGCCCCCAGCGCGACACATCCGGAAACGGATGAACTGACTTCGATCGTCTAAGAGAGTGGATCAGTACGATAGAGCCGTATCTTCGTTCCGCCATGGTCCACGACCGGCCCCGGTGGTAGAAGAGGCAGGCGGGTCGCCCGCGCGAGTGCCGCATTGCTGGTCACGATCCCGGCGCGCCACCCTTTGAACCGTGTCATCAACGTCTTGCCAAGACTGCCATACAATGATCGCAGCCGCTTTTCGTCACCAATGCGTGCACCATAGGGCGGATTCACGATCACCAGACCAGCAGGGCCGGGTGGCGGCTTGATGTCGCTGACGGCGCGGTGTTGGAACCGCGTGACGGGCGCGACGCCCGCGCGCTTGGCATTGGTCGATGCGGCCTCGACCGCTCCGGTATTTCTGTCCGAGCCACTGAATACCAGGTCGCACTCCGCCACCTGCGCGCTGCCGCGCATCTCCTGCCAGGCGGGGTCGTCGAATCCCGCCAAATCCTGAAACGCGAAACGTCGGGTTCGGCCTGGAAGCAGCCCCAACGCGATTTCGGCGGCCTCTATGACGAAGGTTCCCGATCCACACATCGGGTCCAGAACCGGTTCGGATCCATCGAACCCGCAATCTCGTAGAAACATTGCCGCCATCGTTTCCCGCATCGGGGCCTTGGCAACTACAGCCTTGTGGCCGCGTTTGTGCAGGGGCTCGCCCGAGCTGTCGACCGAGAAGGTGCAGATGTCTTTTTCGATTCGCAGCAGAACGCGGAGGCTGGCGTCGGACTGAATGGGCGCACCCAACGTTTCCGCCATTGCACGCTCTATGCGCTGACGCGCGGCCCCGGCGTGATAGATTCTGGATTTGCGACTGGTCGCCTCGACCTTTACGGGAATATCCGGGCGTAGAAAATCGGACCACGGAAACTTGCGCGCACGTTTGTCCAATTGCGCCAGATGAACCGCCGGGAAAATGCCCATCCGTACCAGAACCTTGTTGGCGCCCCGCAAAACCAGATTTGCGCGCCAGACCTCGGCCCAGTTTCCGCGGCATGACACACCGCCGGCGACGGCGCGGGCGGACTCAAACCCATGCTCGACAGCTTCGGCGAGCAAGGGCGCTTCGAGTCCCGGAGTGGCGATCAGAAAAAGTTCCATGTCATCGGTGCTGGTCATTTTCTGTGCTTACACCGGTTGCACATCAGGTGCGACAGGCAAAATAGTGGCTTTTTTAGATGCCCAGATGGCGCACCCGGGTCAGAATATGGTAATGACGTAGAAATTTAGGCGGTAACGGGTTTGCGTTTGCGGTCATCCCCGCGTAAAGGGGCCGTGATCGGAATAACGCCCGCGGATTCTTGCTGGCTACTGACGGTTTCGTCGGTGCCGGGTTTGATCATTCGCACTGTTTCGGATCGTCGGGTGACGGCAGGAAACATGAGGCGCAAGAAAGAGGCTTGGAAGAACGTAGCGACATGCAAACTTTCAAACTGAAAAAAGGGCTGGACCTGCCGGTTGAGGGCGCGCCCGAACAAAAAATCCACCCCGGACCAGAGTTTTCAACCGTTGGTGTGCTGGGCGGCGATTACATCGGTCTCAAACCCAAAATGCTGGTGCAGGAAGGCGAGGACGTGCAGCGCGGTACGCCGCTGTTCTGCCACAAGGATGCCCCTGAGGCGATGATGGTCGCCCCGCTGAGCGGCAAGGTCGTGGCCATAAACCGAGGCGCCCGTCGGGTTTTGCAAAGCGTTGTCATCGAGGTTTCTGACGCGAATGACACCGGCGTGGACTTTTCCGCAATTGGTGACGCAACAAGCGCCGAAGGCGTGACGGCCAAACTTTGCGCGGCCGGTCTGTGGACCGCATTCCGCACGCGGCCATATTCGAAATTGCCGCAACCCGGCAGCAAACCAGCTGCAATCTTCGTGACGGCGATAGATACAGATCCCCTGGCCGGTGATGCCGCGCTGATCATTGCCGATGCGGCCGATGCTTTTGCCGCGGGTTTGGCCGCCATAACCCATCTGACGGATGGGAAGACGTATCTGTGCCACGGCGAAGGAGCTTCGGTTCCGGGCTCTGACGTGCAGGGGGTCGAGGCCGCATCCTTCTCGGGGCCGCATCCAGCGGGTTTGGCTGGGACGCATATCCATTTTCTGGAACCGCTTGCCGGTGACAAGCAGGTTTGGACGATCGGCTATCAGGATGTGATCGCCATCGGTCGGCTGGTGCAGACCGGTCATCTGGATCCGAATGTCGTGATCGCGCTTGCTGGTCCGGGCGCGCGTCAACCGCGCCTGATCCGCACCGTCATGGGGGCCTCGACCGATGATCTGACGCGGGATGAAGTATCGGTTGACGGAACCGCGCGGATCATCTCGGGTTCGATCCTGTCCGGTACACAGGCCGAAGGTCCGACAGCCTATCTTGGTCGTTTCGCGCGTCAGGTTGCGATCATTCGCGAAGATCCCGACCAGCATACGCTAGGCTGGATTCTTCCGATGCCGTCCAAATACGCGGTGCAACCGGTTCTGGGCTCGGCCTTTGCCAAGAAACTGTTTGCGTTCACTTCGAACCTGAACGGCGGGCGTCGCGCGATGGTTCCAACGGGTACGTTCGAGCAGCTGATGCCGCAGGACTATCTGCCGACACAGCTGCTGCGGGCGCTGCTGGTCATGGATACCGATACTGCACAGGCTCTGGGCGCGCTGGAACTGGACGAAGAGGACATGGGCCTTGTGGGTTTTGCCTGTCCGGCAAAATATGAATACGGGCTGGCGCTGCGCGACTGCCTGAACAAAATTGAAAAGGAGGGCTGATCCGAATGGGTTTGCGCAACTTCTTTGATCGGATTGAGCCGAACTTTACCAAAGGCGGCAAGTACGAGAAATATTTTCCCATCTACGAGATGGTGGAAAGCTTCATTTACACTCCGAAAACCGTAACCACTGCTGCACCGCACGCTCGGTCTTACGTCGATATGAAGCGGATCATGACCTATGTCGTGATCGCGACGATCCCCTGCATTCTGTGGGGGATGTACAACACCGGCTATCAGGCGAACTCGGCTATAGCTGCGCTAGGGCCGGATTCAGCGACGGGCTGGCGGATTGCGATATTGCAGACGTTTGGCATTTCGCTGAACCCCGACAGTGTCTTTGCATGCGTCATGCACGGGCTGATGTACTTCCTGCCGATCTACATCGTGACGCTGGTTGCCGGTGGTATTTTCGAGGTCATTTTCGCGACCGTGCGTGGTCACGAAGTGAACGAAGGTTTCCTTGTTACGTCAATGCTTTACACCCTGATCATGCCCGCTTCGGCACCGCTTTGGCAGGTGGCGTTGGGCATCATCTTCGGTGTGGTCATCGGCAAAGAGGTTTTTGGCGGCACCGGCAAGAACTTCCTCAATCCCGCGCTTGTCGGGCGTGCCTTCCTGTACTTTGCCTATCCGGCGAACATGTCGGGTGACACCGTTTGGACCCCGGTCGACGGGTTTTCGGGCGCAACTGCGTTATCGGTTTCCGCCTCAAAGGGATATGAGGCGCTGGCCACCGATGGGATCACCTGGTGGAACGCCTTCTTCGGCACTATTCAGGGCAGTTTTGGCGAGACCTCGACGCTGGCCATCATGATCGGCCTGGCCTTTCTGCTGATGACGCGGATCGCCAACTACCGCCTGATCGTTGGATGTCTGGCAGGCACGATTGGCTTTACCCTATTGCTGAACCTGATCGGATCGGACACCAATCCGATGTTTGCGATGCCGTGGTACTGGCATGTTGTCATCGGCGGTTACGCCTTTGGTCTGGCTTTTATGGTCACCGAGCCTGTATCCGCCAGCCACACCAATCTGGGTCGCTATATCTATGGTGCGCTGATCGGTGTCATGGTTGTGATGATCCGTGTGATCAACCCGGCCTTCCCCGAAGGCATGATGCTGGCCATCCTGTTCGGCAACGTCTTTGCACCGCTGATCGACTATTTCGTCGTGCAGGCCAACATCAAACGGAGGGCGCGTCGCCATGTCTGATCCGCAACCTCAAGAACCCAAGGGCATGATTGCCAAGTTTCTGGCGGCCTCGCCGGACTCGGTCGGCAAGACGATCTTCATCGCGGTGGCGGTCTGTCTGGTAGCGTCGATGGTCGTTTCCGCAGCTGCTGTCAGCCTGCGCCCCGTGCAGGAGGTCAACCGTCTGAAGGACAAGCAGGTCAACGTTTTGCAGGTCGCAGGTGTCTACGAGCCTGGCATTGACGTGACCGAAGCCTTCGCCGCGTTCGAGCCGCATGTGCTTGAGTTGTCGACAGGTGAGTTCGTTGACGATCAGTTCGACGCCGCCACGTTTGATGATATCGCCGCTGCCAGCGATCCCGAGTTGAGCGTCGCGCTGGACGATGATCCGGCGGGCATTGGTCGCAAGTCCAAATACCGGGTGATCTATCTGCTCCGCGACGAATCTGGTGGTTTGGACAAGGTAGTACTGCCGCTGCACGGCTACGGCCTTTGGTCGACCCTCTTTGGCTTCATAGCGCTGGAAAACAACGGCAACGACATCTTCGGTTTGCAGTTCTATCAGCACGGTGAAACGCCGGGCCTTGGCGCCGAAGTGGACAACCCGCGCTGGAGGGCGTTGTGGAACGGCAAAAAGCTGCGCGACGACAATGGTGATTTACAGATCACCGTGTCGAAATCGCAGCCTGCGGCTGGGCCTGACTTTTACGTCGACGCGCTGGCTGGTGCCACACTGACCTCGGTCGGTGTCGACAATCTGGTTAAGTTCTGGATGGGTGATGCGGGCTATGCTCCGTTCCTGGCCAAACTGCAAGCAGGAGAGATTTGATGTCCCAGACCAAGAAAGAAATGCTGGTCGACCCGCTTGTCGACAACAACCCGATTACACTTCAGGTGCTGGGTATCTGTTCGGCTCTGGCGGTGACCTCTTCGCTGCAGGTGTCGATGGTGATGGCGCTGGCGGTGATCTTCGTGACCTCGTTCTCATCCTTCTTCATCTCTTGCCTGCGCAACCAGATCCCAGGTTCGATCCGGATCATCGTTCAGATGGTGATTATCGCTTCGCTGGTGATCCTGGTGGATCAGATCCTCAAGGCCTACGCGTTTGAGATTTCGAAAACCCTGTCCGTGTTCGTGGGCCTTATCATCACCAACTGTATCGTGATGGGCCGGGCCGAGGCGTTTGCGATGAAGAACCCGCCGGTCGCGTCTTTCATCGACGGTATGGGCAATGGCATGGGCTATGGCCTGATCCTGCTGCTGGTCGGTTTCATTCGCGAGCTGTTTGGAGCAGGGTCGCTGTTCGGCGTAACCATTCTGCAAACAGTCAACAATGGTGGCTGGTATGTACCAAACGGCATGCTGCTGCTGCCGCCTTCGGCGTTCTTCATCATCGGTCTGATCATCTGGGCCTTCCGCACATGGAAGCCGAACCAGGTGGAAGAACGTGAATACAAAATCCAGCAGGTAGAGGCCCACTGATGGAAGGTCTGATCTCACTAGCCGTAAAGGCCATCTTTGTCGAAAACCTCGCACTCAGCTTCTTTCTGGGGATGTGTACCTTCATCGCCGTGTCCAAGAAGATTTCGACGGCGCTTGGTCTTGGGATTTCAGTGATGCTGGTTCAGGCCATCACAGTGCCCACCAATAACCTGCTGCTGAACTACCTGCTGAAGCCAGGCGCGCTGTCCTGGGCCGGGTTCCCGGATGTGGACCTGACCTTCCTTGGCCTGATCTCGTATATCGGCGTAATCGCGGCGATGGTGCAGATCCTGGAGATGATCCTCGATAAGTACTTCCCGCCGCTCTACAACGCGCTGGGGATCTTCCTGCCACTGATTACCGTGAACTGCGCCATTCTGGGTGGTTCGTTGTTCATGGTGGAACGTGACTATAACTTTGCCGAGGCCGCGACTTATGGCCTGTCTTCGGGCTTTGGCTGGGCACTGGCGATTACCGCGATGGCGGGTGTTCGGGAAAAGCTGAAATACTCGGACATTCCCGACGGTCTGCAAGGACTGGGTATCACCTTCATCACCGCAGGACTGATGGCAATGGCCTTCATGTCCTTCTCGGGCGTGAAACTGTAAGGAGGGCGCAATGGAAACTTTTAGCCTGGGCGTCGTCCTTTTCACCCTGATCGTTATTGCTCTGGTGGCCATCATCATGGCCGCACGCTCGCGATTGGTGTCGACCGGTGACGTGAACATCACAATCAACGGCGAGAAAACCATCTCGGTACCTGCTGGCGGCAAACTGCTGCAGACGCTGGCGGCCGAAAAGCTGTTCGTACCGTCCGCTTGCGGTGGCGGCGGAACCTGTGCCCAGTGCCGGGTACGCGTCCATTCCGGTGGCGGATCGATCCTGCCAACCGAAGAAAGCCACATCACCAAGCGCGAAGCTGCCTGTGGCGATCGTCTGTCCTGTCAGGTCGCCGTCAAGCAGGACATGGATATCGAAGTCCCCGAAGAGGTCTTTGGTGTAAAGAAATGGGAATGCACGGTCCGCTCAAACGAGAACGTTGCAACCTTCATCAAGGCCCTGACGCTGGATTTGCCCGAAGGCGAAGATGTAAACTTCCGCGCTGGTGGCTACATCCAGATCGAAGCACCCGCGCACCAGTTGGCCTACACTGATTTCGACATTGAAGAGGAATATCGCGAGGACTGGGATCGCTTTAACTTGTGGCAATACAAGTCCGTGGTGAGCGAACCGATCGAACGTGCTTACTCGATGGCAAACTACCCGGACGAAAAAGGCATGATCATGCTCAACGTTCGGGTTGCCTCGCCGCCTCCGGGTTCTGAGGGTATTCCCGCTGGTCAGATGTCGTCCTACATCTTCAACCTCAAGCCGGGCGACAAGGTCACGATCTCGGGTCCGTTCGGCGAGTTCTTTGCCCGCGAGACGGAAAAAGAGATGGTGTTTATCGGCGGTGGTGCAGGCATGGCTCCGATGCGCAGCCATATCTTCGACCAGCTCAAGCGCCTTGAGAACCGTAACCGCAAGATCAGCTTCTGGTATGGTGCGCGGTCAAAGAAAGAGATGTTCTTTGTCGAGGATTTCGACACGCTTGCCAAAGAGTTCGATAATTTCGACTGGCATGTGGCGCTGTCGGATGCCCAGCCCGAGGACGACTGGAAGGGCTATACAGGTTTCATTCACAACGTGCTGTTCGACGAATACCTCAAGAACCACCCCGCGCCTGAGGATTGCGAATATTACATGTGCGGTCCGCCAATCATGAACCAGTCGGTCATTAACATGCTGCTGGATCTGGGCGTGGACCGCGAAGACATCATGCTCGACGATTTCGGCGGGTAGAGCTTGGGGAACCGGCGCTTTTGGCGCCGGTTTTCTTCTATGGGCGGGCCGACTTACTCGTCCCGCTTTTCCTTTAGAAGCGCAGACAGGATCGGCACCAAAAGTGCCGGAAGCGCGCCGAAGGGGTTTGCTCCGATATTCTTGACGGCTTGCACAAGATCTCTCGCGTCCGCCGCCATGTCCTCAAGCTCGTCCTCGATATCGGTGATAGCCATATCGCGAACCTCGATCGCTGGGGCGATTTCGGCCTCGGCACTGATGCTTTTGGTGAACAACACAAGCAGCCCGGACAGAAACAGATTTGCAACCGCCAAAATCGCGGCCGCATAGGCGGGCGAAACCCAGGCTTTCAGCGCGAAAAAGAATGCAACATTTAGCAGAACCAGCCCAGCCAGTGCCGCGATACCGGCCAAGACCATCAAGATGGTCTGTTGCTGCATAACCGCCAATCGGCGCCGCGTAATCAGCCGCTCGGTTCGATAGATCGTCGTCAAATTCCTGCTGATCCGGTTCATGATTATTTTCCTATTTTTGTGTTCGACCAACCAGATAGCCCAGCGCAAACGCAGCGATCAGGGTCGTGATGGGATATGATTTTTGCAGGCGACCGAATTCGGCCACGACTTTTTCGCCGACCTCTTCGGCCTTTGTCAGATCAATGCCATGTTCTGACAGCAACGCTTTGATTTCCTCGGCCGTTTTGTTCGGTGTGGATGCGTCGGAATCCTTGTCGTTCGCCGGGGTGTTTTCGGCCTTTGCCGCCAACTGGGCATTACGTGTTCGAAGCTTTTCCAACTCGGTCTCGAGTTGCGCTTTGGTCACCATGGGCAAACAATCCTTCCTGTGCTGGTTCCGCACGGCCACATATACGGGCGCGCAAAGATGTCCGGGGATATGAACATGTGATCCGACGCGGGTAAATGCCGTTGTCGCCGGCAGCAGGCAGAGGTGGCAATCCGCAATTGCCGCAATAGCGTTGGCAGGGTAGGGATCATGGCCAATGGTGATGCGATTGATCAAAAACCTGTTCTTTGCGCCAAAGTGCGATTGGGCGCCGTCGACGCTGGCGCCGGACGCGCGGTTTTACGTTATTGGAGACGTGCATGGACGTCTCGATCTGTTAGAGCAGTTGTTGCCGGAACTGGATACGAATTGCCCGGTTGTTTTTGTCGGCGACTATATCGATCGCGGGGAAAACAGCGCTCAGGTGCTGCGCCTGGTCCACGAACTCAGCAATAGCCAACGCGAATTCATCTGTCTGTTGGGCAATCACGAGGAGATGCTTTTAGGGTTTCTCGACGACCCGCACCCATCGGCGGCAATGTGGTTGCGCAATGGAGGGGCGCAAACCTTGGCGTCGTTCGGGATAAGCGATGAAACTGTATTGACAGACGGTGCCGAAAAGATCGCCGACAGATTGCGCAGCGAGATGGGCGAGACCCTGCTCAGCTGGCTACAGGACCGCCCTCTGGTCTGGACCAACGGCAACGTCAACGTTGTTCACGCAGCGCTTGATCCGGGCAAGCCCGTTGGCAATCAATCCCGACAGACTTGCCTTTGGGGCCATCGCCAGTTCCCCCAGCGACAGCGTAAGGACGGGCAATGGGTTATCCACGGCCACACGATTGTCACGGACCCGGCGGTGGCGAACGGAGTGATTTCGGTGGATACCGGCGCGTTTGCCACCAATATCCTGACCGCAGCTGAGGTGTCACACGGTCAGGTCAGGTTTCTTTGCACCGATCGCGCCGGCGTCATCCGTCTTTAGGCTGACAAGTTGCGGCGTCGCTAGCCGACGATCATCTGCTTCATACGAAGCGCCTCGTATTCCAGTTCTTTCAAACGGAAATGAACCACATCGCCGATGGTGATAACGCCGCGCAAATTGCCGTCACTCAAAACCGGCATATGGCGGAACCGGCCTTCGGTCATGGTTTTAAGAACCGTGTTCAGATTGTCTTCGGGGGCACAGGTCTGCACGTCGCGGGTCATCAGCTCCTCGACCGATTGCGGTAGGGTTTGACCGGGTGTGTCCGCCATGCGGCGTACAATATCGCGTTCGGACAGGATGCCTTGCAAAGCGCCGTTCTGATCGGTCACCACGACCGCGCCGATATGTTTGTCGCGCAGAATGTCGACGACCGAATGAATGGTGTCGTTGGGCCGAACGGCGATCACGGCGTCCCCTTTGCCTTCCAGCAGCTTTGCCACGGTTGTATTGGAATGCGACAAATTCGACTCGATCGACTGGCTGCGGGTGGTGGCATCGGCCTTGTCGCCGCGTGTAGGCGGCTGGTAAGAGCTTGGGGCCATGGACGGTCTCCTCAGACTTGGGTATTGGCTGTCTCTTCTACCTTATCGCAGGGGAAAGTCCTGTATAGGGTGCAAATTGGAAATCTGGCGCAACTGCGCCGCATCGCAGGGAATTTCTATCGCATGAGCCACCTGTACCTGACCCCTCCCGTGGCTGTGGCGATCTTCCTGGGTGTGGTCATTTGCGGTCATAATTTCCGGAGGGTTTGGAAGCAGCAAGCACCCGGCTGGAAAACACGTGCCTGGATATTCGGGGTTCCGGCCGCGCTCGGATTGCTGGCGTTGGGGTTTTTGCCGCTGAAACTCTAGGCCCGGTTTGACTCTGACTGGGGGCGCTGGCATACGCCGGGCACAGTTCTCGCACGAGGTTTCAAGATGCGCCACCTGACAGCCCTGGCTTTGACGCTTTCCCTGACCGGTTGCCTGTTCGGCGACGAACCGGACGTGGTCCGCCTGTCGGGCGAAACCATGGGCACGACGTTCAACATCACCGCAATCGGGGACGATCTGGACGAAGAGGCGCTGGCGGCATCGGTGCAAGAGGCTTTGGCTGACGTTAACGCCAAGATGTCAAACTGGGACCCGAACTCGGAAGTGTCGACATTCTCTGCCTCAGCCAGCACGGACCCGGTGGCGGTTTCCAAGGAATTTGCGCTGGTTCTGGCCGCCGCGAACGAGGTTCACGCAAAGTCGGGCGGTACATTTGATGTGACGCTTGGCCCGCTGATCGAACTATGGGGTTTTGGCCCGCGCAAACCGGAAGATCCGGTGCCGTCGGAGGTCGAAATCCAGACCGCGTTGAATGCTGTTGGGCAGGATCGTCTGCTGACCTTGGACCAAGAGGCAGGAACCCTGACGAAATCCGACGGCGGTGTTGGGATCAACCTGTCTGCCATCGCCAAAGGTTATGGCATTGATGCGGTTGCCGAAACCCTGAGCGCGGAGGGGATTGAAGATTACATGGTTGAGATCGGCGGCGACCTGGTTGCCAAAGGCGAAAACGACAAGGGCGAAAGCTGGCGTATCGGAATCGAAAAACCCGAGGCTGGTGCGCAGAGCATTCAGATGGTCGTTCCTGTCGCTGATCTGGGCATGGCGACCTCGGGCGACTACAAAAATTTCTTCGAACAGGACGGTGTGCGCTATTCCCATATCATCGATCCAACGACCGGGCGTCCGATCACGCACCGTACGACCTCGGTGACTGTTCTGGCAGAGAACGCAATGATGGCGGACGCATGGGCGACTGCGATGCTGGCGCTGGGTCAGGAAAAGGGCCTGGAACTGGCAGAACAGCATAAAATTGCCGTGTTCTTCATCTCGCGGGATGTGACAAGTGGCGACGATGCCTATATCACCGTACAAAGCAGCGCGTTCAAGGACGCGCTGGGGACCAACTGACAGGTAGGAACCGGGATGACCACATTTATTTTGGCCTTTGGGCTGCTTCTGATCGTCATGGTTGGTATGTCGCTGGGCGTCATGCTTATGGGCAAGACGATCAAGGGCAGTTGCGGCGGGCTGAATGCGATCTCGGGCGCGGATAAATGCGTGGTTTGCAAAAAAGATATCGACCCCGACAGCCCTTTGCGTGATCAGTTGCAGTGCAAGCGTGCGAAAAAGATGCTGCAACGCATGGAAGGCTAAGCTGCCGCTTTTGACAACTCGAACACAGACGCATCGGTGCCGACACGCGCGTGACTAACCCGCGTCAAGCCGATGCGGATTCGATTTTTCCGAAGGCGGTCACGAATTGTGCCTCAACAGGCCGCTATCATAGGGCGCGACGTCGCACCGACAACAAAGACCATGTACGTTAATTTTGATTAACCCATGGCAAAAGGCGGTTCACCCCCGCGCGGGCAGGGGATAGAAGAGACGTCAAGAGCAGCCATCGGAGAGCATCAATGACCGTCCCCAAGCCCGTAGTCCTGTGCATTCTCGACGGTTGGGGGCTTTCAGATGACACGACTGCTAACGCACCTTTGCTGGCGAACACACCGACATTTGACGCGATCATGTCTAATGGCCCGCACGCCAAATTGATCACTCATGGACCTGATGTGGGCCTGCCCAGTGGCCAGATGGGAAATTCCGAAGTTGGTCATACCAATATCGGCGCGGGTCGGGTGGTCGCTATGGATCTAGGGCAGATCGATCTGGCAATCGAGGATGGCACTTTTTTCGAAAATGACGCATTGCAAGCCTTCATTACCCAAGTGAAGGCAACAGGCGGAACCGCGCATCTGATGGGGCTGATCTCGGACGGTGGCGTACATGGGCATTTGAACCACATTGTCGCCGCTGCCAGGGCGATCACGGATGCGGGGGTGCCGGTCGCCTTGCATGCGATAACCGACGGGCGCGATGTGGCCCCGAAATCGGCATTGACCTACGTTGACGCTCTTGAGGAACGCCTTCCGGACAATGCCCACATTGTCACTGTCTGCGGTCGCTACTTTGCGATGGATCGGGACAATCGATGGGAACGTGTGTCCGAGGCCTACGCTGCCATGATCAACGGGCAGGGGCGCGCCGCGCAAAGCGCCCGGTCTGCGGTGGATCAGGCCTATAACCTGTCAGAGACGGATGAATTCATCGTTCCGACAGTTCTGAGCGGATTCGATGGCTTAAAGGACGGTGACGGCTTCTTTTGTCTGAACTTCCGCGCTGATCGGGCGCGCGAAATACTACGCGCAATTGGTGAGCCTGGGTTTTCGGACTTCGACACCGGCCCACGTCCGCAGCTTGCCGCGCTTTTGGGCATGGTCGAGTATTCGGATGGCCACAACACATATATGACGACGGTATTTCCCAAACGGGAAATCGTGAACACTTTGGGTGAATGGGTCGCCAAGCAGGGGCTGCGACAGTTCCGGCTGGCCGAGACCGAAAAGTACCCGCATGTGACGTTCTTTCTCAACGGCGGCAAGGAAACGCCTGAAGAAGGCGAGGACCGCTATATGCCCAAATCGCCCAAAGTCGCGACCTATGATCTGCAACCGGAAATGTCTGCCTCGGAAGTGACCCGCAAATTTGTCGAGGCGATCGAGGCAGGTTATGACCTGATCGTAACCAACTACGCGAACCCGGACATGGTTGGCCATACCGGCGATCTTCAGGCGGCCATGAAAGCGTGCGAAGCCGTGGATCAGGGGCTGGCTCAGGTCGTTGCAGCGCTCGAAAAGGCGGGTGGCGCGATGATTGTCACCGCCGATCACGGAAATTGCGAACTTATGGTCGATCCTGAGACTGGTGGCCCCCACACCGCGCATACGCTGAACCCGGTTCCGGTTGCATTGGTTGGCGGTCCGGCGGATGCCGTGTTGCGTGATGGGCGCCTGTCAGATCTTGCACCGACAATTCTGGACCTGATGGGTTTGCCCAAGCCGTCCGAAATGACCGGAGAAAGCCTGATCAAATGAGGTTACGCGCGCTTTGTCTCGCAATGTCCCTGTGCCCCGGCGCGGCGATGGCGCAAAGCGATCCGTCGCAGGCGGCGCTGGAGGCTGCGGCGCAGCTGGAACAAGCCTCGGTCGCCCTAAGCGAAGCAGACAGCGCGCGCGACCGCGTCCGCGCCTTGACCGACACCATTCAGGCCTACGAAACCGGCCTGTCCGCGATGCGTGATGGCCTGAGGCGCGCTGCGCTGCGCGAGGCGCAGCTGACCGCAGAGTTGCAGGCGCGCGAGGAAGACGTCGCCCAGCTGCTCGGAGTTCTCCAGACCATTGAAACAACAGCGCCACCGGTACTGATGCTGCATCCTTCGGGGCCGCTGGGGGCCGCGCGCACCGGCATGATGCTGTCCGAGGTGACCCCGGGCCTGAACGCGCGGGCGCAATCTCTGGCCAATGATCTGAACGAAGTGCAAACGCTGCGGACCTTGCAGCAAAACGCGGCGGATACGCTGACCGAAGGGCTGACCGGAGTACAGGATGCGCGCACGCAACTGAGCAATGCCATAGCTGATCGAACCGATCTGCCGCGCCGCTTTGTTGAAGATCCGGTGCGAACGGCGATCCTGATCTCGTCAACCGAAACGCTGGACGGGTTTGCCAGCGGTCTGTCCGAAATCTCTGGTGGTGCGATTGCCGAGACCGACGCCGACATATCGGCCCGCAAAGGCCAGGTCGAATTACCGACCCAGGCCGTTATTCTGCATCGCGCGGGCGAGACGGATGCTGCTGGCGTTACCCGTCCGGGTCTTGTGTTGGGTACGCGCCCTCGCGCGCTCGTGGTGTCGCCCACCGCAGCCACAATCCGTTATCGCGGGCCGTTGCTGGATCTTGGCAATCTGGTCATTCTGGAACCGCAGCCGGGGTTGTTGTTTGTATTTGCAGGCTTGCAAGAGGTCTATGGTCAGCCCGGTCAGGTCATCCCCGCAGGCACTCCGGTCGGGCTTATGCCCGGAGAAACGCCCGGAATCGGCGCTATTATGTCAACAAGCGGTGATGGCACTGGAACTGACCGGTCAGAAACGCTCTATATAGAGGTAAGACAAGACAACAGCCCCGTTGATCCGGACAGTTGGTTCCGGACAAACAAGGATGGATAAACGAGTATGAAGAAATTTATGATGGCCGGTCTGGCCGGTACTGTGGCAGGGATTGTAGCAACCACTCAGATCGCGGGTCCGCTGCTGGCGCAAGAGGCCGAAAGGAAGGCTGACGTTTATCAGCAACTCGACCTGTTCGGCGACATCTTTGAACGTATTCGCGCGCAATATGTCGAAGAGGTCGAGACAGATGATCTGATCGAGGCCGCGATTGACGGTATGCTGACCTCGCTTGACCCGCATTCCAGCTATCTGTCGCCCGACGATGCCGAGCAGATGCGCGTGCAGACGCGTGGCGAGTTCGGCGGCTTGGGCATCGAAGTCACGCAGGAGGAAGGCTTTGTTAAAGTCGTCTCGCCTATCGATGGCACTCCAGCGGATGAGGCCGGGATTGAGGCTGGTGATTTCATCACCCATGTGGATGGCGAAAGCATCCTTGGTCTGACACTCGATTCCGCCGTTGACCTGATGCGCGGCCCTGTCGGTTCAGAAATTGTGATAACCGTTGTACGCGAGGGCGAGTCGGAGCCGTTCGACGTGACGATCATCCGCGACACGATCAAGCTGACCGCCGTACGCGCGCGTACCGAGGGCACCAGCGTGGTGCTGCGGGTGACGACGTTCAACGATCAGACCTATCCCAATCTCAAGGAAGGTCTGGAAGAGCAGATCGATGAGGCCGGTGGCCTTGAAAACGTCAACGGCATTGTTCTGGACTTGCGCAACAATCCGGGCGGGTTGCTGACCCAGGCCATCAAGGTGTCCGACGCGTTTCTGGACGAAGGCGAAATCGTTTCGACCCGCGGCCGCAACCCAGAGGATGGCGAGCGATTCAATGCCACCGTTGGTGATCTGACCGGTGGCAAGCCGATCGTTGTTCTGATCAATGGCGGGTCGGCATCCGCATCTGAAATTGTGGCCGGCGCCTTGCAAGACCACAACCGCGCCATCGTCGTGGGCACCAAGAGCTTTGGTAAAGGATCGGTTCAAACGGTCATGCCACTGCGCGGCGATGGGGCCATGCGCCTGACGACCTCGCGCTACTACACACCGTCTGGCCGGTCGATCCAGGCGTTGGGTGTCAGCCCGGATATCATCGTCGAACAACCGCGCCCGGAACCCGCGACCGAAGAGGAAGAGGAATCCAACGCCCGCACCCGGTCAGAGGCGGATCTGCGGGGCAGTCTGAACAATGACAGCCTCAGCGAAGATGAAATCCGTCAGATCGAAGAAGACCGCGCCAAGGCCGAGGCGACCGCCGAGCTGCGCGAGCAGGATTATCAATTGGCCTACGCGATCGATATCCTCAAAGGGCTGTCGGCGTTCCGACCGAATGGTCCGTCGCAGTAAACGATAAAGGGCCGCGCCAGTCGCGGCCCTTTCACTTTGCGGCTACCCTTCAACTTTATGCAGTTTTTTCTCATCCAGCATCAGCGCGAGAACAATTCCGACAGCGACCGAGAATGTGGCAAACACAAACGCCATGTTCATGCCGCTGTCAAAAGCCGCCGCGAGGGCTGATCTGACCTTTTCCGCCTCTGCTGCGCTGAGGTTGTGCAATACAGCCTGCGCGGATGGCGTATCCAGAGTACCGCCATTGATCGTCCTTTGGTCGGCGTCCGACAGAGAAATCCCGTCAGCCGCAAGCGATTTGCCCAGACTGGCAAGGCTGGTGACATACATGATCGCTGTGGCACAAGCGACCGCGATGGCCCCGTACACAAGATGTGTCATGAAGCTGAGCCCGCCGACCAGACCAGCGCGTTCGGGCTTGACCGCACAGACGGCAGCGGTACCGGATGGGCCTACGGTCAATGTCGCGCCCAGGCCGATCATTGCCATACCGGGCAGGATCTGGAAGTACCCGAACCCTGCAGGAAGAACAACGACACTTGCGGCACCTACTGTGGCGCAAACGTAACCCCAAAACAGCAGCCGCTTGGGGCCGAAGTCGTTGTAGAGCGTCCCTGAAACTATGGATCCGACCGCCAGCAACAAGGTCAGCGGGGCGAGGCCCAGAGCCGACTGGAAGACCGACCATCCAAGAACCTTCTGCATGTATTGCGGGAAATACAGCAACCCGACAAACGCGGCGGCCACGTTGAACATGTTCAGGCCGAGGGTGATCAGAAACTCTCGGTTCTGCATTAGCTGCGGCAGTAGCAGCGGTTCCTTCACGCGCTTTTCGATCCTTGGAAACAGCACGAACAGCGCCGCGCTGAGCACAAACAGCAACAGAAGCGGAGCCGATGTCCAACCCCAATCTGCCCCAACATCCAGCGCGTAGAGCAGCAGCAGAACAGCGACCGACAATATGCCGACACCGGCAAAATCAATGTGCTCGCCCTGTTTGTGTTTGGTTTCCTTTTCCAACAAGATGATCGCCGTGACCATCGAAACGCTCGAGAATATGACGTTGGCCAGGAAGAACAGCCTCCAGTCGCCAAAACTGACCGCCGCCCCACTGATCAGGGGTCCAAAGACGTTGCCTGTGGTTACGCCTGCAAGAATTAGTCCCATGACCAGCGCGCGATGTTTCGGTTTTGAAACTTTCGTTGCCCCGAACGCCAGCGTGCAGGGCCAGACGCAGCCCGCGCCAATGCCCTGCAACGCGCGCGCACCGATCAGATAGTCCAACCCGGGTGAAACAAGGCACAGAACCGAGGCGAACAGGAAAATCGCCAGCCCGATGATCATCACCTTGCGATGGCCATACATGTCACCCAGGCGCCCTCCGGCCACCATGGTCATCGCAAAAAACAGCGCATAGATGTTCAGAACCCATTGGGTGCTGGTGATGTCTGAATCAAAGCTGTTTTCGATGGCGGGAACCAGCATCAGCGCGCCGGTGAAATCGATACCGATGCCAAACCCCGTCACCATCAGGGCAATGACCTTGAGGATACTATTGCGGTTCATGGAGCCACCCGGTTTGTCTGGAATGCCCCAATGATGCACGCAACCGGTGAAATTGATAGAAAAAACTGGCTTTGCAGCCCCGCGAAGAAGTGCCGAGTCGTCAGTCTTCGGGCGTATTTGTCCGGCGAAAGGCGCGTTTCAGCATGTCTAGCTCGGCGCGCAGCAATCCAATCTCGGCTCGCAGATCCGCAGCGGCGGGCTCACCGGCGATGATGGTGAAATCGCCCAGCTTTTCCTTTGTATCCTGGTTGTAGATGACGATGCAGTGAACACCATCCGACAAGGCGGCGTTGGGAACCGGCACACGGAGGGTCCACCCCTCGGCATTTTGGATCAGCGCAACATCCGGGAGCGCCGCGCCCAAATAGACCGCTTCGACACGAGGTTCCGTTTCCGCTGCAATGTGTGCTTCCCATAAGGCGTTTTCAAACCGGGTGGGGGTCAGGGTGATCTCTGTCAATTCGGAGTCCCTCAAAGATCGGCCCGGTGATGGCGGCATAGGGTCAGATCACGCAGCACCAGTTTGTTCATAGCCGGGTCTTCCAGGATCATATCCAGCCACAGCTTTTCTATCCGCCGCTCGTTCAGTGTCAAATGTGCCAGGTCGAAATCTACCGATACTTGTGATGCGCTGGTATCAAGTTCGCGCAACACCTCTTCTGTATTGGGGCCATGCTGAACGTTCAAGCGGGCGAAAATCCTGATCGAACGTTCGCTTTCCAACAGGCAATCCAGTCGCATCAGATGCTGGCGGGTCAGCCCTCTGGCGACGGTCGGGGGCAGTTCGACGGACAGGGACAGAAACGAACCGTCAAAGCCAAAGGTTTCGATGGCCAGCGAAAACGGCGCAAGATCCCTGTCGCGGCGGTTGCGTATCTGGCGCATTGCGATCTCGGCCAGCGGGCAATCGTGAAATAGGGTGACCTGACCGTCCAATTTCGCCTTGCGTGGGGCCGAGGCCAGACCCGCGCGGTGCAGAGGCTCGCGCCAGAGGTCCGGGCGCCAGGACCAGTCGGTACCCAGCGGCGTTGAGAAACGGGTCGACCCGATCAAAGGTCGCACCAGTCGCCCGTCGGCTTTCTGAATCAGACGGTCCAGGCGCGCCCTAAGCTGCCGCGCCTCATCGCGTCGCTTGCGCAGGTCAGCAATCGGGGCATGATCGGCATCTTGCTCGGCGCGCAGCCACCGCGAAAGAACGCGGCGATGAATATGGCGGTCTAGAATTCTGCCCATAGCATCGGTTCCCAAATCCTATCCCTCTTTAGTCAAAATCGGGGGAGAGAATAAAGATACCCATAAGCCAAGGGTGATGAATTTTTTGGTATCTCGAACGATAATGGCGCTTCACCTGGCTTGTATTCGCGCATTCTTGCATTAGGTGAGGGGGCCACGTACCTTCGGCGACCGCAGGGCGCGGCGTTTTCATCGTTTCCGAAAAACACTGATTAACAAGACAGGGCAGGGGCATGGAACGCACCCTATTTTCATTCATCTGGAAATACTCGAAAAAGCAGCAGCTTGTGTTGCTGGTGCTTACGGTTCTGTCGTTTCCGTTCCTATACGCTTCGCTGGAGCTGCCCAAGCAGATCATCAACGATGCCATTGGTGCGCCGACCGCGACGGTCACGTTCTTCGGCTTCACGGTTACGCAGATTCAGTACCTGCTGATCTTGTGTTTCGCGTTTCTGGCCACGGTCATCGCCAGTGGTCTGATGAAGATGCGCATTAACACGATGAAGGGAATTCTGGCGGAACGCATGTTGCGCCGCCTGCGGTTCACGCTGATCAGCCGGTCGATGCGGTTTCCCAATTCCTATTTCGCCGCCACCAGTCAGGGAGAGCTGGTGTCTATGATCACATCCGAGGCTGAACCCATGGGCGGACTGATGGGCGACGCCATCGCGCAGCCCGTGTTTCAGTTTGGTCAGATGATGACGATCGTGACATTTCTGTTCATGCAAAGCGTCTGGTTCGGTCTGGCAAGCATTGCGCTTATACCTTTGCAAGCCTGGTTGATCCCCAAATTGCAACGCCAGATCAACCTGTTGAACAAGGACCGCATTCAGGAAGTCCGTCACCTGAGCTCGGAGATCGGCGAAAGTGCGGCAGGTATCAGCGATCTGCGCACCAATGGCGGCTGGCGTTATCGGTTGGCCCAATTCAGCCACCGTTTGGGAACCTTGTTCGAGATCCGCTTCAAGATCTACAACAAGAAATTCTTCATGAAGTTCCTCAACAACCTGATCACGCAGATGACACCGTTTCTGTTCTACTCGGTCGGTGGCTACCTTGCGATCACGGGTGAGGTAACCGTTGGCGCCCTGGTGGCGGCATTGGGTGCCTACAAGGACCTGAGCGGTCCTTGGAAGGACCTGTTAACCTATTACAATCAGGTTCAGGACATGTCGCTTCGGTGGGAGATCGTGACCGAACGCTTCGCACCATCCGGCATGATCCCAGAAGAACTGTTCGAGGGTGAACCGGAAACCATCCCACATCTGACCGGGGACATCGAACTGCGCAATGTCACCGTGCGGGATGATGACGGCAAGACCATCCTCGAAGATATCGACCTGACCATCCCTCAGGGCGCACGCGTGGCGATCAAGGCGACCCATGCAGCGGAACGCACAGCGTTGGCGCAATTGTTGACGCGCGAGGTTCTGCCGGTTCAGGGCGACGTCGTCATGGCCGGGCACAGGCTGAACGAGTTGCACCAGAAGGTCATCGCGGCGCGGATCGGCTATGCTCATTCGCGGCCTTACCTGTTTGACGGCACTTTGGGTGACAACCTGCTGATGCCTTTGCGCACCCATCCGCAGCATGAGAGCGATGCATTGAAACTGCCATCCCGCCGTCAGATCGAGGCCGTGCGCGCAGGCAATCCACCAGACTCGCTGAGCGATGAATGGATCGATCCGGCTCTGGCCGGTTTGGATGACATCGAAGAGATCCGCAACTGGTGGTTCCAGCTGGTCGAAGCGATGGGCATTGACGAGTTCATGTTCCGGCGCACGTTGCGGTCCCAGTTCGACCCCGAACTGCACCCTGAGCTGGCGCAGGAAATCGTCGATTTGCGCGGCAAAATCGCAGAACGGCTCAAGGAATCCGGATTGGACCAATACGTCTATCGGTTCGAGTCCGACCGGTTCAATCCGGCTGTCCCGTTAGGTGGTAACCTTCTGTTTTCCGCCCCTAAAAAGGAAATCTCGGCCGAGTCGCTTGCAGCGGACGGACGCTTTTTGTCAGTGCTGACAGCGCACGGGTTGGACGATGATGCGCTTGCGATCGCCGAGGCGGTGCTGGATACCCTGAACCAGACCTTCGGCCGCGACGGAACTGACCACCCGCTGTTTCTGAGGCTGGGCTTGTCCAAGGATATGTATCACCGTTTGCTGGATATCGAGGACCGCAGACGGGCCAAGGGCGATGATGAGATCAGCCTACAGGAGCGGACGCTGCTGCTAACCGTGCCCTTCATGCTGACTGCCGAACAGATCGGTCCCAGTTTTCCCGAAGAGTACAAAGAAAAGATCCTGTCCATTCGTCAAAACCAGGCCGAACAGTTGCGCAATACGATGGACGGGATGTTTGTTCCGCTCGCGCCGGATGTCTATCTGCCACGCCTGACCGCGCTGGAGAACGCGCTCTATGGGCGCGTATCGCTCATGGCCGGTGCCAAGGCGGACGAGATCGAAAACCTGGTCGCCGAGATCCTGAGCGAAGCCGATTTGCGCCGCCAGGCAGCGGCGATCATCTACGATTTGCCAGCGGGGCTGGGTGGAAACAACTTGCCTACGGTTTTTCAGGAACGCGTCTCTTTCTCGCGGGCAGGGATCAAGCGTCCCGATGTGTTGATCCTCGACAAGGCGCTGGCCAGCCACGATACCGAAAGCCGTCTGCGGACGCGGCTGAAACTGCGCGAGTTGCTGCCTCAATCCATCATGATCTTCATGGAGGACCATTTCGCCCATCCGGAAGCCTATGATCTGTTTGTCGAAATCAAGGAGGGCCGCATCGACGGCGTGTCTCGGACCAGGGTCGAGGATGAAGACGACCTGTCCGATGACCTGAGTCGTAAGCTCAAGATCATCTCCTCGACAGAACTGTTCTCAAGGCTTGATGGACGAAACCAGCGTCTGTTGGCGTTTTCCGCGCAATGGTACGAAGCTGCCGAGGGGCAGACAATCTTTGCCCGCGGTCAGGCCCCGGACGCAGCCTATCTTTGCATCTCGGGAGAAGCCAATCTGTACTGGGAGACCGAAGATGGCGAGCGCCGGCCTCTGAGCACGATCGAGCCGGGTCGCCTGATCGGGGATTTGGCGGTGATTACTGGCGAACCACGACAAATCGATCTGGTTGCGACGCAGCACTGTACCTTCCTGCGGATCGGAGCTGAGGAGCTCAGAGCGGTTGTGGAAAGCGACGCAATCGTCGCGATGCAATTGCTGGAAACTGTGGCGGGCTACCTGACAACATTGGGAGAGCGGGTGCGGTTGTCCAATCTGCCGTTGGGCGACGAGCCCGAGACAAACCATGCCGGATAGGATGCAGCGCGCGACCTATTCCAGCCATGAGATGTTGGTCAAGCCTGTGCGGGAATATCCTGAACTGTGGCGGTTGCTGGTGGGGCTGTGCGTCATCGGTCTTGTAGTCACGTTGTCGAATGCGGCGGTGTTTGCCATTGTTGCGAGTACCGCTGGTCCGAATTGGGCCGAGTCATTGTTGCAAGGTTCAACCCCATCGGCATTACTTGTCATTCTGACCAGTTTTGTGTTTGCGATAGTCGGTGTGGCCCTGGCGGCCAGGCAGTTTCAGCACCGGGCGTTGATCTCAGTAATCGGCGCACCAGCGTTGGCGCTGCGGCAGTTCTGGCGCGTGTTTCGGGTTCTGGTCCTTCTAGCTGCTGTCGTGCTTGTTCTGCCACCTTATGGCATGGGCGCACCGTTGGTTCCGAATCTGCCCCTGTCGAAATGGCTTTTGCTTTTGCCGTTGTCCGTTGGTGCCGTTCTGATTCAGACCAGCGCCGAAGAGATTCTGTTTCGTGGCTTCCTGCAGCAAAGCCTTGCTGCCCGGTTCCGTGCCCCGGTTATCTGGATGGGCGTGCCTGCGGTGCTGTTCGCAGTCGGTCACTACGATCCCGGCGCATCGGGTGAGAACACGATGCTGGTTGTGATCTGGGCTGGGGTTTTTGGGGTGTTGACCGCAGACCTGACCGCACGGTCAGGTACACTGGGCCCCGCCATTGCCCTGCATTTCTGCAACAATGCCTCGGCCTTGTTGTTGTTTTCCCTGCCGGACATGCTGGGTGGTTTGGCGTTGTATCACGTTCCATTTGACGCGACCGACACCGGATTGCTCCGACAGTGGCTCTATGTGGATTTTGGATTGATGATCGTCGCGTGGTTATCAGCACGGCTTGCGCTCAGGCGCTGATTGCATTTCCTGCGCGGGCGTCTTATTTGACGTCAACATCGCATCAGCAAGGTTCCGACATGAACTGGATCACAAACTACGTCCGCCCTCGGATCAATTCGATCTTCTCGCGCCGGGAAGTGCCGGAAAACCTTTGGCACAAATGCGATGAATGCGGAACGATGCTGTTTCACCGCGAACTTGCAGAGAACCAGAACGTTTGCACGCAATGCGGACATCACATGGCAATCACACCGCGCGACCGGTTCGGTCACTTGTTTGATGGCGGTATCTTTACCGAGGTAGCGGTTCCCGCCCCCAATGATGACCCGCTGCATTTCCGCGATCAGAAGAAATACCCCGACCGCATGAAGGCGGCACAGAAGAAGACCGGCGAAAAAGAAGCAATGCTTGTTGCCACGGGTGAAATCGGGCGCACGCCGATCGTGGCCGCCGCGCAGGATTTTTCGTTCATGGGCGGCTCGATGGGCATGTATGTCGGCAACGCCATCATTGCCGCCGCGCAAGAGGCGGTAAAACTCAAACGCCCGTTGATCCTATTTTCTGCGGCCGGTGGCGCGCGTATGCAGGAAGGTATCCTGAGCCTGATGCAGATGCCCCGGACTACTGTTGCGGTCGAGATGCTGAAAGAGGCCAACTTGCCCTACATCGTCGTCCTGACCCACCCTACGACGGGTGGCGTGACTGCGTCTTACGCAATGTTGGGCGATGTTCATATCTCAGAGCCTAATGCGCTGATCTGTTTCGCCGGACCACGGGTGATCGAACAGACCATTCGTGAAAAATTGCCCGAAGGGTTCCAGCGCGCCGAATATCTTCTGGATCACGGCATGCTGGACCGCGTCACCAAACGGACCGAGATGCGCGAAGAGCTGATTACCATCACGCGCATGCTGATGAATCAACCCCCCGCCGTCAAAGGCGATTTGCCCGCGCCTGAACCCGAAGAGGAACCGGCACCCGCCAAGGGCGCGGACCAGAAATGACAACTGCGAATTCGGACGTCATCCTTGACCGGATGATGGCGCTGCACCCGAAAATCATCGATCTGACGCTGGATCGTGTGTGGCGCCTGTTGGCTGCGCTGGACAATCCGCAGACCAAGCTGCCACCCGTGATCCACATTGCCGGGACCAATGGCAAGGGATCGACTCAGGCGATGATCCGTGCGGGGCTTGAAGGGTCCGGGTTGACGGCCCACGCTTATACCTCCCCGCATCTGGCTCGGTTCCACGAGCGTATCCGCCTTGCTGGCGAGCTGATTTCCGAGCCTGCTTTGTCTGCGGTTCTGGACGAGTGCTACGCCGCCAATGGTGGTGAGAACATTACCTATTTTGAGATTACGACTTGCGCAGCACTGCTGGCTTTCGCGAGGGCGCGCGCCGACTTTACGCTGCTTGAGGTCGGTCTGGGTGGGCGTTTGGACGCCACCAATGTCATTGAACAGCCGGTCGCGACAGTGATCACACCGGTCTCGATCGATCATGAGCAGTTTCTGGGCGACACGCTGGGCAAGATCGCGGCGGAAAAGGCTGGGATCATCAAACCCGGTGTACCCTGCATTGTTGGCCCGCAAGAAGACGAAGCGCTGGAGGTCATCGAATACACCGCCGCGCGTCTGGGTGCACCGCTGCTGGTGCACGGTCAGCATTGGCACGTCCACAAGGAAAACGGTCGCCTTGTCTATCAGGACGAAACTGGCCTGCGCGATCTGCCATTGCCGAACCTGCTTGGCGCGCATCAGATCGTGAACGCGGGGGCGGCGCTGGCTGTCTTGCGCCATCTGGATTTGGGTGAAGACGCCTATGAGGCCGCGGTCACCAAGGCCGAATGGCCCGCTCGGATGCAACGGCTGAAAACCGGACCGCTTGTCACGCAAGCCCCTCAGGCCGAGCTTTGGCTGGATGGGGGCCACAATGCCGCCGCAGGTCACGCGATTGCTGATGTCCTGGCGATGCTGCCTAAGAAACCGACCCACATGATCTGCGGGATGCTCAATACCAAGGATGTGACCGGTTATCTTGCGCCACTTGCAAATCAGGCGGACAGCCTGACCGCCGTTTCGATACCCGGAGAGATGAACACTCTGCCCGCCGACGACACCGCCGCCGCTGCGGCACAAGTCGATTTGCCCGCAAAGACGGCCAACAGCGTGTCTGACGCGCTGCGTGAGATCACCGAAAACGACCCGCAGGCGCGTGTTCTGATCTGTGGCTCGCTCTATCTGGCGGGGAACGTTCTGCGCGAAAACGGCTGAGTATCTCCCTTACAGATCTCTTGCGAGGTGCCGCGCTTTACTTTCCCCAATCCTTGTCCTGCATTTCCCGCAGACGTGAGGCAGTGCGTTCGAACTCGAACGTGCCTTCGCCTTCGACATACAACATCTCGGGCTCGGCTGCCGCTGAACAGATCAGCCTGACCTTCGCTTCGTAGAGTGCATCGATTAGGGTGACGAACCGCTTGGCCTCGTTGAAGTTGTTGCGCGACAGCTGTGGAATATCCTCCAACACCAGCACCTTCAGGGCTTCGGCAACCGCCAGGTAATCCCCCGGGCCCAACATGCGCCCGCACAGATCATAAAACGATGCGCGCGCCACACCGTTGCGGAAGGCGGGCAGGGCGACCTCGCGCCCTTTGACCTGCAGCGCCAAAGGCTCGGCAGGACCACCGGACAGGTCATCCCAAACGGCGCGGATCTTGGCCCGCGCCTCGGGGCCGATTGGCGAAAAATAGACCGGCGAGCCTTCCAGTCGGTTCTGCCGATAATCGGTGGGCGAAACCATCTCCCACACTTGCAGTTGATCTTTGATGTGCTGGATGAAGGGCAGAAACAACTGTCGGTTCAGCCCGTCCTTATACAGATCATCCGGGTGCCGGTTCGAGGTCGTAATCACCACGACACCCCCCGCGTTCAGCAGGTCGAACAGGCGGCCAACGATCATCGCGTCTGTGATGTCGGTGATCTGCATCTCGTCAAAGGCCAGAACCCGTACAGATTTCACCACCTTCTCGGCGACTGGGGCCAAGGCGTCTTCGACACCGTCTTCGCGCGCCTTGTGCAGGCCCGAGTGAATTTCCTGCATGAATGCGTGAAAGTGGACACGCCGCGCAGAAATATCCCCCAGCGTATCAACGAACATGTCCATCAGCATCGACTTGCCGCGACCAACGCCGCCCCACAGGTACAAGCCTTTTGGCGGCGGTGGAGCCTTTCGGAAAAGCCCGCGTTTGACAGGCGCCGCCAGTGCTGCGCTGATACGGTCGAAATGGGGCAGGACGGCTTCTTGCGCCGTGTCCCGGGTCAGCGAACCATCGGCGATGCGCGCCTCATAAAGCGAAGTCAGATCCGTCATATCAGAGCCATAGCGCCCAGTTTGCATGTTGAAAAGCAAGCATTTGGCGGGCGCATCAATTTTGCTTATCCGTCAGGTCAAAACTCGTGAATTGACCGGGTGCAAAATCCCGCTAACGTCCTTTTTGCCAATGCGCTGAGGACCCAATGCAACAATCCGCACGTCTGCTGAACCCGATCTTGATCGTCGGGTGCATCATCATCACCGTCAGCTTTGCGGTGCGGGCCTCGTTTGGTGTGTTCCAGATCCCCATAGCGGAGGAATTCGGCTGGCTGCGGACAGATTTTTCGATGGCCATTGCAATCCAGAACCTGGCCTGGGGTATCGGCCAACCAATCTTTGCTGCCATCGCTGAAAAAGTCGGCGACCGGCGCGCAATCGTGCTGGGCGCGCTTACTTACGCAGCCGGATTGGTGCTGTCCGCGTGGTCGGTGACGCCGTTTGGTCATCAGATGTATGCCTGGCTGGTCGGTTTCGGAATTGCGGGAACCGGGTTTGGTGTGGTTCTGGCGGTTGTCGGTCGCGCCTCCTCGGACGAAAATCGCTCGATGTCACTGGCCATTGTCACTGCGGCTGGCAGTTTCGGACAGGTGCTTGGCGCGCCCACGGCGGAATGGTTGCTAAGTTTCCTGCCCTGGCAACAGGTGTTTATCGTATTTGCCATCGCCATTTTGGCGTTGATCATGACCTTGCCTTTTATGCGAGCACCGCAGGTCGCAAGCAAAGCCGAACTGCAAGAGAGCATGGGGCAGATTCTAGGCAAAGCACTGCGCGACCCATCCTATGCCTTGATCTTTCTTGGCTTTTTCAGTTGCGGTTATCAGCTGGGTTTTGTCACCGCCCATTTCCCTGCCTTCGTGACCGAAATGTGCGGGCCAATTCAACCCGGCGGGGTGCTGCATTCCATCGGGATCACGACGACTTCGGCGCTAGGGGCGGTGTCGATTTCCCTGATCGGGTTGGCCAATATTGGCGGCACGCTTTTGGCCGGGTGGGCTGGAAGCCGCTTTCCCAAAAAATACCTGCTGGCGGGTGTTTATACGGGACGAACACTGGCGGCTGCATTGTTCATAATATTCCCGATCACTCCTTTGTCGGTCATCGCGTTCTCGCTGGTGATGGGCTCGCTTTGGCTGGCCACCGTGCCGCTGACATCTGGTTTGGTCGCGCATCTCTATGGCCTGCGCTACATGGGCACGCTGTACGGCATCATTTTCCTCAGCCATCAGATCGGCAGCTTTTTGGGCGTTTGGCTCGGCGGCCGCATGTACGATCAATATGGCGACTACACAACGGTCTGGTGGATCGGTGTCGCCATCGGAGCGTTCAGCGCCATCGTGCATCTTCCGATCCGTGAAAACCGGGCGCCATCCTCGGTCGCGGCGTGACCTAGATTGCCTGTTCCGGCAGCAGCAGCCCCTCTGACACAAGCCGATCGGCCCAACCTTGCGGCCCGTCAAAGTGATGGGTCCGCCAGCCCCTGGATCGGGCCGTTTCGATATTTTCAAGCCGATCATCGGCAAACAGAAGGGCTGACGGGTCCAGCCCGCAGTCGGCCTCGACCATCTGATAGATCGGTGGATGAGGTTTGACGGCCTTCATGCGCCCGGACACATATTGCCGGTCGAACTCGTCCAGGAATGGATAGACGGAGGTGGCGTAGTCGAAATTCTGAACCCCGAAATTGGTCAGAGCAAAAACCGGCACTCCGTTCGCGCGCAGCGCTCTCAACAAGCGAACCGAGTGCGGGATTTCAGGCGCTGCCAATTCGATCCAATCGTCATGCCACATGCGGATTTCATTACGCCACTTCGGGTATTTTTCGGCCCATTCATAGATCGTATCTGTAAAGTGATGTCCTTGATCGACCAGATCATTCATGCCGTGCAGATCGACCTCTGCGAACATCGCTCGTCGGCGCTCTTCACCGATAACGCGATCATAGTGACGCTCGGGCTGCCATTCGATCAGAACGTTTCCGATGTCAAAAACAACAGCTTCAATTGTCATGATACGATCCTGTGTCCGAGTCGCTGATAGGGCGAAAAAACCAATCTCCGCCGCCGGTTGCAAGCTCGAACCCGCAGCGCGAAGCGCTGCCTGGCCCAACCGGATCGGGCGCATCTTTGATGCGACCGGGACGGGCGGGAGCCCTACGCCCTAAGTGCAGCGCGCAGCTCGCGTTCAAGTGAATCCAGAAACCGGGATCTGTCGGCCTTGCCAAAGGGTTTGCCGCCACCGCCAGAGCCTAAGGGATTGGCCGCACGCAGGTCGGCCATCAAGTCGCGCATGGCCAGTTGCTGTCCGATATTGGCGGCGGTAAACACCTCGCCGTTGGGGCGCAACACCCGCGCCCCGGCTTCCACACATTTGGCTGCAAGCGGGATATCGGATGTAATCACCACATCCTTTGGACCGCATCTTTCCGCGATCCACTTGTCGGCCTCGTCCGCCCCCTCGGATACGATAATGACCTGAACCAAGGGGTTGTTCGACGGGCGTAGCCCACCATTCGACACAAGCGCCATCCGCACCTTGTGACGGGTTGCGACCCTTTCGGCCTCGGCCTTGACCGGGCAGGCGTCGCCATCGACGAACAGCGTTGTCACGCGCTCTTTGCCTTTGATTTGGATGTTTCAGTGGGTTTCTTTCGCACCTTGAACTCGTCCGGTATCGGCATCCGGTTGAATGCGTCCAGCCCGGCGATCTTGTAAGCCTCTGCCAGCGTTGGGTAATTGAACGTGTTCTGCACGAAATAGTCTACCGTGCCCTTCAGGTTCAGGACCGCCTGCGCAATGTGAATCAACTCGGTCGCACCCTCGCCGACGATCTGCACGCCCAGAACCCTGCGGGTCTTGAGCGAGAACAGCATCTTCAGCATCCCGTGCTCAAGCCCCATGATATGCCCGCGTGAGGTTTCGCGAAACCGCGCCACGCCGACCTCATAGGGGATTCCGCGTTCCTGCAACTCCTCCTCGGACATACCGCAGGTGGAGATTTCGGGGACCGAATAGATGCCATAGGGGTACCATGGGCTTTCGGGCAGCGTGGGCGTTTCCAGCGCATGGCAGGCCGCCACGCGACCCTGTTGCAGCGAGGTCGAGGCCAGCGACGGATGCCCGATCACGTCACCGGTCGCATAGATATGCGGTACTTCGGTTTGGTAGGTCTTGCGGTCGACCTCAATCCGGTTGCGGTGGTCGGTGGTCAGCCCGACCGCATCCAGATTGAGCGCCGAGGTCGCCCCCATGCGGCCCGCTGCAAACAGCAGCATTTCGGCGCGGACATGTCGTCCGTTTTCCAGCGTGACCTCAACATGGCCGCCAGCATCTTCGATTTTTTCGACCGCAGAACCCAACCGTAGGTCGACGCCATTCTCGCGGATTTGATGGGTGAAATCGTGGATCAAGCGGCTGTCGATGAAGTCCAGAAACGTATCGCGAGGTTCGATCAGCGTCACGCGAACATCCAGTGCCGAGAACATTGTGGCATATTCAACGCCGATGACACCCGCACCAATCACGCACAGGGATCGGGGGATTTCCGCCATTTCCAGAAAGTCGTCTCCGTCGACGATGGTTTTACCGTTGAAGGGGACATAATCCGGACGATAGGTCTTGGTGCCGGTTGCGATCAAAAACTTTGCAGCCGTTAGGCGCGTGGTTTCGCCCGCGTCTGTTGCGATTTCAACCTCATGCGGGCCCACGAACCGGGCAAGACCGTTGAGCGTTTCCACGTGGTTGCGGTTGAACTGATGCTCCAACACGTCAACTTCGTGATCCAACGTCATGTGCAGGCGCGCTTTCAGGTCTTCGGCGCGGATCTGATCTTTGACGCGATAGGACCGCCCGTAAAAGCTGCGCTCGCGCCATCCGGACAGGTTCAAAACGGTTTCTCTCAGCGTTTTGGACGGGATCGTGCCGGTATGCACGGATACCCCGCCCAACCGGTCCTTGCGGTCGACCACCAGGACCCGCCTTTGCAGCTTGCCTGCCTGGATCGCTGCAGCGCGCCCCGATGGGCCCGAGCCGATGATGATCAGGTCATAGTCAAATTTGCTCATACCTCAGTCCCCGTAAAGCGCCTCGGCGTGGAAGGTAATGTGGTCTTCCATGAAGGTGGACACGAAGAAATACGAGTGGTCATAGCCGGGTTGCAGCCGGAATATGGCTTGCTGGCGGCGTTCCGCGATGGCCTGTGCCAGCGCTTCCGGCCGCAGAAGGTCGATGAACTGATCATTGGCACCGGTGTCAATCAGGACTGGTCCAGCGAAACCTTTCTCCTTCATCAAATGCGCCGAATCGTGCTTGGCCCATGCCGTCTCGTCTGTGCCAAGATAGGCTGCCAATTGCTTGCGACCCCAATCCGCACCCGTTGGGTTCGAAATCGGCGCAAAGGCTGAAACCGACCGGAACCGGCCTGGCAGGTTCATCGCCAATGTTAGCGCGCCGTGACCACCCATCGAATGACCTGTGATCGCCTGACGGTCCATGTCAACGGCGAAGTTCTCTGCCAGCAGCGCCGGTAGCTCCTCGGTCACGTAATCCCACATCTTAAAGTGTGGCGCCCAGGGCCTTTCTGTCGCATTCACGTAAAATCCCGCACCCTGTCCAAGATCATAGTCGTCATGATCCGCCACGCCTTCGCCGCGTGGCGAGGTGTCAGGAAAGACAACAGCAATGCCCTGTTCCGCCGCCCAGGCCTGTGCACCGGCCTTGGTCATCGCGTTTTCGTGCGTGCAGGTCAGGCCCGACAAATACCACAGGACCGGAACTGGGCCATCCTTGGCTTCGGCCGGAAGGAACAGACCAAATGTCATGTCACATTGGCACGCCGAGGAGGCATGGCGGTACACGCCCTGCACTCCGTCAAAACAGGCATTTTCCGAAACGGTTTCCATCAGACACTTTCCTTACTTTGGGTTTGCACAATCGCTAACGATCCTGATTGCGAGCGTAAAGACCGTTGCATCATAACCGTTGTATTTTTCGCCCCCTTCGGGTCAAAGCCCCCCGACCCAGTCAATGACAAATGGCAAGGTCAGGATGCTGGCCAGCGTTGAGAGCAGGATTGCCGCTGACGCGCGATGCGGGGCGACATTGTAATGCGCCGCCAGCATATAGACATTTCCCGCAACCGGCAGAGCGGCTGCGGCAATCGCGACCGAGGCCGGAAAGGTTTCGACCGGAATGAGCCAGATCAGAACAATTGCGATGCAAAGGGGATGTATCACAAGTTTGCAGAAACTCAGCCATGCGGCGATCTGCATGCGTTCGGCAGACTTGCTGGCCAGCGATGCGCCGATGGCAAAAAGCGCGCCCGGAGTCGCCGCACCGCCCAGAATTGTCAGGAAGTCGTTGAACGGGTCAGGCATGGGGATGTTCAGCGCTGACCAGATCAATCCTCCAGAAATGGACACGATCATTGGGTTTTTTATCAGGCCAAGGCCAATCAATCTGAAAGTGTTCACAGTCAGCCGTCCATCGCGGCCACCATTTATCAATATGACGATCAAGGACGAAAACACGACAAGATCGACAGCCAGAATCAGCATCACGGGGCCGATCGCTGCCTGCGTGAACAGCAGCGCCAGCATAGGCAGCCCCAGAAAACCGACGTTTCCGATCGCTGCGCATTGCGCCTCGATGGCGGCGGTCGGGATGTCCAGCCCCCGCATCCAGGCAACCAAAGTTGCAAGAGCATAGACGGTGAGCGTACCCAAAAGGTAACCCAGAACAAGCCTGCCGTTGAATATCTCGTCAAAAGGCAGCGTCGCGGCAAAGCGGAACAGCATTGCCGATAAGGCAAAGAAAAACACAAACTTCGTTAAGTAAGCCGTCGCCTGCTCGGTGAAGAAACCACTGCGACCGGCACCGTATCCCAGGCCGATGATCGCAAAAAAAGGTAAAGTGCGCAGGAAGATATCGACCATGGATCAAGAGGTAACACGGATCGCAGGGGCTGCAAGGTCTTGCGTGTGGCCGCATTGGAATACCAGCCGCATTTGGCCAAACGTGGGGTCGTGCCGAGAATCCTTGAATCTGAACCGATCGGTTTATAAAATTTGGGAAACACGCACACACAAGGAGAAGACATGACCCAAGCCGCCACAATACTACGTACGGGCCGAAAATTTGATCAGGTCCTGCAAGGTGCGCGTGAGGTCTTTATGGCGGACGGCTTCGAAGGTGCAAGCGTTGACGACATCGCGCGGACAGCCGGGGTTTCAAAGGCGACGCTTTACAGTTACTTTCCCGACAAACGTTTGTTGTTTGTGGAGGTTGCACAGACAGAGTGCAAACGTATGGCCGAACGGGTCATCTCGATGATCGACGAAACAAAACCTCTGCGAGAGGTTCTGTTGATCACTGCAACCCAGTTGGCTGCATTCTTGGTTTCCGAGTTTTCGTTGCAGGTGTTTCGTGCCTGCGTTGCCGAGCGGGACAGGTTCCCTGAACTAGGGCGCGCCTTTTATGAAGCGGGGCCGAAGAACGGCCAGCGCAAGATGGCCGAATACTTTCAGAAAGCCGTTGAGAAGGGTGATCTGAACATTGATGACGTCGAGATTGCAGCGGCGCAGTTTTCCGAGTTGTGTAAGGCCCGAATTTGGAACAAGGCTGTCCTGGGAATCCAGGATAGTTTTACACCCGAAGAAATCGACGTGGTCGCGACGAAGGCTGTAGACATGTTTTTGGCTCGGTACGGTGTCTAAGACTTTGTCCGTGACCTGGGGTCAGGATCCATTGGTTTGCGCTTGGCGACGAAGTTCACGGAAAGAAATCTGGCGATAAACATGTCTGGTATCTTTTGATTGACCGAAGCGGAGATGGCGCGCTTTGGACCCTTATTCCTGAAGTTCGATGGCAAACCACATGTTGATAGCCGGCGAGGTATGAGCGGCTTTATGTTTTCGATCGCAATGGCTTACGGTGGCGCGATGCGCCAGCCGTCCACGGGGCACACAAATTACTCTATGACCGCTCGAAGCCACGGAGCGACAAGGGTAGGGGGAGCGGTAGGATTTTAGTCATCGGCCCATTAGAACAGAACAGGACCAGAACGTGAATGTGGGAATCTAACTGGGAAACTCAGATTTGTGCCTGAAATCTTGGCCGGGTCCAGGTGCTAATTTATCCTTGTAAATCAAAATGGTGCGGGTGGAGGGACTTGAACCCCCACGCCTTGCGGCGCCAGAACCTAAATCTGGTGCGTCTACCAATTTCGCCACACCCGCACTCTGATGCTTCGCACCAGCATGGCGCGCTGCATAACAAAGCTTGAAAGCAAGTGCGAGGGGAAAATTTGCCGCCTGACGGAAAGTTTTGCAGCTGTTGGTAGCGCGACCGAAACGCGGTTCAAATGGGTTTGACTGATGTTCGATAAGGGCCTTGCATTTGATGTGCGGCGCAAGTGTCTTCGAGTAAAAGCTGAAGGCAAATAATTTCGATTTCGCGCGCGTTTTCATTAATTGACCGCATATGCTCAACAGACAGTTTCCAGTTTGCGCACATTGGCGCGCCTGCGCCCAATGGTCTATTTTACGTTGAGTGAATTTGAGAAGTCTGTTCAACGCCATCCGGAGAAGAGTGCCGTCGTGGCGGGCTGTTAGATTTTTGATCGTAGCGAGGGGGCATATTTTCAGGTGATTGAGTTCACGAATATCACATAAATAACAATGATATAAGATCTGTTTCACTTTGCTGGCACAACAGCCTGGATCGATCATGCTACGTCATTTGACGATTGATGAAGGGTCGCTGATTTACGTGTGAATACACCTAAAACACGCATAGGTTGCGACATAAGTATGTGCCCGCGTCTTAATTGCGCCACAATTCAAACGCCAAAATATCCTATTCGCGTCAAAATAACACCGTGGTGATCATCATTGATGTGCGGTGGGAGTTAATGAGTCTTTTCTGCCGCAAGGCACCTTACCAGTACCTGCTCAACTCCAGAATAAGGGTCTTTATCGTGACCGATCAGATTCATTCCGCTGCTGCCGAGCAAGATGTCGTAGACCTTGCTCGTGAAAGCTTTATCGGCGAACTCAAAACCCTCAACAACCAGCATCCTGGTACGGGTTTCGGCATCGCCCTCAAGACACACGCAGGCAATCGCTACCTGCTGGCAAATGCCCGCATGCCGTTGCCGGAACATAAATCTCAGGATTTTCCAACCGGGCGCCGCGTCGCGTCGCTGGAAAACGGAGAGCACTTTCGCTCGATCGAAATACTGGCCGATTCTCTTGCCTATGAATCGATCTCGCCCAGAATCGAGGCCGCAATTCTCGGCAATGCGCTGGATTTGATCGCACGGATCGACACTTTGGCCAGAACGCCTGCGATCGGCGCAAACAACCACATCGCCGCGACAGGCACCGGAGGCTGAATATGGCGCGTAACGACCACCTTTTGTCTGTAGGTAACGAGGCTCTGTCCCCAATGACAGAGGCCATGGCCTCGCTGACGACACAGATCGACCAACTGACAGAGGTGGCGGACGCGCGGTCCTCGGCCCGACTGGCAACGCTCAAGACCCGGATGGAGAACTTCACTGCCAGTGTAACGCTGGTGGGGCAGGTCAAGGCCGGCAAATCCTCGATCGTCAACATTCTTGCCGGCCGGCCCAACCTGTTGCCCTCGGATGTAAACCCGTGGACATCTGTTGTGACCACGCTGAACATCAACACCCGGACCGAAGGGGATACCCGTTCAAAGTTCACCTTCTTTGAACAGGAAGAATGGAACAACCTTATGGTCGGTGGCGGCCGATTGGGTGAACTGGCCAACCGGGCAGGGGCCGATGACGAGATGGATGATATCCGCCGTCAGATCGGTGAAATGAAAGCCAAGTCTGAAGAGAGGCTGGGCAAGCATTTCGACCTGATCCTTGGTCAAAGTCACCAATACGACTATTTCGACGAGGAATTGGTCCAGCGATATGTCTGCCTGGGCGATGAAGATGATCCGGATATCAACCCAAAGACCGGTCGCTTTGCGGATGTGACGAAGTCGGCCGAACTGTACATGGATATCCCGCAATATCCGATTGCACTAAAGCTGTGCGATACACCTGGCGTGAATGATACCTTCATGGTGCGGGAACAGATCACGCTGCGCAGCCTGCGTGGGTCCGAGGTGTGCATTGTGGTACTTGCGGCCAGCCAGGCATTGACGACCATGGATATGGCGCTGATGCGGATTATCGCTCAGTTCGAAAACCGGCAGATCATTCTGTTCGTCAATCGAATCGACGAATTGTCAGATCCGGTCAACCAGGTGCCCGAGATCCGCGATCGGATTCAGGATACGCTGAAACAGAACAACATCGACACCGAAACCAGCATCGTCTTTGGCAGCGCGCAATGGGCTGAGGCTGCTTTGACCGGCAACCCAGACATACTGACGGAAGAGTCCCGCGAGGCGCTGAACACCTTTTATCTGGCTGCCGGCTTTGGCGATCAGGCAGCGTCGCTTGACAAGATCTGGGCGCTGTCAGGTCTGCCAGACCTGCTTCTGGCCATGAATGAACGCATCTCCGAAGGGGCAGGGACACGCCTGCTGGATCGTGTGCGCCATCGGGCGCGGAACATCGCGAGCCAAATACGGGCGACCTCGGTCGCCAAGACCCTGTCGGGTGGCGAGGGCGTGGTGCGAGATCTCGATGGTGTCGCACCGGAAGAAGCCATTGCTACGGTTTCGGCGGAATACGAAAAGAAAGTCGCAGAACTGACCACCAAACTGCGTGACAAGGTTCTGGAACGTCTGGCCTCGGCCGAGGCCAACTTTGTCAAGCGCGCGACAGATTCGCTTATCGCGCATCTGGAGCAGAATGGCGAGCAGGGGACCTGGCAATATGATCCGGCTGGCCTGCGCACGTTGCAAAAGGCCGCGTATTTCAGCTTTGGCAGGTCCATGCGCAAAGAGGCGGGCGCGCTGTATGGCGCCGCTGCCGCCGATATGGGCGCGCTTTATCACAAGCTGCTTGGCAACCATTTGGGTGAATTCAACATCGAAGCGCCAATTGTTCCACGGGTTCCGCCGCCGCTGGGAATTGGTCGCACCATTGCATTGGACCTGCAAAGCACCTGGTGGCGCCGCTGGTGGCAAAAACGCAAAGGGTTCGAGGCCTACGCTGCCGATTATACACGTCTGATTGCGTCCGAGGCGAATTCGATCACCAAGGATATCGAGGAAAATCAGATAGCTGCTGTGCTGGAGAACGTACGTGCAGCGATGGCAGACTTTCTGTCCGAACAAAAGGATACGTTGCTCAACATCTCGAAATCGGGTGACAAAACTGCGGCTGACAACGCGGCACTCATGGCCGGGGTTCAGCCGCAGAAGTCACGCGACGATATCCTGGGCGACATCCTCAAAGACCTTAGCAACGAAGCTGCATAAGAAGAGTTATGGTAAAAAACACAGAACCCCGCTTCGTCTCTCCCAAAGCCTGGAACCGCATCGAGCAGTGGTCCCGCCGCAAACCCGTGTTTGCGCTTATGGGAGAATTCAGCGCCGGCAAATCGACGCTCATGAACTTTCTTTTGCGCACGCAAGCCCTGCCAACGCAGGTCACGGCGACGCAATTGCCGCCGGTTTGGTTCAGCTGGGGTAAACGGTCGGCCTATGTCAAACGGCATGATGGCAGTACGCAGGATATCACGCTGGACGAATTGGAAACGGTTGGCGTCAACGATGCACAATTCGTCCGTATTTTTCTGGAAGCCGATATTCTTGAGGCGGTTGACCTGATCGACACGCCTGGAATCTCGGACCCGAAGATTTCAACCGATGTGTGGCAACGCGCGGTTGGTCAGGCGAACGGTGTCTTGTGGTGCACGCACTCAACCCAGGCCTGGCGCGAAACCGAACGCGCGACCTGGGTTTCGCTTCCAGAACGATTGCAGCACAAGTCGCTGTTGTTGATCACGCGCGCAGATGCGTTGGGCCAAAAAGATCGTCAGAAAGTTCTGCGGCGCGTAAATCGCGAAGCCGGACATCTGTTCAACCGTACGATCCTGTTCTCGGCCCGTGATGCGATCATGGCACGCGACAAAACCGGCGATGCCGAGTTGTGGGCGCGCAGTGGCGGCGGAAAAATGGTCGACAGCTTCCTCGAGATCACCGAACAGATCATGGACGCTCGCGCTGATCAGCTTTCGCGCTATCAGATCGACAAATCGCAATCGGATCAGCCCAGGGTTCGGCCCATCCGTCCGGCGAAACCGGCTGATACTGTCGAAGACCCCGCGCCGCTCAAGTTGGTTGATCCGGTCGCGGACGAGGCCGACGTCGTCACCAATTTCCCCGTGCGCCCTGCCCGGGTCGAACGCAAAACGGAAGAGGCAGAGCGCCCCCGTATCGACGCCGGTGAAGCGGATCGTATGCGTGCCGAGATGGTGCAGGAGGAAGAGGAAAGCTCGAAAGAAGAACTGCGAGCCTTTTTCCGCGATGTCGATGAGGATCCGCTTGACCTGCGCGCGCTGGCCAACCCCGGTCTGGACTTTGATGAGTTCGAGTTTTCGGATGAGGACGACGAGGACAGCGACGAACCCGAGCTGATTGTCATCGGCCAGGATGACGAAGCCTCTGAGCCCGAGGTTGACGAGGCGCCCGAGAAGGATATCGAGCAATCGATTTCGTCTATTACCGCCCTACTTGCTGAGCAAAAGCAAAGCAATGACGACGATTACGAACCAGAACCGGATTCGAATGCTCTGACCTCGGTCAGTGTCGTTTCGATCGAACCGGATGCGTCGGAGAGCGAAGACGAAGACCCCGCGCCGACTTCCGAGCATCTTCTTACGTCTGAACGTTCTTCGCCACTCAGCGCGTTGTCCATGTGGCAAGAGATCGTCGCCAGTGAACCGTTGCCGGATGACACCGCCGGATTGAAGAATGCGTTTGCAGCTTTTCTGGCCGAATTCGACCAAATCGCGCTAGAGCAAAGCGAAGAAAGCTCGCGGGATTCACTTCACCCGGTACCGAAGGGGCATGACAACACCGGCGCCGAGCGGCATGTATTGTAGCAAGGCAAGCATCTTTGACCGACCGGAAACAGCGGTTGGCAGAACAGGCAGATAGATGTCGATCGAAAACGCGTTGAGCGCTGCAATTGAAACCATACCCGACTGCCTGGCAGCCGGGTATGTTGATATGGAAACGGGTATGTTGTTGGGGTTGAGTTCACCCGACGACACCGATGCCGAGGTATTGGAGAATCTGGCTTTGGCAGTCGCGAACCTGTTTCAGGGACGCGGCGTCACGGCCTTTCAGGAATTGTTGAGAACAGCGGGAACAGAAGAAGAGGAACATCCGGGATTTGGGGAAATCGCGGTGTTTTCGAATGACCGGTTGCATATCTTTCTGCGCACTCGGGAATATCCCGATCACGTGGTTTGTTATATCTGCCGCGATAGCGCAAATATTGGGCTCGCTTTGACGAAATCGCATCTTAGTTTGGGGCCGGTAGCGGCAGCAGTTTAGACGGGACCAGAGGGGGTCACGGCATGATGGATACGGAAATACTGGAGATGCTCGAAGATATCGGGCGCTCTTCGGTCGCGCGCTTGTCTCCGGCGATTTATCTGAGCGGCGAGACCGCACAGGCCCGCCGTGATCAGGTTTTGACCGCTATCCAGCGCACGATATTGCCGCGAAGGCTGGAATTTGTCGCTGCAGACGAAACATGCCTGGCGATTGAGGTTAGCAGTTCGCGCATAACGGATGTGTTTGAGTGCCGCAGCACCCCCCTGCCCGATTTCGAAACTGAATCCCGTGAGGACCTGACAGAAAAACTTGCCCGTTTGGTGACGGAAATCGCAAAGGCACCAGGCCCGCTCAAGCTGGCATCGTTGCGACCGGATGCGGCATTGGAGGCCGATGATGTCGGGCTAACCTTCTCTGAGGTCGAAAGCGCTTGCGCAAAGATCAAAATACTTGAGGAACCCCGGATGACGGTGGTGCCCGAGGCGGAGGACGAACTGGTACCGGAACGCGCGGCAGAGGCTTTCTTTGGCGGCGCAGATCGGTTCGCCCTTGGTCGGTTTCTGGTGCCAGAGGCCGTTGATGAGGCCACACAAGCGGATGGGTTGTGCGCCATGGGCCAGCCTGCACATCCGGAAAAAGACCTGTTACTGCGCCTCGCACGCGATCTGTCCGGCTGGCAGAAGGACAGTGATACCGCTGTACCGCAGCTGATTGTCATGCGCCCTTCGGGTGGTCAGGGGGCCGGGCTGGCATTGGTCCACGACGGTCAACAGATTGCCGGAGCCCTTCACGATGCACGGAAACTGGGTGCGGTCGTCAACCTGTGGAAATCATTGAAACCCGCCGCCGAATGACCGCGTTCCCGCCCAATCGAGTCCTTTTTTGAGAGTTTAACGTAAGAAACGAGTTGTCAGGGTAAACTAATGAGTGAATTGAACCGCCACGAACTTATTCGCATCGCGGAAGATATGAATGAGATGAGCAATGACGAAACCCGTCATTTCATCTCGCGTATTGTTGACGATTTGTCGAACCTTAAGCCATCGATTGCATTTGTCGGTCAGATCAAGGCCGGAAAGTCTCGCCTGATCAACGGTTTCACCGGACAGGCCGAATATCTTCCGTCCGACGTGAACCCATGGACAACCGTGATTACAGACATGCATTTCGGCCATCCCTCGGGCCGCACGGCCGGGGCCGAGTTCCATTTCTTCGATAACCGTCAATGGCAGTCGCTGATCGCCGAAGGCGAAGAGCTGCGCAATATGTTCCCCGATGACGAGGACAGCTATAAACGCGAAATGATCGAAGAGCAGGTCGAGGCGATGAAAACACGCGCCCGCCTGCGCCTCGGCGACAGCTATGAACAACTGTTGGGTCAACATCACGATCTTGACGAGTTGAATTCGGACGATCTGGCCCGCTATGTCTGCGCCGGAGATGATCCGGCTGATGATGAGGCACATGATCCGGGGTCCGATCGGGGCCTTTACAGTGACATTACCCGCAAGGCCGAGGTCTATTTTGACATCGGCCATTTCCCCTATCCGATCACCGTTACCGACACGCCTGGTGTCAACGACCCGCTGCTGATCCGCGAGGAGATTTCGCGCCAATACCTCAAGGAATCCGATTTCTTTGTGGTTGTTCTCTCTGCGCATCAGGCGTTGTCGCGTGCCGACCTCAAACTCTTCCGTCTGATGCAGGCACTGGAATTGGGTCAGATCGTTGTCTTTATCAACCGCGTCGATGAACTTGGGGGCGGCGCGGAAGACGCTGGCAAAGTTCGCGCGGATGTCGTGGATGGACTTGAAAAAGCGCTGGGTAATTCTGAGATCGATGTCCTGATGGGCAGCGCGCAATGGGCGCACTATGCCTTGACCGGGGACGAGACGGGGGTGGATCACGACCAGATCCTTGCCTGGCTGCGGGCCCATCCCGAGCAGATGAAACAGTATCTGTCCGGTGTGGAAGAAATCAAACAAGGCCCCGGTCCGATCAGTCGCGAGGCCATCTTGCGGTTTGCCGCAATGATCGCGTCCGGCCTGCCGGATTTGCGCCGCCATGTGACCCAGGCCCTGACCAACGGTCCACGCCATGAGCAGCTGCGGATGTCCTGGCAGCACCTGAACAGCTTTGCGCAAGGTGAGCTGGAACGCAGCACCGCCAGGTTGCGGGCTCTGGACGACGAGGAAGGCCCGGATGCCGGCGATACCGAAGAAAGCAGCAGCACCTTGACCGAGCTTCGCACCCTGATCGCCGAGAAATCCGGGGCCATCACCAAGGATATGGACGATGTTTTGGCCAATCTGCGCGGCGTGATGGACGATACTGTGGCCGAGGCGGTTTCGGTGGTTGTTCGCGGCCCGGACGGCCAGTCACCTTTGCTGAGCCGAGATGGTGAAACCGAACTTAACTTCACGCCGTTGCGTGATCGGATGCGGGAACTGGTGCAAGGTGCCACACAGGTCATTCGCCAGCGCATGCTGAGCGAGCTCTATGCGGTGGACATGCAAAGCAACGCGGCTTTGCGCGCCCTGCCCGGTTGGCGCGAACCGATGGACAATCGCATGAATACAAGCGCGGTGCGCTGGTTCCGCCCTGACACGACCGCCCTTACCCGCGGCATTACGGTCGAGTTGCGCGTTACATGGCTGTCCCGTCTGATTTCGCGCCGCAGCGTTCTGAATCGGGCCGAACGGATGATCGTGCAGGAATTCGAGATGATCGGGGACGATCTGATCGACACTGCCCGTAGTGACCTGCTAGAACGGATGCAGACTGTTGTAGATCACTATTTGGCGCTTTTGGCCGGACATTTGGAACATCGTGTCGGATCAGGTGGAAGCAATGCGCGTACCGAAGCGCAGCAAGCCGTGGATCGGGCGCGGCGCATAGCGGATCAGCTGAGTCTCGTACTTGGCCCAGTTCGCGCTGACACTTTGCAGGCTGAGGCAGCAGAATGATTGAATTTCCCGGAACCGAGCAGGACGTGCGGCAACTCGAACGTTTTCTGAACGCTACCGAGGACGCGCCGTCCACGCCGGACCTGGACGACCTGCGTGCGCGGGCCCTGGGTCATGCCGAGCGCTTGTCCAATGCGGTCGCAATCGGTTTCGCGGGTGAGTTTGGAGCAGGTAAATCCAGCCTGGCAAATATGCTGGCCGGTGCCGATATTCTGCCGACCGGCCCGCAACATCTGAAACTGCCTTTGGTGATTGTAGCCTATGCCGACGCTCCGGAAACCACCGTTGGATGGTGGGACAAAGAGCCCAAGACCTATTCCGGCATCGCGTTGGAAAAAGCAGCGGCAGACGCGCCGGATTTCATCTCGGTCGGTCTGAACACTCCGGCGCTTAAGGATATCTCGTTGTTTGATCTTCCCGGATCGGGCGCACTGGATGACACCTATAAGCAGACGCTTTCGCTGCTGGAATATGTCGATTGCGCCATCTGGTGCACCAACGGTACAAATACGTGGCGCGAAACCGAACGTCATCTGTGGCGGCAAGTGCCTCAAAAACTGCACGACAGCAGCCTGTTAGCCGTTACCCACGCCGACCTGTTGCCGGATGGCGACGCGCTTGAACGCGTGGTCAAGCGACTGGACAAGGAAAAGGCCGGGATGTTCCAGGCCGTTGTTCCCATTGGCACGCCCGTCGCAGTGCGCGCCATGTCGCAGGAACCAGAGCCCGATTTCGACCTTTGGGAATCCTGTGGTGGGCAGGATTTGGCGGAACAGGTGCTGCAAGTTGCGTCGGCGCACCGCCAAAGGGACCTTGAAGCTGCGCGCAAGGATTTGAACGATCATTTCCTGCCCTATCTGGCTGAAAACATCGGTACCGAATTGACCGAGACCAGCCCACCTGTTGTGGATGGGTCGGTCATTCAGTCCAGCCTTGGCTCGGCGCTACCGCCCCTGAACAATCCGATCCTCGAAGATTGGCTGGCCGCCATAGCCAGCATCTATGATGACCTGCGCGAAACTTCCGATATGGAGCCTGCCGCCTTTCTGCAAAGCTGCCAGGAAATCGTCGAGGACTTTGCTGAACGATTGGAGTCAGGCGCTGAAATCGACCCCAAAGCCGACTGGATTCCGGGCGAGTTCGAAAAGGCGACCGACCTGCTGTTGTTGCTGCAATTCGAAAGCGGTGATGCACCCCTTAAGGATGCGGTGAGCATACTTGCCCAGCTTAGTGACAACCTCGCCTGGGCAGGCAGCACCGTTGCGTCAGCGCCACCAAAGACCGGCACTTAAAAGATTCCCGTTAAAATTGAAAGTCACGACGCCGATTCGAGGGGCCGAGAATCGGGCGTCTATTGTTTCGAATCCGTGTACCAAACAGGCAAATCAGCGATATAACCGTCCATTTTTTTGCTACTGAATTACCATATAGTGTGTATCAACGAAAGATGACTACCGCATATAGATTTACGACGCAGTCGATCCATAGTGAAGCCATCAGGCGGCCCCAATAAAGTCAAATTTGAACCGTCTAACCGTTCTTAAGTGTACTGCGGTTGTGTTTGGTTGTGAGTTCGCGGGCACCTTGCCCGGTTTATGTTGCCGCAAAACGTAAAGAATGGGCGGGAAGAAATGAGCCACAACCAGGCGGTCGGCGCAACGCACGACGAACCACAACTCGAAGGTCTGCAACCGGGCGCGAAATTATTGCGCGGCCAGTACGAGATCCTCCGTTTTCTCAGCAATGGCGGCTTTGGGATCACCTATCTGGCGCGTGACAGCCTGGACCGGGATGTGGTGATCAAAGAGTGCTATCCGGGCGCATTGTGCCAACGAAACGGAGATCTGGTCGAAGCGGCCAATCCTGACCACAAAGATGACCTGCGCGCGATTATTGACCTGTTCATTCAGGAGGCGCGCAATCACGCGCGGCTGGTACATCCCAATATCGTCGACGTGCATCAGGTGTTCGAAGACAACAACACAGCCTACATCGCGATGGACCTGATCCGTGGCTGCGACCTGCTGGATTATGTTGAGAACCCGGAAAACGAAAGCGGCCCTGACTTTATGGTTCAGGTCACCGAAAAGATGCTGTCAGCGGTGTCCTTCATTCATCAAAGCGGGATGCTGCATCGCGATATCTCGCCCGACAACATTCTGATCGACAATAACGGCGAGCCGATCCTGATTGACTTTGGTGCCGCCCGTGAACAGGCCGCCCACAAGTCGGCTGCTCTGTTGACGCTGCGGGTGATCAAGGATGGGTATTCACCGCATGAATTCTATGTGCGCGGCGCAGAACAGGGTCCCAGCAGCGATCTCTATGTTCTTGCCGCAACGCTCTACCACGCCATCAGCGGCGAGCGTCCGATCGACGGTCAGACCCGACTGAACGCGTTCAACAACGGGCAGCCTGATCCTTTCACACCGCTTGCCGGGCGTTTCGAAGGCTATCCTGAAGGCTTTTTGGAAGCGATCGACAAGGCAATGGAAGTGCATGCCACTGACCGCTTGCAATCGGCGCTGGATTGGCTGCGCATGTTCCGTGGTCCCGATGTCATGTTCGACACCTTTGCCTATCGACCGGTGTCGGTCATCGTTGGAATGGATCGCAAGGACCAGCAGGCCGAGAAAGAGCGTATCAAGGCCGAAACCGAAAACGCCGAGGCGGTTGTGACCGCCCTGCTGGCCGGAAATGCTGATCTTGCGTTGGGCAATGAAGAAAAAACCGACGAACAACTGGCCAAGTTCGCACCCAAGGCCGAAGCTGCAACCGCCGTCGATACGGTTGTGAAAAGCGACTCGGGCGGTGGCGGCAAGATGATCGCCGTGTTGGGTGTGGTCCTGGCCGCATTGGCCGGGGGTGCATATTTTGTGATGTCGGGCGAGAAATCAGCGCCCGAAGCGACACCGGTTGCAGCAGGCGTGGAACCGGAACCCGTCGAGCAGATCGCCGTAGCAGAGGCAGAGCCGGAACAGGCCGAAACTGCTGTGGCACCCGTGACAGAGGTGGCTCAAGACCAACCTGTCGAGCAGACGACAGCTGAAATCACGGAACCCGAGGTTGCTGCCGACAGCGATGTCGTCACACCGGCGGAAGAGGAACTGGCCGTTGCGGAGACACCGGTCGAGGATATCAGCGCCGAGGTGCAGCCCGAAGTCGTCGCCCCTGAACCTTCGGTGGCCATTGATCTGGCACAAAACCAGGTGTCTTTCGCCCATTGGGATGTGGAAATTCCGTTCACGATTGCGCGTCGTCGCGCGTCGACCGGAAACATCTTTGCGGTAACAGATGTCGATGCGGGTCAGGATATGTCGGTCGTGGGCGACTGGGTTCAGCGTGGCACCACCATCTTTACGCTCAACGGTGAACCCGTTCGCGCGGATCTGTCTTTTGCTGCGCACATCCTGAATGAATTCAGTGTCGATCCGGATGGCTATATCCGCGCGGCTGCACGCTATCGGACTTTGGGAGAAACCCGGGCACAAAATGGACTTTTGGCGTTGCCTGCGCACCGCATGGTTGGGCTTGAAAACGGGCTGACATTTGACATTCACAACGCGAATGAGACCGGTTGGCAGACCGTCGTGGCTACTGTTCCGCAGGACAACCCAGGCGATTTGCGCCCCGGAGATGTTTTGGTGCGCGAGGTTAATACCGGAACTGCGATTGACGGGCCCGAAAGCCTGGACGCGGCGTTGGCCGACCTTGTCGCCGAACCCCAATCCGAAGCGACGTTGACGGTCCTGCGCAATGGCTCGGAAACGAATGTGATCATGCAATTGGCGCAGGAGTAATTGAAACCGGATCGTGTGAAATCCGCCAGCGAGTATGTGCTGAGAGTGGCGAAGTAGTTCAGCCACCCGACGGGGACCGGACCGTCGCGGAAAGTAAGAGTAAACCTGTTTCCCTTCATCAGTCTCACCGTGGTTCACGCGCGGTGATCCTTGGCAGACCTGCGGGACGTGACCCGCTATAGAATGAAAAAGGTGTCGACACCATGTTCAAATACAAAAGCCCTCTGAGCCGGCTTCTAGAAGGTGCCGGCAAAGCCAAAGATGAAACCGCCGAAACCGAAGACGTGGTGGAATTACAGCCGGAACAGCCCGAGCCAATTGCAGACTTCAACGCTCTCCGCGCCGCACTGGCCGGGGGTAACATGACCTCCGAGAGCTACGAGGAAACGGACGATCTGATGCCGCAAGAGCAGATGCCCGAGTTTGAGGGCAACGCCGAAGCGGAGCTTGACGAACCCGCCGAAGACTCTTCGGATACCGACGCATCTGACACTGAAGAAGACCAGATCGTAACGCTGCATCTGACACCAGCTGACGCGGTGGACACCGAACAGGATGTGCTGGCCGCTGTCACAGATGAGGTGGCAGTCGAAGCAGAAGAAATGGTCGAGCCCGCCGTGGCCCCCGAACCGGTCTCCGAGCCTGAAACTGCTGAGGAACCGGAGGCCATCGCCCAGCCCCAGCCTGTTGCCGAGCCCGAAATCGTGGCCGAGCCGGAAGCGATAACCGCACCAGAACCCGTCGCCGAGGAACCGGCACCGCAACTTATAGCCGAGGAACCGGCGCCCCAACCCGTGGCTGTTGTCGAACCGGCGGCTGATGCGGAACCCGAGGCACCCGCGCCTGCGCAGGCTGAAGATCGCCGCGGTCGGGTAAAGACAACCTTCCTGGGGTTCGAGCGCGCCGATACGCATGTTCAGGACTTGATCGAGACGTCGGAACCTGTTGCCAAGACCGAGGCGGCGCAGCAGAGCTTTCCTGTCGGCTGGTTGGTCGTGACCAACGGCCCGGGCCGTGGTTCCAGCATTACGCTGACCGAAGGTCTGATGCAGATTGGCCGAAACGACGATCAGGCGATCCAGCTTGACTTCGGTGATACCGGAATTTCGCGAAGCAACCACGCCGTGATTGCTTATGACCCGGAAGACCGCAAATGCTATCTGGGTCATGGTGGCAAGGCCAATCTGGTGCGTCTGAACGGCAAGCCGGTTCTCAGCACCGTTCCGCTTTCAAGCGGGGATCTGATCCGTATCAGCGAAACATCGATCCGCTTTATGGCCTTCTGTGACGAGGGTTTTGACTGGCGGGATGCCGATTGATGCTGGCGACACCTGCATATGACATCGCTCTGATCCTGGACCAGGGTCGGCGCGATACGCAGGAAGACGCGATTTCCGCGCGGGTTTTTGACTCGTCTGGCGCGGGATATGTCGTGGTTGCCGATGGCATGGGCGGGCATGAAGCGGGTGAAATCGCCTCGGACCTTGTGGTGTCGGCCTGGCGCGACATGATGGATGGTCAACTGGAGGGACCTGACCTGACCGAGGGCGATCTGCTCGACGCCCTGCCCATGGCCGCGATGCAGGCCAACGCGGCCGTGGGTGGTCATGGTGACGTTCACGACGTCAAACTTGGGGCCACTCTACTGGGCCTCTTGATGTTGGGCCACCGGGTATTCTGGATTTCGATCGGGGACAGCCCGCTCTACCTGTATCGCGAAGGCGCGCTGGCCCAGATCAACGAAGATCATTCCATGGCACCGCTGATTGATGCGCAGGTGGCCGAGGGGACCCTGACCGTCGATCAGGCGCGGACGCATCCGGACCGCAATCAGTTGACCTCGGTCATTATGGGCGCAGCGATCCCCAAGGTTGACTGCCCTGAACTGCCGCTTGCGCTGGATGGCTCGGATATCCTGATCCTTGGCAGCGACGGGCTGCAGTATCTCAGCGACCGCGAGATCGAGGCTTTAATCCGCGTCAACGCAGAGGCACCTGCACGCGACATTGCGGATGCGCTGTTGCAGGCATTGCAAGCCAGGGATCATCCCGACCAGGACAATATATCGATCGCCGTGGTGAAACCGGCAGGACTTTAAACAAGGCAGTGAAACAGGGACACATGAGAAACCAACTGATCATATCCAGCCTGGCTCTGGCCGCCGTCGCAGGAACGGCTTCGGCGCAAGAGGCGTGCTCGACCTATGAAATTCAGCGCGGCGATAGCCTGCGCGAGCTTGCGTTAGAGGTCTATGCGACCGAAGACTATCGGATCATCTTTGATGCCAACCGCGACGTCATCGGCTCGAACCCCAATATCATCCGCGTGGGTGACACGCTGACCCTGCCCTGTCTGGAAGATGTGGGCCGGGTTGCGTTCGAGCCGCAAACCGAAGCGGAACGGATGGCTGTGGAAATGGCCGCCGAGCTGGTAAAGGCTGCGGAAGAGCGGGCAGAAAAGGCAATTGCCGAGGCTGAATCTCGGGTCGCTGCTGCCGAGGCCAAGGCCCAGCAGGCCAATGAAGGTTCTGTTGCCGAAGCGCGCAATGCCGCGCGTGAAGAGATCGAGGCAGCCCGCGCTGAGGCCGCCGCATTGATTCAGAATTCGCGCGAGGGTGAGCGCCCGGAAATCCGCGACCGTCAATTGCTGCTGATCACCGGCGGTAACTACGCCCCCTTCACTGACGAGGCCCTGCCCCATCGTGGCCTTTACACCAACCTCGTCGAAACCGCCTTGCTGCGCGCCGCGCCGGAACAGGCCTACAAGATCCAGTTCGTAAACGACTGGTCGTCGCATCTGGATCTGCTGATGCCGACCCTAGCGTTTGACGGAACATTCCCCTGGTCGCGCCCCAATTGCGAAGAGGCCGAGGCCTTGTCGGAAAGCGATCGCAACCGGTGCGAGACCTATGATTTCTCGAACCCGTTCTACGAGGTTGTAGATACGTTCTTTGCGCGTTCCGGGTCGGGTTATGAAGACGCGCTGTCTTACGCAGATTTCGCAGATGCAACGATCTGCCGCCCCGAGGGGTGGTCCTTGTCGCATATGGATGCGGTCAGCCTGTATGAGCCGGTCATTACACTGATGCGTCCGGTTTCGCCTGACGATTGTTTTCATGCGGTCATGCAGGGCGACGCCGATATTGTCGCCATCGAAGCCCATTTGGCGGTCGAGGCGATTGACCGGCTTGGGTACGAGCATCAGCTTGTTGAAAACCCGAACCTGGCGGCGATCAAGTCGCTTAACATTATGACCCACAAAGACAATCCTGATGGGGAAGCGATCCTTGAGACGCTGAACCAGGGACTGGCAATCATGCAGCAATCAGGCGAATGGCGCGACATCGTGTCAACCGCTTTGCGTCATCAAATGGAAAATGGCTAAGGCCCGAACCGGCCTGACAAAACAAACGTCTGGAGGAAGTGGACATGTTGGAATTTAACCTTAAGAGAGCTTTGATGTCGGCGACCGCCGTCACCACCCTGAGTGCCGGAGCCGCCGCCGCGCAGGAGGCTTGTTCGAATTATACCGTTACGGATGGCGACACGATGGCGACCATCGCAATCGCGGCATACGGAACGTCGAACTATCAGCCGATCTTCAACGCAAACAGGAACATTATTTCCAATCCAAACGCTCTTGAGCCGGGATTGGTTCTTGCGCTGCCCTGTGAGGATGGCAGCCTGCCGAATGGCCAATCTGCACAGGACCTCATCGCCGCTGAAGAAAAGCGCGCAGCCAGTGTAAAGCGCTCGAATGTCTATGCGCCGCCGATCAAGATGGTTGCCGGCAACGGATGGGAGCCCTTCACCACGGAATCGCTGAACGGTGGCGGCATCATGACCCGTCTTGCGACAACCAGCCTTCAGCGTGCCGGTAACAGCCGTGACTATTCCGTCAGCTTCGTCGATGACTGGAGCTCGCATCTTGACACGCTGTTGCCGCTCGGTGCGTTCGACATCTCGATTGCCTGGACCGTTCCGGATTGTACCAACCGCTCTTACGAGTGGTCGGCAGAAACCGAAGCCCGCTGCACGCAGTTCGTTGCTTCGGTTCCGGTATACGACATCGTCGGCGGCTTTTTCACGCTGCCTGAAAGCGAATATGCAAGCGCGACAGATTTCTCCGACCTTGAGGGCTCGACCGTTTGCCGCATGGCAGGCTGGAGCATGGTGGTGCTGGAAGAACAAGGGCTGAACCGCGAAAACACAACCGTGGTCCAACCCAATTCGGCCCGCGAATGTCTTGACGCCGTATTGACCGGAACGGCGGACGTGGCTGCATTCGAAGTCGACCTGTTTGCTTCGACAATGAAGGACATGGGTTTGACCTCGGCTGACATCGTGGAGAACCCATATGTGTCCACTCTGTCTTCCATGAGTTTCCTTGCCCATCGCACCAACCCCTTCGCGCGAGAATACATCGCGATGATGAACAAGGGCCTGAACGAGATGCGCGAGTCCGGCGAGTGGTATGCGATCATTTCGGACACCCTGCGCGAGCAGAACCAAAAGCTGAACGCAGCGTCAAACTGATCCCTCGGTTTACGCTTTACTTGGGGCTGGTCTTAGGACCGGCCTCTTTTTTTTGGCAAGGCTTCGACCGTATCGAATCGCGCAAACACGAAACGCGGACCCGCTTATGAATCCTTATGCGCGAACATAAGCAAAAAGAAATTTGGTTTATGATCGTAATTTCGGGCTGCCTACGGGAATCCCCTAATATCCAGAATGATCCAATTAAGTAGGATTAACTTAACTTCACCGGTGGGCATTGGCCCCACCACTCACTCAGAAAGGGCTGGCTATGGGGGCCGGCCCTTTTCTTATTGGCAGCAACAAAAAAGTCGGCCGCAAGAGGCCGACTTTGATTTCACGCAGGGGCCAAAGCCCCGAAGCCGACAAATCAATCGATGATCGCGTTCAGCGTGGCGCTGGGGCGCATCACAGCCGCAGCCTTTGCCGGATCAGTATGGTAGTAGCCACCCAAGTCCGCAGGTGCACCTTGCGCGGCCGCCAACTCGGACAGGATCTGTTCTTCCTTGTCGGCCAGGTCTTTGGCGACGGGCGCAAATACCGATGCGAGCTCGGTATCCTCTGATTGCGCGGCCAGTGCATCTGCCCAGTAACGGGCGAACCAATAATGGCTGTCGCGGTTGTCGGGCTGCCCGGCCTTGCGGCTTGGAGAGCGGTTGTTGTCCAGAATTCCCTGCGTTGCGGCTTCGGCGGCTGCGCCTAGGACCCCTGCCTTGGCGTTGCCCTTGCTGTCGGCCAGGAAGTTCAGTGACTCTCCCAGCGCGCAGAACTCGCCCATCGAGTCCCAACGCAGATGGTTTTCCTCGACAAGTTGCTGCACGTGTTTCGGGGCCGAGCCCCCCGCCCCTGTTTCAAACAGACCGCCGCCATTCATCAGCTTGACGATGGACAGCATCTTGGCTGAAGTGCCCAGTTCGAGGATCGGGAACAAATCGGTCAGATAGTCGCGCAAAACGTTGCCGGTGATGGCAATGCTGTCCTTGCCCGCCGTGATCGTCTCCAGCGATTGCCGAGTCGCTTCACGTGGCGCCATGATCAAGAATTTGTCAGCCACACCAGCGGCTTCCAAAGCGGGCTTCACATATCGGATTAACTCCGCATCGTGTGCGCGATTTGCGTCCAGCCAGAAGATCGCCTCGGACCCGGTCAGACGCTGACGGTCCATTGCCAGCTGGATCCAGTTCTCAATTGGTGCTTTCTTGACCGTGCAGGCGCGCCAGATATCGTCCTTTTCAACCTCGTGCTCGTGCAGCACGTCACCGTTGGCTAAAACGATGCGGATGGTACCCTCGGCAGGCGCCTGGAATGTGGTTGGGTGCGAGCCGTACTCCTCGGCCTTCTGCGCCATAAGGCCCACATTGGCGACGGCACCGGCGGTTGCCGGGTTCAGCGCGCCATTTGCTTTGAAAAAGTTGACTGCTTCGTCGTAGACGGGGGCATAACAACGGTCGGGGATGACACAATTGGTATCGCCCTTGGCGCCGGCCTCGTCCCAACCCTTGCCACCCGCGCGGATCACGGCAGGCATCGATGCGTCGATAATCACATCCGACGGCACGTGCAGGTTGGTGATACCCCGGTCCGAGTCGACCATATACATGGACGGACGATCGCCTTTGATTGCGTCGATGGCGGCAACGATTTCAGCGTTGCCCTGAACCCGCTCTAGCAGGTCACCCAGGCCCGAATTCGGGTTCACACCCAGCGCATCCAACTCGGCGCCGAATTTTTCGAACACCGGGGCCAGCCACGCTTTGACCGCATAGCCGAAGATGATCGGGTCACTGACCTTCATCATCGTTGCTTTCAGGTGCAGCGAGAACATGGTGCCGTCACTTTTGGTGTCCTCAATGGCATCCGCCAGGAACGACGACAACGCCTTGACCGACATGAAAGTTGCGTCCGCCACGGTGCCTTCTGCCAGTGGCCAGCCATCTTTCAGAACGGTGACGCTGCCATCTTTGCCAACAAATTCGATCTTGGCAACGCCTGCCTGTGCAGCAGTGATGGTGGCGGATTTCTCATTGGCGTAAAAGTCGTTGCCTGACATCGACGACACTTTGGTTTTGCTGTCAGCAGACCACTCGCCCATCGAATGCGGGTTCTTCTGGGCATAGTTTTTAACCGCGCGCGCCGCACGACGGTCGCTGTTTCCTTCGCGCAGAACCGGGTTAACGGCCGAACCTTTGATCGCGTCATAACGCGCACGGATCGCTTTTTCGTCTTCGGTCGCAGGTTCTTCGGGATAGTCCGGGATATCGTAACCCTGCGCTTGCAGTTCCTCGATGGCCGCCACCAGCTGCGGGACCGAAGCCGAGATATTCGGCAGCTTGATCACATTGGCATCGGGCGTCTTAACCAGCTCACCCAAAGCGGCCAGATCGTCACTGATGCGTTGTTCGTCGGTCAGGTTTTCCGGGAAGGTCGCCAGAATGCGGCCCGCCAGAGAAATATCCTTGGTTCCAACGCTGACGCCCGCAGCCGAGGCGAATTTGCGGATGATGGGCAGGAACGACGCGCTGGCCAGCTCCGGCGCTTCGTCTACAATGGTATACAATATATCGAAGTTCGATTTTTCTGCCATATTCCCTTACCTTTTTTAAGCCTTTCGGGGCGTGCGATCCAAGAGTGTGTGCCGAACTGAAACAGGCACCGAGCCGTAACGGAGCAACGACGCCCCACGGGAGACTCTGATTTGACAGGCATCCCTTAAATGAGGATTGGCTTGGGATCAATCTTGTTTAGCGGCGCAAATTGACACGGGGGTGCGCGAAATCGCTATTTGCGCTCGCACATCCCTTCTAGCGCCCAACGCTTTCGTTGTACCGTGCAGCCCACTTGGGCAATAATTCGTTTCGGCGTGCGATATACGCATCGACGACGTACTCAAAGTTAGCTGCATTCTCATCAGAGATTTGAGTGCCGTCTCCTCTCGCCTCTTCAAGAAACTCTTCCAGTCCTTCGGGGCCTGACTTCTCTAAGAACTGCAAAAATTCTGGGCGGGCCAGATCTCCCCTTCCGATAAACGTGAATAGAAGTCCCCTGAGATAGAACTTTTTGGTTTCCAGACCCTCAGATCGTCGCTCGGGTTTTTCCGTAATCCAATCCCAAACTGATCGCTGAGGCCCTGCGCGTTCGACTGACCATTCTGCATACCTTTCAACGATCGCTATACCTTTTTCTTCGTCTCCAATCGTCAGGTGAATGGCGGCCGGTTAAATGAACTCCAGCACAGGCCCGTGACCCCTTTGGTCAAGATTGATCGCGCTTTCGGAAGCAGCAAGTGCGCTTGCAACGTCCTTTGTGTAAACAATATCCAGTTCAATTCTTCGGTCGTATACCCACTTTCTATCGGGCCACTGTTCCAACGCAGCTTCAACGATCCTCAGGGCTTTGTCGTACTCTTTGTTGTTGAACAAATGATTGGCCATGTATTTTGCTGCATTGTCTGCATCAGGGTTCAATTCCAATACACGCTCGTAACCTTGGAACGCGTCTTCGTCCCTGCCCTGCTGATCCAAGTATCGCGCGCGCTTCCAATGGGTGAATGACGCTTGGGGTCCAAGTTCCACGGCTTTGTCGTAATCTAATTTTGCGGCGTCGTGGTTCTTGTTGGCCGCATGAATCCGCGCACGCAGGACCCATGTCTTGTAGTTATCCGGTTGCAGTTCTAGTGCCTGATCGACATCCGCAATCGCACGTTCATAGCGGTTGTCACAGCTATGCGACCACGCCCGCTCAGTCAGGAACAAATGCCTATACTCAGGTGTTGTGTTCTGATCCTCGATCAGTGTTGTGCAGGCAGCGATCACATCGGATCTTGGCTTCTTGGAACTGACGCAAATCCCTGCCAAGTCCTCGGATTTTAGCGGTTCGGCATACCATAGAAAAGCTGCGGCGCAGGCGGTGATTAGAGCAGCAAGGCGGACCTTCATTCAATCTCCTGAACATGAAACAACTCATCCATAGGTAGTAACCAGAAGTTAATATTTCAAGTGAAGAACTAGCCTTAACTTATTGGAAACAAAACTTCAAAACGCGCCCCTGCCTCTGAAGGCTCCAACGTTATCCGCGCCCCATGGGCGTTCAGCAGGTTTGCCGCGATGGTCAGACCCATGCCTGTGCCACCCTGCTCGCGCGCAGTGGTAAAGAACGGGTTGAAAATGCGGTTTCGATTGCCGTCGGAAATCCCCGGGCCGTCGTCCTGGACTGACAAACGTCCAGGCTCGGCAATCAGAGTGACGCGCCTTGCCCCGTGACGTCTGGCATTGTCGAGCAGGTGCTGCAGCACGATCCGCAGACCTGAGGAGGCAAGCGGCAGGCATTGGGCCTCGTTCTGAATATCCAGGTTCAGCTCGGGAAACGCCTCGCGCAGTTCTGGCGACAGCTTGTGCAGATCGGTACTGCCGTGATGTTCTGGAACCCGCGCTGCTGCGACTCGGTTCAACGCGGCCAGATGGGTTTGCATCTGGCTGTTGGCGCCTGCAATCTGCTGAACCAGCGTGTGGTCCTGTTCGGCCAAATCAGCATCCTCAAGCAACTCGGATGCCGCTTGGATGGCGGTGACTGGGGTTTTCAGCTCATGCGTTACGTGGTCGGCGAAACTGCGGATCGATGCTTCGCGCCTTTGCAACGTATCGGCCATCTCCATCACGGACCCCGCCAGACGCGACAGCTCTTGCGTGCCGAAATGTTCCGGCGGAGCGGCCGCGTGGCCCTGTTGTACCGCGGCCGAATACTGCGCCAGCGCCGCGATCGGACGCAGCAGCAATCGGACCAACAAATAGCCCAGACCACATGTCGCCAGACCGATCCCGACAGCCAGAATGATCGCTGCATTGCGAAACCCAATCTCGGGCCCGAGATAGCGTAGCGCGATCAGACCCAACAGTGACAGGGCCAGCGTGCCCGCCAACCCTCCGCCCAGAACGAAGCCCAGCGACGGGCGCCACTTGCGCCTCAGCCCGGCCATGCGCCCATCCGCAAACCGATGCCGTGGACGGTTTCGACCGCCCCGGACCACCCCTGCTCGCCCAGTTTGCGTCGCAGGTTTCTCAGGTGGCTGTCCAACGTACGGTCCGAGACCTGGCTGCCCGTTCCGTAGATCGCGTCGATCAACTGAGGGCGCGAGACGATGGCTTCGGGCGTTTGCATGAGCCGCCGCAAAATCGACAGTTCTGTCGCCGTCAGCGGCAAGGCCGCGCCGTCCAAACGAACCAGGTGGCTTTGCATATCCAACTCCATTGGACCATGACGCAGAATGGCTTGGGTTGCGCTCGCCGTGCTGCGTTTCAGGATCGCTTTGATGCGGGCCACTAGCTCTCGCGGGCTGAAAGGTTTGGTCACATAGTCATCTGCGCCAAGTTCCAGGCCCAGAATGCGGTCAATCTCGTCATCGCGGGCGGTTAGAAACAGGATCGGCACATCCGAGCGCGCACGTATGCGTCGGCACACCTCAAGCCCGTCCAGTTCGGGTAGTCCAACATCCAGAACGATGAATTCGGGGCGCTCGCGCAGGGCGCAATTCAGCGCCATTTGCCCGTCGCGCGCGCTGATCACGCTGTACCCCGCACGTTCAAGCGTGATCGAGACCAGTTCGCGTAGTCGCGGGTCGTCATCCACGACGAGAATTTTCATGGTCTTTCTCCGGGCTTGGTTCAACGTTCAGACTACGGATCACGCGATCAGCGCGAAACCCCCATTCGCGCCAGTTCCGAATGACCGGAGGTTGCGCACATGTCTTGAGATGGTGGTCCGTGCTCAACTCTGCTGCCGCCATCGATCCCAACTGACAAGCATAGTACATGTCGAACCGGGTCGGGTGGTCCAGATTCCAACGGGCGATCAGTGCAGCAAAGTTGACAAAACAACAGGCATACAGAACGCCCAGACCCAGGATCACTGTGCGAACGACCAGCCACTGGTTCGATCTCCCCTTCAGAATTTGCCAACCGGTCAGGCACAGACCCAACGCGACCAGCGCCATCCAGATGGCGGCGTGAACGCGCAGATACGTCAGACCATAGGCCTCGACATAAAGGGACAGTCGCATCAAAGACGAGGCCACCAGCAAGACGTTTTGAGTCAGCCACAGCATCATCCACCCTGTCAGCCCGCGTCGTTCGCTGAGATATGGCCGAGCAGCCAGCGCAAACGCGCCCGCCAGCAATGCAGTTACAAGCAAAGGATACGCGCCACGATGAGCGTATTCCGCATGGCTCAGCCCTTCGGGCAGTTCAGCGTGACCCCAAAGAAATGCTGCATCCATCACCGTTTGCAGCGCCAGCAGCAAGTTGAACAGAATGAGCGCATTTGCCACCGAGCGCGCATTTAGACCCAGCCGAGGTGTTGGGCCTTTGCGCCAAGGTCCCATTTTGGGGGCCAGCAAACCCGGCTGCACGGCCACTGCCAGAAACGGCCAGATCATGAACGCCGCGCCAATCCAGAACAGGATGCGGTCCAGTTGCAGATCCATCCTCAGGACGTTCGCCAGCCAGTCCGACAGAACCGGGTTGGCCGCGATCATGAGGCCAACAAGCAACAGCGCCCCACCCAAGGGGAAACCCCAGTCGCGCAAAAGGTGTCGCGTTGCCTTCCCGGACCCGGTGGATAGGCGCACCTGTTTCACCAGGTTCACCGCCTGCCAGATCGTTATCGTGGGAAACAGTCGCAGGAACCGGCGAACCGCCGCCGCCTCGCAACGCCCCTTCAGCGCCCAACACATTGCCACTGTTGATCCGCCGAGAAGAAAGGCCACCGATAGCGCCTGCACATATTCGACAACCGGCAGAAGACTCAGGCCAAACAGAATTGCTGGCCCCATCTGCCTAGTGCACCGAACGGACAACCACCAGACCGCCCCGGCGAGAATGAGTGCGAAAACCGCCAAAGAAATGCCCGGCGCGTATCCCAACATCAGCACATCGGCCAATGCGATCAGAACTGCCAAAAGTCCCGTGGCCCGCCGCCAGTTGCGCCCAGCAGTGCCAGCTGCCTCGGCTGGCTTTGGCTTGGACGCCTCAAGCCACCAACTGTCCTGCAAAACCGAGGGCGGAATGCCCCGTACAACAAACTGTCCCATTTTCTGCTCCGAAGTTTTTGTGAGGGCCTGTTTGACGGACAACGGTGCAGATGGTCACGCAGTGGATGTGCAGAAATTGTGCAAAGGGGATATTCGTACGGCTCGCCCTCGTAATGTGTTGTAATCATGAGATTTACCCGTAGGAATCTCTATGCGGGCAAATTCTACTTTCCCTTCCTGACCCCGCTGGCTAGAAAGTTCTCCCAACTCAATTTCAGGAGGTTCCACCTTGGATCGTATCGCCCGCACCATCGCCACGGAAATCAGCGCGCGCGCCGAGCAGGTTCAAGCTGCGGTCGGGCTGCTGGATGATGGGGCCACGGTGCCCTTCGTCGCAAGGTATCGCAAAGAGGTAACCGGCGGGCTCGACGACACGCAGCTTAGGGTCCTTGCGGATCGGTTGGATTATCTGCGCGAGCTTGAGGCGCGGCGCGACTCGATCCTGAATTCGATCCGGGACCAAGGCAAGCTCACCGAGGACCTGCAGAAATCGATCGAAGGTGCCGAAACCAAGGCGCAATTGGAAGACATCTATCTGCCCTACAAACCTAAGCGCCGGACCAAAGCGATGATCGCGCGTGAAAACGGGCTGGAACCGTTGGTGGACGCGATTCTGGCAAACAGGGGCGCTGACCCCGAGACATTGGCGCAGGATTACGTGACCGAGGCCGTGCCCACGACCAAGGACGCGCTGAACGGAGCGCGCGACATCATAACCGAGCGACTGACTGAGAACGCGGGCCTTTTGGGCGAGTTGCGGGCGTTCATGCAGCGCGAGGCGTTGTTGTCGGCCAAGGTGATCGACGGGAAACAACAGGAGGGGGCGAAATTCAGCGACTATTTCGACCATTCCGAGCTGTGGTCCAAAGTACCTTCCCACCGGGCGCTGGCGATGCTTCGAGCCTCGAAAGAGGGGATCGTGACGCTGGACATCGCACCGGATCCGGAAACCGGAGCCGCGCGGGCCGAAAACATCGTGGCGGCCCATCTGGAAACGCGCGGTACGGGACCGGGCGACGCATGGCTGCGCAAGGTGGCGGGCTGGACCTGGCGGGTCAAGCTGTCGCTGTCGATGATGGTCGAACTGATGGCTGATCTTCGTGCCCGTGCACAGGACGAGGCAATTCAGGTCTTCGCGCGCAATCTCAAGGATTTGCTATTCGCGTCTCCCGCAGGTGCCCGCCCGACGCTGGGGCTGGATCCTGGCATTCGCACAGGTGTCAAAGCAGCTGTGGTAGATGCGACGGGCAAGCTGGTTGCGACGGAAACGTTATACCCGTTTCAACCGAAGAACGATCCGCGCGGGGCGCAAGCCGCGATCCTTAACCTCATCTCGACCCACAAGATCGAATTGATAGCCATCGGAAACGGCACCGCCAGCCGTGAAACCGAGCGATTGGTTGGCGACGCTCTGTCGATGTTGCCCAAAGCGGTGAAGGCTCCGACCAAGGTTGTCGTCTCCGAGGCGGGGGCCTCTGTCTACTCTGCATCGGAACTGGCGGCGCGGGAGTTTCCCGATCTGGACGTTTCGTTGCGGGGCGCGGTGTCGATTGCGCGCCGGTTACAGGACCCGCTTGCAGAGCTGGTCAAGATTGACCCCAAGAGCATAGGGGTCGGCCAGTATCAGCATGACGTGGATCAGCACCGGCTGTCGCAGTCGCTTGAGGCCGTTATCGAGGACGTGGTGAACGCGGTCGGCGTTGATCTGAACACAGCCTCGGCACCGCTTTTGTCCCATGTCTCGGGTCTGGGGCCGGGTCTTGCCGACGCCATCGTGTCCCATCGCGATCTCAATGGGGCGTTTGCGTCACGCAAGGATTTAATGAAAGTCGCCCGCCTGGGGCCGCGTGCATTTGAGCAATGCGCTGGATTTCTGCGCATTCGTGACGGGTCCGAGCCGCTGGACGCGTCTTCGGTTCACCCCGAAGCCTATGATGTTGCCCGCCGGGTTGTCGCCGCCTGCGGGCGCGATATCCGCCAGATCATGGGCCAGGACGGCGCTCTGCGCGGCCTGCGAGCGGAGCAGTTTGTCGATGGCTCTTTCGGTCTGCCGACTGTGCGCGACATATTCGCAGAACTCGAAAAACCCGGTCGCGATCCTCGGCCAAGCTTCGTCACGGCAACATTCACCGATGGGGTTGAAGAAATTACTGACCTGAAACCGGGTATGATGTTGGAAGGAACCGTGACGAATGTGGCGGCCTTTGGCGCCTTCGTCGACATCGGGGTGCATCAGGACGGGCTCGTGCATGTCAGCCAATTGGCCGATCGGTTCGTCAAGGACCCGCATGACGTCGTTAAGACCGGGCAGGTCGTCAAAGTGCGCGTCGTTGAGGTTGATGTGCCCCGCAAGCGCATCGGGTTGAGCATGCGCAAGGATGGTGGCAAGCCCAATCGCTCGGACACACCCCGTCAGCGCGGCAAGACATCGGGTTCGAAGAACTTGAAAACTGGCGGTTCATCCCGCAATAACGCGATGGGCGACGCGCTTGCGTCCGCTTTCAAATCCTCAGATCGGTGAAGCCCGCTGGGCTCGGATCGGCACTGCAATCGAAATCGCGGTTCCGGCCTGGGCGCAGAGCGCGGAACATCGCGACGGAGGCGCGCGGTCGGTGACAAACATGTCCACATCCGCAACCGAGGCGATGCAAGCAGGCGCTTTGCGTTCGAACTTGGACGCGTCAGCGGCCAGCAAGACGTTGTCACTGCGACGGATGATTTCCTTGCTGATCCCAACTTCGCGCAGGTCGAAATCCAGAATATCACCCTCTTCGTGCAAGGCAGAACAACCGATCACGGCATAATCGAACCGAAATTGCGAAACCACCTGCCGCGTTAGATCGCCAACCATCCCGCCATCCGAAGCGCGAAGACTGCCTCCGGCAACGACGAGCTCGATTTCTGGATGATTGGACAGGATCACTGCGATATTCAGATTGTTCGTCACCACCAACAATCCGCTGTGCCCACCGAGTTCAGCAGCAACCGCCTCGGTCGTGGTTCCGATATTCAGAAACAACGAGCAGTCGTTCGGGATGTGCTTTACGCATTCCCGCGCAATGTCCACTTTCGCGGCCTGATTCAACTCGCGCCGATCCGCATAACCGATATTGGTCGTGTTCGATGGCAGGATCGCCCCGCCATGTACGCGCTCCAACTGCCCGGCCTCAGCGAGTTCCGTTAGATCGCGGCGAATGGTCTGTGGCGTAACGTTGAAATGCGCGACCAGCGTGTCGACGGTTACTTTGCCCTCGCGCCGGGCAATGTTGATGATTTCGGGTTTGCGAAGCGTCTGCACCATAGTGTGTTTCTGCGTTGGATCGAACACGCGCACAATAGAGTAAAAGCAAACAGAATCGCAAACAGGGACATTCGTTTCCCCTAGCAATAGTGTAAATTTTGCCCAATTCTCAGGATGAAATCGGTACAATATTAATATTTACAAGAACTTATTGAGATCGAAAAGAAACGAAAATAGACACTTTCCTTTTCCTTGCGATTTTTGCAATTTACCGCGGATAATTGGCGCAAAACGCAGGGGCGAAACGATGACAGACACCTATGATCTGCTTGTGATTGGCGGCGGAATAAACGGTTGCGGTATTGCGCGGGATGCCGCAGGGCGCGGCCTGAAGGTCTGTCTGGTCGAGATGGACGATATCGCCTCGGCCACCTCAAGCGCCTCGACCAAACTGTTTCACGGCGGTCTCAGATATTTGGAATACTTCGAATTTCGGTTGGTTCGGGAATCGCTGATTGAACGGGAAACGCTGTTGCAGGCGATGCCCCATATCTCATGGCCAATGCGGTTTGTGCTGCCCTATCACAACAGCATGCGGTTTGATTCATCGACGCCAACTTCGCGTCTTTTGGGTCTTGTCATGCCCTGGATGAAAGGGCGACGCCCCGCCTGGCTGATCCGGTTTGGCTTGTTCCTGTACGATAACCTGGGCGGGCGGAAGATCTTACCGGGTACAACCAGCATAGATCTTAGATCCAGCGCCGAAGGCGCGCGGTTGAAACCGCATTTCGAAAAAGCGTTTGAATACTCGGATTGCTGGGTCGAGGATTCACGGCTTGTGGTGCTGAATGCCCGGGACGCGGAACAGCGGGGCGCAGAAATTTTGACCCGAGAAAAGTGTATCTCGGCCGAGGTCGAAGGCGGGATGTGGCATGTGACGACAGAGAACTCCCGAACCGGTGAAACTACCAAACGCACCGCGAAAATGGTGGTAAATGCAGCGGGGCCTTGGGTGGGCGAGGTGTTGCGCGGCACGTTGAAAAGCAACACCGCTGAAGGCGTGCGGTTGGTGCGCGGCAGCCATATCGTCACGCGTCGGCTGTTTGAACACGACAAGAGCTATTTCTTTCAGGGCACCGATGGGCGCATCATCTTTGCAATCCCCTATGAAACGGATTTCACTCTGATCGGCACGACGGATGCAGACCATGCGGATGCTGAGATCACACCGGAATGTACACCGCAGGAACGCGATTACCTGATCAACTTCATCAACCAGTATCTTGAGGCGCCGATCGCCCAATCCGATGTCGTCTGGACCTATTCCGGCGTTCGCCCCTTGTACGATGACGGCGCGCGCAGCGCGACGGCGGCGACGCGGGATTATGTGCTGAAACTGGATACCAGCCGCGGTGCACCTGCATTGAACGTCTTTGGAGGCAAGATCACTACATATCGGCGTCTGGCGGAAAGTGCGATGGAGGAAATTGGCACGCAATTGCCGAACACATCAGGCCCCTGGACCGCTGGTGTTGCTTTGCCGGGTGGGGATTTTCCCGTCGATGGAGTGCCGGATCTTGTTTCGAAGCTCCGCGACAAACACCAGTTTCTGGATGCACGCTGGGCATTGCGCCTGATCAAGGCTTATGGAACCGATGCATTTCTGATCCTCGAGGATTGCGCCGACATCAAGGATTTGGGCCACGACTTTGGCGCGACCCTGACCGAGCGCGAGGTCAACTGGTTGATTGACAAGGAATATGTCTGCCAGGCCGACGACATATTGTGGCGGCGCAGCAAGCTGGGGCTGCGCCTGTCAGAAACACAGATCAGCGAGCTTGAGGAGTGGCTGCGCTCGAAGCAGAGCGCAGCTGATTGATCGATTTGCTTTAGTTCGCGCCGGCCATCGCGTGGGCGGTGTCCAGCATGCGGTTCGAAAAGCCCCATTCGTTGTCGTACCAGCTGAGGATGCGCATCATGCCACCATCTGTCAGGCGGGTCTGTTCCGTGGCGAAAATCGACGAATGCGGGTTGTGGTTGAAATCGGACGAGACCAGAGGCTCGTCAGAAATGGCCAGTACGCCTTTCATTTCGCCTTGGGCAGCGGCGCGGATGGCAGCGTTCACCTCGTCAACCGACGCCGCGCGCTTGGGCATGAAACACAAATCCACCGCTGATACGTTCGGTGTTGGTACGCGGATGGCCGATCCATCCAGACGGCCCTTGAGGTGGGGCAGCACCTCTCCGACCGCGCGTGCCGCACCGGTCGAGGTCGGGATCATCGACATCGCCGCAGCGCGGGCCCGGTACAAATCCTTGTGCATTGTGTCCAAGGTCGGCTGATCGCCGGTATAAGAGTGGATCGTTGTCATATAGCCGGTCTCGATCCCGAAAGCGTCGTCAAGCACCTTGGCGACCGGCGACAGGCAGTTGGTCGTGCAGCTTGCGTTCGAGACGATGACGTCCTGACCGCTCAGGCTTGCGTGGTTTACGCCAAACACGATGGTTTTGTCCGCCCCGCTGGCAGGTGCCGAGATCAGAACCTTTTTCGAACCGTTCTCTAGATGCTGAGCAGCTGCATCCCGTTTGGTAAAGATGCCGGTGCATTCCAGGGCAACATCGACATCACCCCAGTCCAGCTTGGACGGGTCACGTTCGGCGCTGACGCGGATTTCGCGCCCACCGACAAGCATCTGGTCGCCCTCAACTTTGATCTCGGTGTTCAACGCGCCGTGGACGGTGTCGTATTTCAGCAAATGCGCATTGGTCTCGACCGGTCCAAGATCGTTCACAGCAACGACCGCGATGTCGTTGCGCCCGGCTTCTACCAACGACCGCAAAACGCAGCGGCCAATGCGCCCAAATCCGTTAATGGCAACCTTTACGGTCATGTTTGCCTCCCTTGAGGATAGTCGATGCAGGATCACGTTCAGAGCCCCGGAGCACCATCTGAAGATGGCACCTCGGTGCTGTTACCGCTAACAATCACAATTACAGGTGTTTTGTCAATAACGCTTGATGCACGAGTGCGGGATTAGCCTAGTTTGGCTGCCGACCGCGGACTGGCAGTCAAAACCGGCGTTCAGATCGGAGGTACGCCCGAGGCCTCAGCGCACCAGAATCGCGCGGAAATCGTTTACGTTTGTCCCGGTCGGACCGGGCGAGAACAAATCTCCGACCGACTCGAACGCAGAAAACGCGTCATTCCCGGCCAGATCGGCGGCTGGGTTACGCCCGGCAGCACGCATGCGGGCGCAACTGGATCCGTCGGCAAAAGCCCCGGCATTGTCTTCCGATCCGTCAATGCCGTCTGTGTCAGCTGCAAGCGCTGAAATGCCGGTGGTTCCGTCCAGTTCCTGCGCAATAGCCAGCAAAAACTCGGTATTTCGTCCACCGCGACCTTTGCTGCGCAATGTGACCGTTGTTTCGCCTCCGGACAGGATGACCACCGGTTTTTCAAATGGCCGGTTTCGATTGGCGACTTCGCGCGCGATCGCGGCATGGACCCGCCCAACATCGCGCGCTTCGCCTTCGATAGCATCGGATAGGATAACGGCGGGAACGCCTTGCGCCTGTGCCGCCTGGGCGGCAGCATCCAGCGAAATTCCTGCGGATGCGATCACATGAACCTCGTTCTGGGTGAAACGCGGATCATCTGGCAAAGGCGCGTCGGCGGCCGGGTTGCGAATGTGATTCAGGATACTGTCGGGAAGGTCGATGTGGTGATCGGCGATCAGGTTCAGAGCGTCCTGTCTGCTGACCGCGTCCGGAACCGTTGGGCCAGACGCCACCTGCGCCGGATCATCGCCGGGTACATCCGACACCACGAGTGAAACTACGCGCGCTGGATGGGCCATCGCGGCCAACCGCCCCCCTTTCAGCCCGCTGACATGTTTGCGGATGGCGTTCATGGCCGAGATCGGTGCGCCCGATGCCAACAGCGCGGCGTTCAGCGCCTGCTCATCTTCCAGCGAAAGTCCGTCCGGAGGACAAGGCAGCAAGGACGAACCGCCGCCGCAGATCAGGGCCACGACCAAATCGTCCGGGCCCAGATCCGCCACTTCTTGCATCAGGGCTTCGCTTGCCTGCAACCCGGCCTCGTCCGGTACGGGATGGGCGGCTTCCAACACCTTGATCCGGTCACATTTGCTGCCATAGCCATACCGCGTTACGACGGTGCCCGACACCGGGCCGGGCCACAGTGTTTCGAATGCGCGGGCAAGTTGCGCCGCGCCTTTGCCTGCGCCGATGACGACAGTGCGTCCCTTGGGTGGGTCGGGCATATGTCCGGCGAGCGCCTTCAGAGGATCAGCAGCCTGTACCGCTGCATCAAAGAGAGATGTAAGAAATTCAGTGTCCCGCATACCTGTCCATGCCCTTGTTGATCCCGCCATGGTTCGTCACGGTCAGGTCGCCGCCAATGTAAAGGGCCAATTGCCCTGCCATGCAAGCCGTTCCTTTTGGCGGACTTGCGGAAGACCCCCGTTCGACGCAGGCAGGTGCCCCTGAAAAGGTTTTCTCTGGCGCTGCTCGGACCCATTCGGCCCAACGTTCCGTCTGTGTTCTTAGAGCAGAAACCAAAGCGGACTGCTTTCAATTCACCCGCCCCAGCTGTATTATTTTCGCCAATGAGCACTCCTTTTTCGCCAGACACGCCTGAACGGTTCGAGTTTCTGCTGCTCGACGGGTTCTCGAACATGGTTCTGGCCAATGCGCTCGAGCCGTTGCGCGACGTTTTTCTGCGTTCGACATTTGCGTATCCGGATTGGGAAGTGACAACGCTGGACGGCAAAACGATCCAAAGTTCGTCCAGATTGAAGATCTCACCCGACCGGCAGTTCGATCCGAAGCTGACAAGCGACACTCTGGTTATTGTGGCGGGTTACCGCGTACGGGCGCAGGTAACAAAGCAATTGGTGGCTGCAATCCGCGAAGCTGCCCGCAACGCCAAGCGTGTTCTTGCCCTGGACACAGCGGCGTGGCTGTTGGCCGAGACTGGATTGCTGGACGGCCACAGCGCCACGATTCACTGGCAGGAGCTGGATGCATTTGCCGAAACCTTTCCGCGCGTCGATGTATCGACCGCACGATTTGTCCGGTCGGGCCGGATCATGACATGCGGTGGGGCAAGTACCGCGCTGGACCTCATGCTCGAGCTGATACAGGAGTTGTTTGGTCCCGCTGCTGCGTTTGATGCGTCGAACATGTTTCTGTTCGACCCTGTGCGGCAGAAAGAGGCGCAACGCGGCGCCAAGCACCTGATGAGCCGTGGGTCGCCCATGCTGTTGGAGGCCCTGAATGTCATCGCCGAAAATGTCGAACGCCCCTTGACCACTTTTGAGCTTGCGGAGCGCGTGTCGATTTCCGAGCGCAGCCTGAACCGGGCTTTTTCGGATGAATTGGGAATGACGCCCGGAAAGTACTATCGCCTGTATCGGCTGCAGCATGCACGCTATCTGGCACAGGAAACCCGGCTGAGTTCCGAGCAGATTGCGTTGCGCTGCGGGTTTTCCGGTTCATCCTCGCTGGGTCGGTCGTTTCTGCGGGAATTCGGCAAACCCATCAGCGCAGTCCGGTCCTAGAGTCCGACGTCAGCCCTGACCGCGCTGGGTGTTTGTCCAAACTCGGCCCGGAAGGCCCGGGTCATGGCGCTGGCGTTGTCATATCCGCAGCGGCTGGCGATTTCAGCCACAGACTGCTGCGTCTCTTCCGCCAACCTTCGCGCAAGGTTCAGTCGCAGGCGTTTATACACCGCTTGCGGCGTTGTTCTGAGTTCAGCCTGAAACACCAGCTCGATCCGTTTCTGGGAACATCCGATCCTGCGGGCGACGGTACGGATCGACAGTGGGGCTTCAAGGTGCTCCTGCATTACGCTCAGCGCGCGATTGACCATAGTATCTTCGGACTTCATCGGCAGAGGGTACCGCGTGCTGACCCCTCGGCTCATCAACAAATGGGCGACTTCCATCGACAACAGCGGGCCGTGATCTCTTTGGATCAGGGCCGACGCGAGATCGAACGCCGCCATCGCCCCCGAGCATGTGAGGCGATCCCCGTCAATTATGAACCGTTCGCGGACCGCGTGGACCGCTGGAAAGCTCTCTTCGAACCGGGTGAGTTCGTCCCAGTGAATGGTTGCTTTGTAGTCGTCCAGCAAACCAGCCCGCGCCAATAGCCAGCTTCCAGTGTCCAAACCAGCAAGCTGGGTGTGGTTCTTGGCTGCTGCCAGCAATGCGCGTGTGATCCGGGGCGCGTCCAGTTTCAGATAGCCATAAGACGGCATGACAACGAGACATGTGCCCTTTTGGTCACCCAATGGCCCATGTGGTGTGATGACCAGATCGCTGGAACTTTGAACAGGTTTCCCGTCCAACGAGCAGAAGCGCCACGCATAGAGCGGTTGGCGCGCCAAGGTATTGGCCGCCCGCAATGGCTCGACCATGTTGGCAAGACAGTGGTTCGAAAATCCGTCGAAGAGCAGAATGTTGAACTGATGTGTCAATTTTTCGAACTTTGCATGATTTTCGGCTAATTCTGCATGCCATATTGATGCGTGATCGGGTTTCCTGCGTCAATCACCGATCCAAGGAACTCGCGACATGAATTTTGGTCTGACCGACGAACAGGAGATGATCGTTTCGACTGTGCGCAGCTTTGTCGAAAACGAAATTTACCCACACGAAGACGCCGTTGAGCGCACGGGGTCTGTGCCGCTGGAGCTGGGGAATGAGATCAAGCAGAAATGCATCGATCTGGGCTTTTATGCCTGCAACTTTCCCGAAGAGGTCGGCGGTGCCGGGCTGTCACACCTTGATTTCACCCTGGTCGAGCGGGAACTGGGACGCGGGTCGATGGCCCTGACGCATTTCTTCGGGCGCCCACAGAACATCCTGATGGCCTGCAATGATGACCAGCGCGAACGTTATTTGCTGCCAGCCGTGCGTGGAGAAAAGATGGATGCGTTGGCGATGACCGAACCGGACGCGGGTTCGGATGTGCGGGGCATGAAATGCCAGGCCGTGCGCGATGGCGGAGATTGGGTCATCAACGGCTCGAAACATTTCATATCGGGTGCGGAACACGCCGATTTCTTTATCGTTTTTATCGCCACAGGTGTCGATGAGACGCCAAAGGGACCGAAGAAACGCATTACCACTTTCCTTGTGGATCGCGGCACTCCGGGGTTCGAGGTGCGCGATGGGTACAACTCGGTCAGCCACAAAGGGTACAAGAACTGCATCCTGTATTTCGACAATTGCCGCCTGCCGGATGCGCAGGTTCTGGGCGCGGTTGATGGTGGATTCGCGGTCATGAACGAATGGCTTTATGCGACGCGCCTGACGGTCGCTGCCTTTTCGGTCGGGCGTGCCCGACGCTGCTTTGATTATGCACTGAACTATGCCGCCGAACGTAAGCAGTTCGGTCAGCCCATTGGCAAGTTTCAGGGTGTCGGTTTTCAGATCGCCGACATGATCACCGAAATTGACGCTGCCGACTGGCTGACCCTATCCGCTGCCTGGCGATTGGATCAGAAACTGCCCTCAAATCGCGAGATCGCCTCGGCCAAACTCTATGCCTCCGAGATGCTGGCGCGGGTTACCGACACCACATTGCAGATTTTCGGCGGTATGGGGCTGATGGATGACTTCCCGGTGGAGCGTTTTTGGCGCGACGCCCGCGTCGAGCGCATCTGGGATGGTACCAGCGAGATCCAGCGTCACATCATCAGCCGCGATCTTCTGCGTCCGTTGGGGGCGTAAAAGGTGAGCAAAGACCTTGCCCGGCTGCTACGCCCGAAATCCATCGCCGTCATCGGCGGCGGCGCTTGGTGCCATCAGGTCATTCTGCAATCCGAGCGTATGGGCTATGCCGGGCATATCTGGCCGGTACACCCCAGCGACGCTGAGGTTTCAGGGCACAAAGCCTATGCACGTCTGTCGGACCTTCCTGGACCGCCGGATGCGGTTTTCATCGGCATCAACCGGAACGCGACGGTCGAGGCGGTGCAAACCTTGTCCGACATGGGCGCAGGCGGAGCGGTCTGCTTTGCCTCGGGCTTTTCCGAAGCCTTGGCCGAAGATGATGCAGGGGGCGACCTACAAGACCAATTGATCGCTGCAGCAGGCGACATGCCCATTCTTGGCCCGAACTGCTACGGCTTTATCAATGCGCTCGACGGAGCGTTGCTTTGGCCGGATCAACATGGGGCCAAACCGGTCGATCGCGGTGTTGCGATCCTGACGCAAAGTTCGAACATCTCGATCAACCTGACAATGCAGAGACGTGGCCTGCCGATCGCCTATATGGTGGCCTGCGGAAACATGGCGCAGACCAGTCAGGCCGAGATTGCCGCGGCCCTGATCGCCGATCCGCGGGTGACGGCCATCGGCCTGCATATCGAAGGCTTCCAGGACATTCGCGAGTGGGAAGCACTGGCCGCCAAAGCATATGCCAAGGGTATCCCGCTGGTCGCCTTGAAAGTCGGCGCGTCAGAACAAGCGCAAATGGCGACCATATCGCACACTGCGTCTCTGGCAGGCAGCGACGCCGGGGCGCAAGCGCTGCTGGAACGCTTGGGGATCCCGCGTCTTGCTGCCCTGCCCGACTTTCTTGAAACGCTGAAACTATTGCATTGCTGTGGGCCGCTGCCAGGCGGCAACATCGCCTCGATCAGTTGCTCTGGGGGCGAGGCCAGCCTGATCGCGGATATGGCCGTCGGCACCGGCCTGACCTTCCCGCGCCTGACCGACGACAAAAGAGCCCGCTTGCGTGCAGCACTCGGGCCGATGGTCGCTCTGAACAATCCGCTGGATTATCACACCTATGTCTGGCGCGATGAAGACGCGATGACGCAGGCGTGGTCAGGTATGACCGGGGACGACATCGACCTGACAGTCTCGATTGTGGACTATCCGACCACCGATCCCACCGATTGGTCCTGTGCAACGCGCGCAGCGATCAGAGCGCGCGCCGAAACCGGTGCGCGGTTTGCCGTTGCGGCGACGCTGCCCGAGCTTCTGCCGGAAGACGTCGCCCAGGAACTTATGAGCGGCGGGGTGGTGCCATTTATGGGACTGCGCGAGATGCTGTGCGCAACCCGCGCTGCAGGGCAGATCGCTGCGCCCTCACCGCTCCCCGTTTTGCAGCCAGGTCCGACACCGGAAAGCCGTACATTGACTGAAGGCGAGGCCAAACAATCGCTCGCAGCATACGGTTTGAGCACCCCACGAAACTGCACGGTGCGCGGAACAGATGACGCTGCAGTTGCCGTGCAAGGCATGGAGGGCCCCTTTGCGGTCAAAGGCGTCGGTCTTGCGCATAAATCCGAACATTCCGCAGTCCGTCTGGGCGTTCACGCAAAAGACCTGACGCGTGTCGCCGCAGAGATCGGAACGGATGAGATTCTGATCGAAGAGATGATCACCGGAACCGTCGCAGAGCTGCTGGTCGGCGTCGTGCGCGATCCAGCGCACGGGTTTGTCCTGACCCTGGGCGCGGGCGGCGTATTGACCGAAGTACTTCGCGACACCGCATCCCTGCTGATACCAAGCCCGGCCGAGCAGATCCAAGCCGCCTTGGGCAAACTGAAAATTGCCCCGCTGCTGTCAGGCTATCGGGGCCAACCGGCGGCTGATATGGATGCTATCATTACCGCCGTACAGGCCGTTCAGGCCTATGTCATGGAAAACGCCGACACGCTTGACGAGGTCGAGATCAACCCGCTTCTGTGCACGCCGGACAAGGCGGTTGCCGTGGATGCCCTAATCAGAAAGGCCTGAGAAATGGACCCAATCAAAACCCGCCGCGATGGAGCAATCCTTGAAGTGACGCTGGATCGACCCAAGGCCAATGCCATTGACCTGATCACAAGCCGCAAAATGGGCGAGGTCTTTGCCGAGTTTCGGGATGACCCTGAATTGCGCGTGGCCATCCTGACCGGTGCAGGTGAGAAGTTCTTTTGCCCCGGCTGGGATCTGAAAGCCGCAGCCGACGGCGATGCGGTTGATGGAGACTATGGCGTCGGAGGGTTCGGCGGTCTGCAAGAGCTGCGCGACCTGAACAAACCCGTCATTGCAGCAGTGAACGGCATCGCCTGTGGTGGAGGGCTGGAGCTGGCGATCTCGGCCGACATGATCCTGGCGGCGGATCATGCGACTTTTGCACTGCCGGAAATCCGCTCGGGCACCGTTGCCGATGCGGCCAGCGTCAAACTGCCCAAGCGCATCCCGTACCATATCGCCATGGAACTGCTGCTGACTGGACGTTGGTTTGACGCCGAAGAAGCCAACCGCTGGGGGTTGGTGAACGAAATCGTGCCTGCTGATCAATTGATCGACCGCGCTTGGGAACTGGCGCGCCTGCTGGCCTCGGGTCCACCGCTGGTATACGCAGCGATCAAGGAAGTGGTCCGGGATGCCGAAGACAGCAAATTCCAGGACGCTATGAACCGTATCACCAAGCGCCAGTTGCGTTCAGTGGACGTCCTTTATGCAAGCGAGGACCAGTTGGAAGGTGCCCGCGCCTTTGCGGAAAAGCGCGACCCGGTCTGGAAAGGCAAGTAGAGGTTAACGCCGCAGATGAAGCGGGGCGGCTTTGAATGTCAGGGCCGTGCCGAGTTTTGTTCCACTTATGCAAATCCTTGCAATTGACAGAAGCAAGGGCGGATGTTTACCTGACACCAACATGGCGCAGGCAACCTAATTTATTTTTATTTTCAGCGTTCTGAGCGACCCACCCAGCGCCAAATCCAACCGACTTGCAACCTGGGGATTTTTCGATGGAGTTGATTGCCGACCAGCTAAGAACCTACCCGATCATGGCTCTGTTCCTGTGTTTGGGCCTGGGATATGGGGTTGGGAAATTCAAGATTGGTAAGTTCGAACTTGGCGGTATTGCCGGGACATTGCTGGTCGCGGTATTTGTTGGCCAGATTGGCGGGATCAATCTGAGTACCGATGTCCAGAACGTCTTTTTCTCGCTCTTCATCTTCATGGTTGGATACAATGGCGGGCCACAGTTTTTTGCCGCGCTCAATCGAACCGCGCTGACCAAGTTACTGGCTGCGTTCATGATGACGCTTTGGGGATTGTTCTTTGTAATTGCCGTGGCCACCTGGGCTGGGTTGGATAAGGGGCTTGCAGCGGGCCTTGCCGCGGGTGGGCTAACGCAATCCGCGATTATAGGCACGGCAGGTAACGCCATCGACCTGCTGGGTCTGGCTGCGGACGAAGCGGAGAAGCTGAAAACCAATATCGCGGTGGGGTACTCGGTCACCTACATTTTCGGCTCGATCGGACCAATTCTGGCGGTCAGTGTCATTCCGATCATCATGCGCTGGGACCTGCGTCAAGAGGCAATCAAGCTGGCTCAAAAGCTCAGCGGCGGCGGCCGGTCGTTGGAAGAAGGTGAGTTTCTGCCGATGAACCGGTTTGATGCGCGTGCTTATCGGGTCGAGGATGGTGCCCAGGTTGTCGGAAAATCGGTTACAGAAATCGAAGGCGGCTATGACAGCGATGTTTTGGTCGAAAAACTGCTGCGAGATGGCGCGCCTGTGAACCCCAAACCCGATACTGTAATTGTCAGTGGCGACGTGATCGTGGTGTCCGGACTTGTTGGCGCGCTTGCAAAATTTGAAGCCTCCTCGGGCAAGGAGGTCGGAGAATACCCCCCTGCCCTCACCATTGTCGAGGAACGGCGCAACGTGGTTATCACCAACCGCAAACTGACCGGAAAGACGCTGGGCGAACTGCGCACGGCGCTGACCGCCGACCAGCGTCGTGGTGTGCATATTTCGAAAATCACCCGCATGGGGCATGACATACCTGTGCTACAGGATACCGAGATTCACGCAGGCGACGAGGTCAGCATCGTCGGGCATAAGGACGACTTGAACCGGGTGTCAAAAATGGCGGGCTATGTGCCGCCGTCGGCTTCGGTGACGAATTTCATCGCGCTGGGGATTGGCGTGGCCGTCGGATACCTGATCGGCGAGATCAGCTTTGTCATCGCCGGAACAAAGGTTGCCCTTGGATCGGGGCTGGGTTGTCTGGTCACCGGCCTGATCATTGGCTACCTGCGCATTCGTCGCCCGAAAATCGGCGGCATCAACCGCGGGGCAGCCAATTTCCTGCAAAGCTTTGGCCTTGCGGTGTTTGTCGGCGTGGTCGGATTGAATGCCGGTCAACCCGCCCTGCAAGCGATTCAGGAATACGGGATCACCTTGCTGTTGCTGGGGTTCGTGGTCACTCTGATGCCCATGATCGTACAATTCCCAATCAACTATATTGCCCTGCGCATCCGCAATCCGGTTGAGGCTTGTGCAGTTGTAACCGGGTCCCGGTCCGGCAATCCCGGTTTTGCGACGCTCCTGGAAAAGACGGGCAACTCGACGCCGACACCCGCGTTCACGATGACCTACGCAGTCGCGAACATCTTCCTGACGCTTTGGGGGCCGCTGGTTGTCGCCTTCGTGCCCTGACCCGTCAGATCAACAGAAGCACGATGATTGAGCCCCAAAGCGCCAGCAGCACGTTGCCCACGGCATAGCCCAAACCGTAGCCAAGCGTTGGGACCTGGCTTTGGGCGGCTTCCTGAACGGCGGCCAAGCCCGGCGCCGAAGTGCCAGCCCCGCAGCAGGTTCCTGCCAGGACGCCTTCGTTGATGCCAAAAATCTTGCGTCCGACAAGCACAGCCGAGCCATGGGCCAAAAGGACAATGAGCACTGAGCCGATGATCAGCGACGGGCCGCTGTCCAAGACACCTTCGACAAAACTGGTTCCGGACGTGATGCCGACGCAGGCGACAAAGACGCACAGGCCCAGTGAATCGAAAATCCACAAGGTTGCTTCGGGCACAAATCCAAACGTTCTGCGGACCGACCGAAGCCATCCCGCCACCAGCCCGCCAAGCAAAACACCGACCGACGTGCCCAGACCCAATTCGAGCGCACCAAATTTCAGGGCTGGAATGCCAACAAGACCGCCCAAAAGAATAAAAAACGCAACGAACACCATATCCGTCTCTTTTGTTTCTCGATCGAGATAGCCTAGTGCGCCGGCGGCATCCTCGATATGGCGGCGCGTTCCCGAGACGGTCAGAACGTCGCCCTTGTGCAGTGTCACGCCGCGAAAGATTGGCAACCGTTCGCCGCTGCGCATGATACCGCGCAGAAAAATGGTTCGGGCCTGAGGATGCTGCGACATCGCACCAAGCGTTTTGTTGACCACTGCGCTATTGGTGACAACGATGTCGCTGGTTTCAACCGGAAGATCCAGCAATTCCGGGTCTTCGATTTCCTCTCCCAACACATGGGCGTGGTCGATCAGGTAAGAGCGTAATCCGGCGATTGCCGCGATGTCACCGTCTTGCAGGATCATGTCTTTCGATGTTGGTAATATCTGATCACCTCGGCGCACGCGGTCGAAATAGGCGCAAACATGTTGCGGAACCCGGGCTTCAAGTTCGTCTACGCGTTGGCCGGCGAAATCGGGGTTGATGCGGTAGGCGCGCGCCTCAAAATCTCGATGCTGTGAAACAACCGGGTGTTCGTCGCTTTCCAATTCGGCTTCGTATTCCGCGCAGGCGTCTTTCAGCGACCGACCATAGATTCTTGGCGCCACGAGCGTATGAAAAACAATGGTCGCGATCACGCCAACAAAATAGGCCACGGCAAAGCCGGTGGCGATTTCTGCTTCAAAAATACGTTGGGCAGCAGGGTCCGCGCCGGTTTTGGCAAACGCGTCGATCGCGACCCCGAGAGTTGCGCTTTCCGTCACGCCGCCCGCCAACAGACCCGCAGCAATGCCGACGGACAAACTCATCAATGGTGCAAGCAGCGCTGCCGTAATCAAGGCCACGACGCACAAGAGCACTGTGATCGCGATCTGCGGCAACGCGCTGCGATTAAGTGACCGAAAGAACTGTGGGCCGGTCCGATAACCGATCGAAAAGAGAAACAGCAGAAAGAAAGCCTGCTTGACGTCGTCCGATACGACGACGCCGGTCTGGCCAACCAGAACTCCGGCCAACAGGCACCCGGCGACCGAGCCCACCTTGAATGACCCAATTGAAATCTTGCCAAGGGCATACCCCAAGGCAAGGCTGCAAAACAGGGCTAGCTCGGGATGCGCGCCAAAAATCGACCCGATGAACTGCATATCAAAGGGCGTCCAGGCCGGTGTTTGGTTCATCCATGCAATGGCAACCCTTTCGATGCGCGATACGCCTGAACATACCCGGTCGCAACGGCCCGAACCGCGCGCCCGATCTGACGGTAAGCGCTGTCGTCTAGGTTGGCAAAGGATACCCGCGCTGACCAGTTCGGCGCGTCGAAACCAGACCCGTTCAGCAAAACGATCCCGTGATCCTGCGCAAGTTTGAACGAGATATCCAGCGGATGCACGTTTTCCTTGATCCAGTCGACAACTTCTTCTCCGATATATTTCCGCAGCCAGAACTCGAAATCAATGATGCCGTAGTATCGATCAAATAGTGGGTTCTCGGGGACATTGATGCCCAAACCTTCGACCAGTTCCGTAAAGCGGTGTTCAAGAATGCCACGGCAAAACGCCTGGTAGGCTTTGTCGTCATCCATCATCTCCACCAACGAGAACAGCGTCATCATCACCTGCTGAGGCAGCGACAACCCGGCGGTGTGGTTCAGCGCGACGTCGCGGCTGTCGGCGACGATCCGGTCAATGAACTTCATTTTGGACGGGTCGGGCGACAATGTCGTGTAGCGCGCTTCGACAACCTGCTTAACCTCGGCCGGTGCGTCAGCGATCATACGGTCGAAAATGTTGTTCTCGGCCACCAGAATCGTGCCCAGACGCCAGCCGGTACAGCCAAAATACTTGGAATAAGAATAAACCCCGATGGTGTTTTCAGGCAGATGGCCCATGACGGATTCGAAATTGGGGACAAATGTTCCATACACGTCATCCGTCAGGACGATCAGATCCGGCCGGCGGGTTTTGACAAAGTTGACCAATCGCGCAAGGGCATCCTTGCTCATCGCGACGGCCGAAGGATTGCCGGGGTTGACCATGAACAACGCTTTGACGTTAGGGTCGGCGAGCGCCTCGAGATCTTCGTCGGTCAACTGGAATTCATCTTCCTCGTCCGAGCACACATGCACGACATTCAGGGCATAATCCTCAAGCTCGGGCATCTCCAGATAGGGCGTAAAGATCGGCGTGGCCAGCGCGATGGTGTCACCGGCGTTCAACAGCCGCTGGTTCTTGAGCGACTTGAAGATGTAGCACATCGCGGCAGTCCCGCCCTCGACCGCATAGATATCGAATTTGGCATCCGGTCGATGACCGGCGCACATGGCCCACATGATATATTCGTGCACGATTGCTTCGTTATGTTCGAGACACCGGTCGGGCATCGGATAGTGGTCTCCGACGATGCTGTCGGTCAGTTCCAGCACAAACGTATCCGGGTCGAAGCCGAATTTCTCGATGGCAAAGTCCACGGCCGCCGCCAGCATTTTTGCGCCCGGAGGCACGTTCGGCCCCTCGGAAGCTGCGCAATAGGCCTTTAGGCGCGCGTAACATCCCGGCCCCTGCGGCATCCCCGCCAATCCAACCTCGGGCTCATAGCGGTCACGCTGCGCCTCGGTCATCGCGAACTGGCCCAGCAGAAAAAACGCCTCGCGCGCCTTGGTGGCAATCCAGTTGGGATTGCCCCTGCCCGCATTCAGGTAGGGCAGCGTCGATTTGCGTGATTCCTTCTGCGCAAGTTTGATCAACTCGTCCTTGATCTCGAAAGGGCTGAGGTTCTCGAATTTGTGAAGGTCTATTGGTTGCGACATTGCCGATGTCCTTTTGTCAAAAAATATTCAGAAATTCAGAGGAATAGTAGAAAGAGAGAGAGCATTCTGTAAACGGTGGAAGGTGCCTATGCGAATTATTTTTCCGAGCTCTATTGTTGGCGTTACCGTTCCTTCAAGTTTCTTGCTGTTTGGGTGCGGGATGGGCCGCAGCAAAGAATGTGCTTTCAAAAATTCGAAAGACAGGATTAAACCATTTTTGCCGGGTCGACCCGGACTTAGAACAACTCCCATGCCTCGGATGTCGCGTGGGCAGAACTGAGGATGACACGTCGTGACAATTTCCATCGCACTTCTCGGCGCTGGCCGGATTGGCAAAGTACATGCGCAAGCGATCTCTCGTGATCCCGATGCTGTACTGGGTGCCGTGAACGACGCGTTTCCGCAGGCAGCCCAGGCCATAGCAGACCAATATGGATGCCCGGTTCGCTCGATCGACGATATTGCAGCGGATGACGCGATAGATGCGGTGGTGATCTGCACACCGACCAATACGCATGCCGATCTGATCGAAACCTTTGCCCGTTCCGGCAAGAAGATTTTCTGCGAAAAGCCGATCGACCTGAATCTGAAGCGGGTGAAATCCTGCCTGAATGTGGTCAAGCAGACAGGTGCGCAGCTGATGCTGGGGTTCAATCGGCGGTTCGATCCCCATTTTGCGGGTATCAAACAGCGGATCGAGAGCGGCATCTTGGGCGAGGTCGAGCAAGTCACGATCATCTCTCGCGATCCGGGGCTGCCGCCTTTCGAATATATCGATGTCTCCGGCGGCATCTTTCGGGACATGACGATCCACGACTTCGACATGGCACGCTTTTTGCTTGAGGATGAAGTCACAAGCGTTCAGGCCACCGCCTCAGTGCTGGTCGATGCCAAGGTGGCCGATCATGGCGACTACGACACCGCCTCAGTCCTGATGACGACCCGAAGCGGCAAGCAATGCACGATCACCAATTCTCGCCGAGCGAGCTATGGCTACGACCAGCGGATCGAGGTTTTTGGCGCCCTCGGAGCGTGTTCGGCCGAAAACCAGCGTCCGGTTGCCATCGAGGTGGCAACTGCCGAAGGGTATCTGCGCCCGCCGCTGCATGACTTTTTTATGACCCGCTATACCGAGGCATACGCGGCCGAAATCGCGGCCTTTGTCGCTGCGATCCGGGACCAGTCGGCCCCGCAACCGTCGGGGCAGGACGGGTTGCAGGCGCTGATTCTGGCCGAAGCGGCGTTGAATTCTGTCGTCGAAGGCCGCGCTGTCGATCCTGCAGAAATCGTTTGATTTAGGTTCGGTCGCCGCGACTGCTCGGTTTGCTACGCACCAAACACTTCAGCCTGAATATTGGTAGCAGGAACACCTGCTGCCTCCAGCCCCTGACGGATATCCGACAGAAACGGCACCGGACCGCACAGCAAGTACTGGGCCGCGGCACCTGCGCTCAGATCAAGCAGATGCTGAGAAGAAATGCGCCCCGTTTGGTGATAATTTACACCCAGCTTATCCCGCTCGTCGGGATTGCTGTAGAACACCAGTTGCCGCGCGTTAGGCAATCGCGACACAAGGCGCGTTACCTCATCGTGCATGGCATGTCGTGACCCATCGCGAGCGCCGTGGACGAACCAGAGCGGCCTGGGGTCCTGCAACGCCGCGAGGCTATGCAGCATCGACACCATAGGGGTCAGCCCGACGCCCGCGCTGACCAGAACAAGCGGTGTATCGCCTTTTGGGATCAGAAACGTACCGGAGGGTTCAGAGGCCCTGATCCGGGCCCCCACATGCAACGACTGATGAAAGTGCTGCGAGACCACGCCCTGCGGCTCGCGTTTGATGGTAAGGCGATATTGCTGTGTATCTTGCGGATCGCCAGACAAAGTATAACTGCGCTGGATGGGCGCGGTGTAACCGGGGATTTCGACTTCGATCGGCAAGTGCTGACCCGCCCTGAAACGAGGCAAGTCGGCGTTTTCCGGCGACTGTAAATAGAATGAGGTGATGTCCTGCGCTTCCTCCACGCGTCGCACTATGCTCAGCAACTGGGCGCGGTTGTCCTTGCGGCGCCAGCGCAAATGCAAAGCGCCGGGGCGCTCGATCACCGCCTCGACCGTTACGTTAATCATGCGCCGTGCATCTGAGTCATGGGTATTCTGCGGTTCCCAATCGATGCTCGCCCGGCCGGAGATTTGCAGCAGCCCGCCGGTGTCGAAATCAACAAAGGTGACGCCTATTCTTGGGTCGGAGATCAGATTTCCAATCGTGTTGAAAAAATTGTTGCCAGCATAGTCCGGAATGCGAAGCAGGTTCGGGCTTTCAACTTTCACATATCCGGGTGCGCCGCCCCGATGCGAGGCGTCATACCCGCGCGACGGCGCATCACCGCCGTGCATGTGACCGGACCCAAGAAACAGGGTGTCAGCCCTTGAAATCAGCGTGATTTGTCGCGGACTAAGGCTAGCTGCATGTTGCGCGGGCGTGTGATCGATATGTTCAACGCGATGCCAGTGGCGTTCATGGATATATTGAGGACAATTCCCAAAGGTCTGACGCACATCGATCTTGTATCCAGTGTCGAACTTGCGGAAAAACCCGCTCAGCCGGTTGCGCCGGCGTGAGGCCAGTTCAATCCCCAGGACGCCGATATCTGTCCCGGCGTCCAGCGTTGTGAACAGCGGGTCTTGCGGGTCCAACTGCGTCGCGATCTCCAGAGTTTGGGGATCAGGTGAACGGATGAACCCTTCGGGGCCATCAATCAATGTCACCCATGTACGGTCAGTTTCGTCGGAACCAGACAAGACCAGAAAAGGCAGCGCGCTGTGAAAGCCACGATGCTGTTCAGGCAAGTGGTCGCGGATAAATCCGCCTGCCCAAGCAGCGACATCACCGGCACCCGCGCGCAATTGCGCCGAGCGCTCGCCGGCGTGAAACGGGTTTTCTGCGCTGTTCAAAGTCATGTCCGGCTTCCTCTTGATTTATTGGGTCAGCAAGACTGTGCTGACCCAGATGCTCAGGCCAATTCCGGGATCGGCGAAGTTGCCATTCCCACAAAGCCCGGTTGCGCTTCGATCCTGGCAAGCCAACGACGGATGCTCGGGTAGGGTTCAAGATCCACTCCACCTTCGGGCGCGTGGGCAATGTAGCTATAGCCGGCGATGTCTGCGGCGGTGATCGTATCGGCGGCCAACCACTCGCGGTCCTTCAGATGCACTTCCATGACCTTGAACAATGCGTGCGCCTTGGCGACTGCGGCGTCATGGTCCAGCGATGCGCCAAAGACCTTGACCAGACGTGCTGCGCAGGGGCCGGAATAGACGTTGTCCGCTGCCACCGTCAGCCAGCGCTGGACTTCGGCGGCGGTCTTGGCGTCTTCGGGAAGCCAGTGCGAGCCCTTTGCGTAGCTCTGCACCAGATAGACCAAAATCGCGTTGGAATCCGCCAGAGTGAATCCTGAATCGTCGATTGCAGGCACCAGGCCAAATGGGCTGATCTTGAGATAGTCGGGCGATTTGTGCTCGCCATTGGCCATATCCAGATCAATGGTCTCGTAAGGCAGTCCCAGCAGCGCCAGCATCAGTTCGACGCGGTGGCAATGGCCGGATTTCGGGTTTCGGTAGAGTTTGATCGGTGTCATCAGTCAGTCCTTTTGCAATCAATGTCCGAATTCGCGCGGGGTCGAGTTCGATGTTCTGTCCGGTTTGACGCAGTCAGGCAGTGCGGCGGCTGCGTGTTCAAAGCAGATAATTTGCATCACAATCTGAATGAATATACTAAATATGAAATGTATTATTTTGCGTTCAGGTAGTAATACGAGGCAACCCCCTTGGATCGCTTGAGAACACTGGAAGTATTTGTCGCCGTTGCGGAAGCAGAGAGTTTTGCCGGCGGTGCACGTAGCCTAGGCCTGAGCGCTCCTTCTGCCACACGCGGTGTCAATGCGCTGGAGGATCGGCTTGGTGTGCGCCTGTTTACGCGGACAACCCGTCGTGTGCGCCTGACCGATGCGGGGCAGACCTATCTCGAGGATGCACGGCACATTCTGGCGCAGCTACAGGCCGCAGATGATGCCGCCAAGGGAACGGCGACGAACCCTGTTGGTCTATTGCGGCTGACCTGCCCGCATGAGTTCGGCCGCATCTATGTCACGCCCATTCTGACGGAGTTTCTGGATGCCCATCCGGGCATGAGCGCTGACGCCGTCATGCTCGACCGCGTTGTCAATCTGGTCGAAGAGGGCTTTGATCTGGCTGTCAGGATCGGGCATTTGCCCTCTTCGGGATTATCCGCCGTTCGGGTTGGGCAGGTTCGACGTGTCCTATGTGCAGCACCGGGATATCTGGCGAAACATGGGGTTCCCAAATCACCGACAGACTTGCAATTGCACGAGGCCGTGTCCGCGGACTCTGTCAATTCGGTGACCGAATGGCGATTTGGGCGCGAATTGCAAACCGTTGTTCGGGTGAAACCGCGCCTGTGCATTGGCAGCGTTGCCGCCAGCATCGCAGTCGCGCGAAACGGCTGGGGCATATGTCAGGCCTTGTCCTATCAGGTGGCCCCTGACATCGAAAACGGAACTTTGGTGCCAATTCTGCAAGAGTTCGAACCCGCGCCATTGCCGATTCACCTTGTACATGCCGAAGGTCGGCGCGCACCGGCCAAAATCCGGGCCTTTGTCGAACTCGCAAAGCACAGGCTCAAGCGGATGCGGGGGTTGCGATGACACCCGAAACTTCAGATGCACGCTGACAGAGAAAGCAATATTATTCCACAAAGCGACGTCATTTCGAAAGTTAATGACAACCATGTGTGTTTGGCTTAAGTATCTCCATTACTCATTCCATGCCGTAACTAGGTGGTTTTAGTGGAGCAATTGGCGTTTACCTTCGAGATGGGCGTGGTTTGCGCTCTCTTGGCCTTCACCGTATTTCTGTTTGTATCCGAAGTTGTCCGAATAGACTTGTCAGCCATTTTGGTCTTGGTCCTTATTGGCTTGCTCAGCTATGCGCCCGGGCTTGGAAATCTTGCGAATGTTCCGAACCTGTTTGATGGCTTTGCGTCGAATGCGGTGATCTCAATCATCGCTGTGATGATTGTCGGGGCAGGCTTGGACAAGACCGGCATCATGAACAAGGTGGCCGCGGTTATCCTCAAATATGGGGGCAAATCGGAAAACCGGGTGCTGCCCATCGTGTCGGGCACGGTTGGGGTGATCTCGTCCTTCATGCAGAATGTTGGGGCAGCTGCGCTGTTCCTGCCAGTGGTCAGCCGCATCTCATCGCGCTCGGGCATTCCGTTGTCGCGCCTGCTGATGCCAATGGGGTTTTGTGCGATCTTGGGCGGCACGATGACGATGGTTGGCTCATCGCCGCTGATCCTTTTGAATGACCTGATCCAGACAGCCAATGACGGCCTGGCCGAAGGCCAGAAGATGGAGCCGTTCGGCCTGTTTTCGGTCACGCCGATTGGTGCGGTTCTGATCTTGACCGGGATCGGTTATTTCCTGCTGCTGGGCCGGTGGGTTCTACCCGGAGACACCGGATCGGATAGCACCGGCTCAAGCCAGGGCACTCAGGAATATCTTCAACGTGTATACGGCTTGAAGGCGGATGTGTTTGAGGTGATCGTGCCCGCCGACAGCCCGCTGGTGGGGCAGATACTGGCAGAGATCAATCACGAAAATCACCTGTATATCATTTCGACCTTCTATCGCGGCAAGACCTCGATGGTTCAGGTTCTGACTGCCGAAATCGCCGCGCCTTGCCGATTGGCGATCATTGGCAGGCGTTGGGTGGTTGAAGAGTTCGCCCAGAAGTTCGGGTTGAAAGTCCTGCCGGAACTTGATGTTTTCGTGGAAGAATTTGCGCCGACAAATGCCGGGATTGCCGAAGTGGTTGTCACGCCTGACAGCAAACTGATCGGAAAGTGCCCGCGCGAGCTTTTGTTCCGCAAGACCTATGGCATGTCGCTGTTGGCTATTCATCGTGGCGAAGAAACGCTGAGCCATGTCGAAACCGACACGCACGAATCCACGCAGATCGGACTGGAAGAGTTTCATGCCGGGGACATGCTTGTGGCGCACACCCGGTGGGACAACCTGATGCGCATCAAGCGCGATCCGGACTTTGTCGTCGTGACAACGGATTTCCCGCAAGACGAATTGCGACCACAAAAGGTTGGCTGGGCTCTGGCGTTCTTTGCAATCTCTCTGTCCCTGATCCTGTTTACGGATGTGCGCCTGTCGCTTTGCCTTCTGACAGGTGCAGCAGGCATGATGCTGACCAAGGTGCTGAGCGTGGATGAGGCTTATCGGGCCGTCGGTTGGAATACCGTGTTTCTGCTGGCCTGTCTGATCCCGCTGGGTCAGGCGGTGCAGAACACCGGAACTGCGGCCTGGATTGCGCAGCAGATCATGATCCTGCTGAATGGCTGGCCAATCTGGTCACTTCAGGCCGGGGTGGCGATCCTAGCGACTGCGTTCTCGCTGGTGATGTCAAATGTGGGCGCAACCGTCCTTCTGGTCCCGCTGGCGGTCTCGATCGCTGTAGCTGCCGGCGCCAACCCGTCGCTGTTTGCGCTGACGGTGGCGATCTCGACCTCGAACAGTTTTATTATTCCGACGCATCAGGTGAACGCACTGATCATGGGACCTGCGGGATATAAGGTGATGGATTTTGTGCGCTCTGGCGGGATGATGACCGTACTGTTCCTGGTTGTTTCGCTGGTGATGCTGAATCTGTTGTACTGACCGTCCCGCATTCGGCATGTTCTCGCCTGTCGAGGGTGACAACTGGTGCCAAAGGGTGCCGATGCCGAAAAAACGCCCGTTGTTCAAATTTTAACCGATAGATATAAACTCTGGTCAAAAGGGGGCTGCTGCCGGGTATCGATTCATACCCGGCTGGCTTTTGTCTGTGCCCCATCTGGTGACTGAACTGAGGGCGACAGCTCGTGAAATCCAAGAATAGAATGTCCGCGCCACCGATGAGCGAGCTGCGTAAGGCAAGAAATCAGGGCCTGAGCTTTATAGGCCTCGCGTTCCTTTTCAGCGTGTTTGTGAACCTGCTGATGCTGACCGGTCCGTTATTCATGTTGCAAGTCTATGACCGCGTGCTCGGATCCCGCTCGGTCGAGACCTTGTCGGCCCTGTTCTTGTTGGTGGCCCTGCTTTACGCGCTGATGGCGATGCTGGACTATGCCCGAGGTCGGATCGTCGCCCGGTTCGGCGCACGCTTTCAATCGTCCCTGGACGAGCGTGTGTTTGAGGCCACCATGCGCCGCGCCTTGTTCCCGCAAATCCGCTCGGCACCGGCAACCGCGTTGCGCGATCTGGAATCGATCCGAGGGCTTTGCGCGTCGCCAGTTTTGCTGGCCGTAATGGATATACCATGGACGCCGATCTTTATCGCCGCGATCTTCCTGTTCCACCCGTTGCTGGGCTGGTTGGCGGTTGCCGGGGGTACCGTTCTTGTCGTCATCGCGCTGCTGAACCAGGCATTGACCCACCGGAAAGTGGCCGAGGCTCAGGCTGCATCGGCACGGGCAAACTCATTCTCCGAACATGCTCGGCAAGCGGCCGAAGTCGTGCGGTCGCAGGGCATGCAGGAAGACGTGTCCAGCCGTTGGTTAAAGCAACGGACCGAGGCTTTGGCGCAGACCATTTCCGCCAGTGACTGGACGGGCAGTTTTTCGTCTCTTACCAAATCACTACGGCTGTTTCTTCAATCGGCCATGTTGGCGCTGGGTGCCCTGCTGGTACTGCGCAACGAAATGACCGCTGGTGCGATGATCGCAGGTACGATCCTGCTGGGACGAGCGTTGGCCCCGATTGAAATGGCTGTTGGTCAATGGTCGATGATCGAACGTGCGCGCACCGCCTGGACCAGCCTGAACAAGTTCCTCGACAACACTCCTCCTGAACAAAAGCGCACCAGATTGCCAATTCCGAAAGCGCATCTTGAGGCCAAGTCGCTGACTGTCATTCCACCCGGAATCTCGACGCCGACCCTGCGCAATGCATCGATGAAGCTGGAGCCGGGCAAGGCCCTGGGGGTGATCGGCAAAAGCGGCTCGGGCAAGACGACACTGGCCAAGGCTTTGCTTGGGCTTTGGTCCCCGGCGGCGGGTGAAATCCGGCTGGGGGGCGCGACTCTGGACCAGTATGATCCGGACGCGTTGGGCCAGCATATCGGGTACCTGCCGCAGCAGGTGACTCTTTTTAATGGCACCGTCGCTGAAAATATCGCCCGGATGTCGGAAACCCCTGACCCGGACGCAGTTGTGGCCGCTGCCAAAACGGCAAACGCGCACGAGTTGATCCTTGGCCTTGAAAAGGGGTACGACACGTTCCTTGAAGGCAATGACAGCCAACTGTCAGGCGGCCAAAAGCAACGGATTGCTTTGGCACGTGCCCTTTATGGCAATCCGGTTCTGCTGATCCTGGATGAGCCGAATTCGGCCCTTGATGCGGATGGGACCCTGGCGCTGAACAATGCGGTGCGCGAGTTCAAGTCGGTCGGTAAGTCGGTGATTATCATGACCCACAGGCCACAGGCCATTTCGGAATGCGATGACCTTGTTGTTGTCGAAAAGGGTCAGATCGTGAAGACCGGCAGCCGTGATGAGGTTCTGAACACGATGGTGCAAAACGCAAACGTGATCAAACGGCACCTAAACAAAGTGGGTGATTAATGTCCAAGTCTGTCAAGAAACCTGCGTGGAGCATCAAGGTTCCTGCAACCGTGGGCATCTTAGCACTGGGCGTTCTGGTCCTGGGTCTTGGGGTGTGGAGCGTACGGACCGAACTGGCCGGGGCGATCATCTCGCAAGGTGTGGTCGAAGTGCAAAGCAATCGACAGGTGGTCGAGCATCCGGATGGTGGCGTTGTCGGCGAAATCTTCGTGCGCGATGGCGATGCTGTCGCCCGTGGCGATATGCTGTTGCGGCTGGATGATACATTCCTGGCCTCGGAAAAGACCATCGTGGAATCTCAACTGTTCGAACTGCTGGCCCGTATGGTCCGACTTGAGGCGGAACGCGATGGGGTCGACGCCGCAGAATTGGCCAACCGCCTGCAAGAATTGCAAAGCCGAGAAGGTATCTCCGCTGATCTTTTGGCCGGTCAAGAGCGCCTGTTCAATGCGCGTGTGGACACGTTGAAGCAACAGACCGAGCAGCTTAGCAAGCAGAAAACCCAGATCGAAAATGAGATCGAAGGGAATCAGGCGCAATTGATTTCGTTGCGGACCCAGGTTGAACTGATCCAAAGCGAGTTGGTAGATCAGGAAGGGCTGTTAGAGCGCGGCCTGACGCAAGCCAGCCGGGTCTCTGCCCTGCAACGGGAAGAGGCCAGCTTATTGGGCGAAATCGGCCGTCTGGAATCCTCGGTCGCGCGTTTGGAAGGTGAGATTTCGAGCACCGAGATTCGAATCGTCGAACTGAAGGCGACTCGGCGTGAAGAGGCGATCTCGCAATTGCGGGATGTTCAGGCCCGGGTTGTCGAATTGGCGGAACGGCGCTTGTCGTTGAATGAGCGCCTGTCGCGTCTCGATATCCGCGCACCGGTTGCGGGAACGGTCTATGACAGCCAGGTCTTTGCGCTTCAGTCCGTTATTCAGCCGGGCGAGCCGATGCTGTACGTAGTGCCTCAGGATACGCCTCTGCTGGTGGCGGCAAGGGTGGACGCCTTACATGTCGACCAACTACATCGCGGGCAAGAGGTTGCGCTGCGCTTTCCTGCCTTCAATCAGCGCGAAACGCCTGAGTTGAACGGGCATGTCAGGAACGTGTCGGCAGACACATATACCGACGAAGGCACCGGATTCACTTTTTACCGGGCTGAGGTTATCCCGGATGACGGTCAGATTGAGTTGCTGAACGGGCAGGAATTGTTGCCGGGCATGCCGGTTGAGGCGATGATAAAGACCGATGAACGCACTCCCCTGAGCTATCTGGTCAAACCGCTTGCGGATTATTTCTATCGGGCGTTCCGAGAATAGGCCGGACAGTTATCACCGCTCTTCAGACAGCTTCAATGTTGCCAAGCAGGATTGAGGTCATGTCGGTCGCAAATTCCCCGTCCACGACGGTCACCGGTGCCCCAGTGCTGTAAGAGACATTGGTTCTGGTGATTGCTGATAGATCGACGTTATCATCCAGAAACACCCATTCAGCCGGGTGCTGAGCCGTTTGCCCCACCGCATTCTGAAGAACGTTCAGCGCGTCCAGCGCGCTGACGGTGCCATCCCGATTGATATCTGCCGCGATCAGGTTTTCGGGCGCAGCCGGGCCGAAGGTCGGATCCAACCCGATTGCCATCCGCAAGACTTGCAATGCATCCAATGCCGAAATCTGATTGCTGGCCGTGGAATAGGATTTGACGATCTCCAGCTCGCCTGAGAACGCGCCGTCGGGCATCTCGAGGTCAAACTCTCCCTGTGCATTTGCTTGCGCTACGATCGCGCCCTCGCCAGATGGTGTGAACCGAATCTCAGCCCCCGAAAGCGCCGGATTGGCGGTGGTCGAGTCTATACTTACAGCACCCAGAACGCCCGGACCGGCATTGCTGTCTGGCCCGTTGCTGATGATGACCGGGACGTGGTCGGGCCCGTTGAACCCTGATCCGAAGATGTCGGTGCTGCTCAGCGCTGCGCCATCCGAGGACGCAAGCGATATCGTCTGTCCACGGTACTGTATCTGCGCGCCGTCCGAGGTTGTTGTGATATCCAGTTGCGCAGGCGTTCGCAGCAACCAGAAGTCGGACAGATCGAGCGAATCTGTGCCGCGTTCGAAATCAGTGATCGTGGTGTGGCCGCTGCCGTGACGCACAAAGTACACATCCGCGCCTGAGCCGCCTGTCAGAGTCGTAGTGCTGGTCCCGGTAATCAGGATGTCGTCCCCTGCCCCACCATTTAGCGTAGAATCGAGAATTCCGCCTCGCAGCATGTCATCTCCGGACGTCCCGTTGATTGTGCCAAACCCCTGTCGGACCACCCCAAGATCCGCCACTGACACAGTAAGCTGTGTTAACCCGGCATCCTGTTGTGATGCCGCCAGAATTTGCAGTTCATCCCCGACATGAGCCATGCTCAGCGCTTCGACATTCTGTAAGCCACTGGCCAGGGTGTCGGCAAAACTGTCCAGGTAAATCAACTGTCCGTCCTGCGTCATTGTGAACAGAGTGATCCCGTCATCACCCCCGCCCGCTGCAACAAAAACGCGGCCATCGACGTCGACGACGGCCAGATCCTGGACCGATTCAAACCGGGTATGGAGCGAATCCAGAACATGATCCGTCGGCGTCAGCCGCCCGTCGCTGCCCAGTTCCATGACGCTTAGCGAGTTGCTGCCGGCACCCGCGACGACGACCCAGGACTTGCCATAGGCCTGCACCACTTCGATTGCTGTCGGCGCGCTTATGCCCAACGTCTGGGTTGCGGTGTTTTCGGCGACCTCGGCGAGTGCACCGGTGCCCTGATCGACGCTGAAAGTTGTGAGCGTGCTGTTAATCGTATCTGCGGCAACGATGAAATGCCCCGAACCGGACTGCATCGATTGCAACACATCCGCGCGTGCCAATGCCGTTCCGGCAACACCCAACGATCCATCCGGGTTGATGGTATAGTTGGCGATTCGACCAGCGTCTGCATGAGCGAGCGTCAACAGGCTGACCGAGATTTGTGCCGCCGCAGAAATATCACCGCTGTATGTTAAAGCACCGGTTTCCTGAAGATCGCCAATCTGTCCGGCAGCACCGAGATCATAGCTGACAAGCCCGGTGGCAGTATTAACATCCAGAGCCAGATGGTCTTGTGCGCCCAAGGTGATCGGAACGCCGCTGCGGCCGACCTGATTGCTGATGGTGACACCGTAGTGTTGCTGGTCCACCAGTAGCGGACCTGCGCCTTCGGTCAATCGCCGGGACGTGATGCCGCCGCCGACACCCGTCATCGTGTAGAGGAACGTATCGCCGTTAAACGTTTTTAAAGCGATATCGCCGATACCTGAATCGAGCGCTGCGGTCCCCGTTGCAACCACTCTTTCGAACTGAAGTCTCATCTTCATTCACCCCCGTGCCACCCCTGGCACCGAGATCAGAATGATCTGAGGCCCAGACCGAAAACGGAACACGAATGTGGTGAAAGCAAGGATTTCGGCTTCAGTTTAAATCGAATTTTCAGGATCGCCCGCATGAGACATCCGGTTACAGAGCCAAAGACAGAGCACCGCTCTGGCCGGATGGCGACGGGCACCACTTATGAGGGGCGAAATGACCAAAGAACCCGTTTCAAATGAAAGCGTGACCTTGGACAACTTGTCTGAGGCCGGGCGCGCGCGGCATGTGCGAAATTGGATCGACCGCAAGCTGCAACGATGGGTCGGACGTGGTCTGGCCGGTGGGCTGGGTTCAACATTGTTGGCCCTGCCTGCCCTGGCGCAGGCCACGACCGAGCAGCTGGAGTCATTTCAATTTGCCAATGCGATCCCGGGTGTGCGCTCTGCAAGGATCCTGTCGAACGGCGATGTCCAATTGCGGATGGAGGACGGCCGCACTCTGGTCGTCTCGTCCGAAAATGTGCAGGTCCTCGAAAATGGCGCGATTATGGTTGCCGATGAAATGGCGGGTCAGATCGCACAGTTCGCAGCGGTTGCCGAAGCGGGCGCGGCTGCTGCGACCGTTGGCGGGGTCAGCGGTACGGGCCTGGCGCTGGGGGGACTCGGCGTTGCGGGTGCCGCAGCTGCTGCAGGTGGCGGCGGTGGAAGCGGGGGTGACGATGATGACGACCCCGAACCCCGACCCGAGGTAACACCCCCCGAGCCAACAGTTACGCCGCCTCCGCCTCTGCCGAGCCTGAACCTGGCCGAATTGCAGGCGGACGCCCTGAACAGCACCAGCACGGAAACCTTGGCGGGGGCCGATGCGGCGATGGTTGAGGTTACAATCGGCTCGGTCACAAAAACTGTGGCACCAGACGTCGATGGAAGCTGGCGCGTGTCCCTATCCCAAGCTGAGGCAGCTGCGCTTCCTCAGGGTCATTCTGACGTCACTATCCGAACGCTGGATGCGGATGGGGAAGAAATTTCCTCGACAACGTCACAATTTGACGTCGATACGATCCCACCAACGCTCGCAATCTCGCCGATTTCTGAAGACAACGTCCTTAATGCCGCCGAACAGGGAATGGATTTGACCGTCAGCGGTAACACCGATGCCGAGAACGGACAAACGGTCACAGTTGGACTGAACGGACAGATCTATACGGGCACCGTTTCGGGCGGAAACTGGAGCGTTACCGTACCTGCAGCGGATCTGGCGGCTTTGACGGATGGTGCCACGATCGCGGTTACTGCCGATGTTGATGACGAAGCGGGAAACCCGGCACCACAGGCCAGTGGCAGTTTCCACACTGACTTTACCGCACCGACCGTAACGCTGGACCCGGTTGCAGGGGGGTCAATTGACCTTGTCGATGTCGGTGGTGACCTGACGTTGACAGGCACGACGACCGCAGAAGATGGACAGGAAGTCCAAGTGACGTTCGAAGGTCGTGACTACACCGGAAACGTCGCGGGCGGCGGTTGGAGCGTGAACATCCCGCAAGCCGATCTGGCAGGTTTGTCCACCGGTACACCCGTAGAGGTAAGCGTTGCTGTCAGCGACTTGGGGGGAAACCTCGCGACCCAAGCGACAACAACCGTTCCCGTTGATCTGACAGGCCCATCGATTTCAATCGCGCCTTTGTCGGTTGGCGCTGTTTTGAATGCGGCCGAGGCCGGTTCTGCTCTGACCGTTACCGGAACAACGGGGAATGTGTCCGATGGCCAGTTGGTGACCGTTGAGCTGAATGGGCAGACCTATTCCGGCGCGGTCTCAGCTAACGGTTGGAGCGTCACGATCCCGGCCACCGACTTGGGCGCGCTGGCAGACGGGGGGGACTATACTCTGACGGCTGACGTGTCCGACAGTGACGGGCTGGATGCGCCTCAGGCCGATGTGATGCTTTCGAAAGATGTCACTGCCCCGACGCTCACAATTGACAGCTTTTCGCATGGCGCGGTGTTGAATGCGGCCGAGCGTGGGTCGGATTTGACAATTTCGGGCACGACCAATGCGGAAGATGGGCAAGAGGTCTCTGTGTCCGTGAACGGGCAGACCTACACAGGCGCAGCGCTCGGTGGCAACTGGTTTGTGACCGTGTCTGCAACTGATCTCGCTGCGCTGCCGGATGGCGCACCCATTTCGGTTAGCGCTGATATCTCGGACACGGCGGGCAACCCGGCGGTGCGGGCCTCTGGCTCGTTCAGCACGGATTTCACCGCACCTTCCCTGACCATTGACCCTCTGGCGGACGGGCTTGTGATGAACGCCTCGGAACGCGCTACGGATTTTGTTGTCACCGGCACTTCTGATGCTGCAAACGGAACGGTTGTATCGGTCGAAATCGTTCGGGCGGACAACACGGTAGATATCGCTGGCACCGCTACAGTCAGCGGCGGGTCGTGGACCTTTACCGCCTCTTCGGCCAGCCTGAGCGGTTTGCAGGACGCCGAAACCTACAGCGTGAACGCGACCGTGACTGATCTCGCGGCCAACCAATCTTCGGCGTCAACCAGTATCGGAACGGATTTCACCGCGCCGAGCCTCGCGATGGACCCGCTTCCCGTGGGGGCAGTTCTTGATGTGATCGAGCGCGGCTCTGACCTGACCGTTTCGGGAACCACCTCGGCAGCAGACAGCCAGACGGTTTCAGTGACCTTGAATGGCCAAACCTACAACGCTGCAATTTCAAGCGGCGTTTGGAGTGTCGATGTCCCATCGGCCAGCCTGGCGGCCCTTTCAGATGGCGGGAGCTACACCGTGACCGCCGCGGTTCAGGATGCCAACGGCAACGCCGCAACCGATGCGACCGAAAGCTTTACCACAGATTTCAGGCCTGTCCTGAGTCTCGATCCGGCGGGAGCAAACAATGCCGTCACTCTGAGTGACGCGCAGAGCGGTGGACTAACGGTCTCTGGTGGCTCAGTCGGCCTGACCTTGGGCCAAACGATCAGCGTAACGTTGAACGGAACCCCCGCGGGAAGCGCGACGGTGGCGGCTGATGGTTCCTGGAGCGCGAACATTCCGAGTTCAGAGTTTTCGGGAATTTCGGCAGGTGACGCGTTGGATTTCGCGGCGCGGGCGACTGTTTCGGGCGGACCGGACCCGCTACCGGTTTCGGATCAGGCATTTGCCTATATCGCAGCGCCCTATGCGGTTACTGAAATCGGGCGCAGCGGATCGACCGTCACATTTGCTGTTTATGCGGACCCTGATCGGGATGTTTCCAGCGGGTTGGATTTCGATGTCGATCTGGGTTTCGATCCGCTGGTCGTCTCGTTCAATTCGGGATCAGATGTTGAGCACGACGACTTCACGATCTTTTCGGTCAACGACAGCGGCAATCCCGTCAGATTTGGGGGGGCGGCGCTCAGCATTAGCGACTTGTCGCAACCGCTTGTAACGTTTGAGCTGACGGTTCTGGATAGCAGTCAACCGATCGAGCTGGATCTCACGTCCTTGCAGGGTGGCCCGCTGCATGTCTCATTTGGCACCGGTGACGCCGATACCCTCTCAGGTACCGACGGCGATGATATTGTGCGCGGCGGTGCGAGTGATGACATGATTGATCTGTCGGGTGCAGGGCGAGACATCGTCGTGCTCGAAGCCAGCGCCACAGATAACGGAATCGATACGATTACCGGATTTAGCCTGGGACCGGAGGCGAACGTGTCCAACGCGCTCATGTTCAGCGGCCTTGATAACAGCACGTTGCGCGGAAGCGGCACAGTCGTCGAAGCCCTTAGCGTGGGCGACAGCATCGGTGCAAATACCGGATTTGTGGGTTTGAACACACAGTTGGCAGATTTGAACGACGACACGATCGCAAACGCAGCCGAAACACTTTTGGGGGTTCAGGCGGGGGATGAAATCTATTTTCTTGCGACCGACGGAACCAACAGCGCTTTGGTCAAGGTCGACTATTCGGCTCCGAACAACGCCAACGTTGAAAAAATGGCCCAGTTCGACGGGTTGTCTGATCTGAGTGAATTTGATGCTGACAATGTGCTTTTGACCGACCCGACCGGGGCATCGGCCTGAGCGACACGAAAACGGTGTTGCGTCCTGAGACGCAACATCCCTTTGTAGCAGGGGGATGAAATGGAACAGAATGGTCTTTTCCCAGTAAGCCTGTCGCGGCATGGCGATCGATATTGGCGGCGTTTCACGTCATACCGCTTTGCGGCAGAGGCGCAGGACTACCCCATAACCGCGAATGAAGTTCTGCCCGCAGCGGCTTCATTTCCTGTCGTTTTTCGGAATCGTCGCGACCAATTCGAGCCCGTCATATTGCTTTCTTTGCAACCGGGTCAAAGAACACCGTTTGTATCAGATGACGGCCGATGGCTGGGATTTCACATCCCGACCGGAATGCGCTGCTATCCGTTTCTGGCAGGAAATGGTTACGACTCGTCCGAAAGGTCGCTGTTGATGGTCAACGAAGCATCGGGCCTGGTCACCGATGATCCTGCGGATGAGCCGTTTTTTGTTGATGGTGAGCAATTGACGCCGGATCTCTGCGCAGTTCGGGCGTTCCTGCAATCGCGCCTGGCGGGTGTATCTGAGACTCGACAGCTTTGCCGGAAAATTGCCAATCAGGATCTTTTTGTTCCGATCAAACACCATAACGGAATTCCGATGCCCGAAGGGGTTTTCGGTATCGAGGCTGGGCGACTGCTGCGGCTATCCCAAAACCAGATTGCGACTTTGATGAACAGCGGCGCGCTCAAACTGATCCATGCCCATCAAGTATCCATGTCGCACTGCGGCTGGTTGCACCGTGTCCAGCATCAAACCCCTGTTTCCGCAAAGATCAGCGAAAGCGCGGGCGCGCTTATCGAGGCTATGGGCCGCGAGACCTATCCCGACTCAACCTCAGAGGCGATTTATGTTTCAGGGTGACGATGTCGAAGAACCATCAATTCGAGAAGATGCCGAAGCGTATTGCCCCGAAGGACGCCAAGCGGCCTTGAGAGCGCAGCCCAGAGGTGAGACGTAATGAAGAAAAAGTCTCTCGAACTGAGCGGGCTGGAAGCCTGTATGTTACATGTGGGCAAATCCCTCGAAAGACCGCTAACCCGGGCTGCGCTACAGGATGCACAATCCGGCGAGGCGGGAGGATTGACTGTCCGAGATGCGATCCTGGCAGGGCGCCGCGCCGGTATGCAGGTTGGGTTTGGCGCTCATAAGCTGAGTGCACTCGATGCCACACTGGCTCCGGCGATATTGGTATTGGAGAGTGGCCAAGCGCTTGTCTATCACGGGCGTTCCGTAAGTGGCGACCTCAGGATTTTCGACCCCGATCTGGGAGACGGTATCGGTGAGATGAGCGAAAAATCTCTGGGCGAGGTCTATTCCGGTTATCTGCTGTTGTTTCGGCGTGCCTGTCGGACTGACAACATGGCTGCCGCCAGGGATTCCAGCGGGCATTGGTTCTGGTCAGCGTTGATCGCGAACCGGTGGTCCTATAGCCAGGTTGCGCTGGCGGCGGCCCTGACGAACATCCTTGGGCTGTCCACCTCGGTGTTCATCATGATCGTCTACGATCGGGTTCTGCCGAACGAGGCAACGTCTTCCCTGATCGCCCTGACCGGGGGGGTTTGCCTAGCGCTGGTTTTCGACTTTGTCCTAAAAATCCTGCGCGCAGGTTTCATAGATCGCGCGGGTCAAAAGGCAGACAGGGTCATGGGGCGGCGGATCTTTGACCAGTTGCTGAATATTCGAATGACTGCGCGGCAAGGTTCCACCGGTGCTACCGCCAGCACAGTTCGGGAATTTGAAACGCTTCGGGAATTCTTCACTTCCGCAACCCTTGTCGCGGTGGTCGATCTGCCATTCATCATGGTCTTCGTCCTGACGATTTATCTGGTAGGAGGTCCTCTGGCCCTAATCCCGGCGCTTGCGGTTCCCATTGTCCTCTTGACCGGTCTGGCGATACAGCCAATTTTGTCCCGCCTTGCCGAACGAAGCTTTTCCGACGGGCAATCGAAGCACTCTGTCCTTGTAGAAACTGTGTCCGGTCTTGAGACTATCAAGACCACCGCCGCCGCGCGTCTGATGCGCAATCGCTGGGAACAGGCGATCGAACGTCAGTCCGAGCATGGGACCCGTAGTCGAGCCGTGACGCAATTGGCGTTGAACCTGACCGGCTTCACCCAACAAGGCGCGCAGGTTCTCATTGTTTTTTACGGCGTCTTTCTGATCATGGAAGGGCAGACCAGCATGGGAGCGCTTGTGGCCTCGGTCATGTTGACCGGCCGCGCACTCGCACCCCTTGGGCAATTGGCTCAGACGCTGACACGAGTGAACCAGGCGCGTAGTGCCTATCGGAACCTGAACGCGCTGATGCAGGCTGAAAGTGAGCGGCCCCTTGGCAAAAGCTGGATCAGCCGGCCATCATTCGACGGGCGCATCACCTTCAACAACGTCCACTTCGCTTATCAGGATCAGGCCGAGGATGCATTAAAGGGTGTGTCCTTTGACATCAGCCCTGGTGAAAAAGTCGCCATTTTGGGACAGATCGGATCGGGAAAGAGCACAATGGCCCGTTTGATGTTGGGACTCTACCAACCACGGACCGGGTCAGTGATGCTGGATGGTCTGGATATTCGGCAGGTGGATCCCGGTGATTTGCGGCGTAACATCGGCTCGGTTCTTCAAGATGTCTGGCTCTTTTCTGGCTCTGTGCGCGACAATATTGCCAGCGGATCGACCGAGCCCGGTGATGCCGACTTGATCAGGGCCGGGCGTATCGCAGGGGTCGAGGATTTTGTTGCGCGGCACCCATCGGGGTATGACCTTGGTTTGGCAGAGCAGGGTGAGGGTTTGTCCGGCGGTCAAAAACAGGCCATTTCCCTAGCACGGGCGTTAATCGGGCGCCCCCCTGTTTTGCTGATGGACGAACCGACCAGTTCAATGGATGTCAAAACCGAAGCCAAAGTCATTCAGAATCTCAAAGCAGCAACGCAGGACACGACCCTTGTTCTTGTCACGCATCGCAGCAGCCTCTTGGAACTGGTCGACCGGGTTATCGTGATTGAAGACGGCAAGATTGGCGCTGACGGACCCAAATCCTTGCTGACGCAATACGCTGCCAACGGCAGGAGACACCTCAATGTCGCGGCATCCTGATCTGGAGACTCTGGCGCGCGAAATGCGCGGTCGGGCACCGCTGCGGGGTTCGCTGTTGTTGCTGGTCATTTTGATCTGTCTGACGACCGCAGTGGTTTGGGCGGCGCATACAGAGTTGGATGACGTTGTCCGTGTTGATGGTCGTATCGTTCCCTCGGGCGATATTCAGGTGATCGAGGCAACGGAACCCGGCGTGGTTCAAGCTCTGCACGTAAGCGAAGGTCAGGTGGTAGATCAGGGGTCGGTTCTGATGGTTTTGGATTCATCCCAGATCGCCAGCGAGTTAAGCCAGGAACAACAGCGTGCCTTTGGCTTGATGGCCCGAGCGCAGCGTCTTGAGGCTGAAATCTCGGGGTCTGAACTGTTTTTTGCCCCTAATTTGATCAACGAAGCGCCGGAGGTTGTACGCTCGGAAACAGCTTTGTTTCAGGGACGGCAAACTGAACTTGCGGCTGAAATTGCCATTCTCAACCGGCAGCGTGAACAGCGGCAGCGAGAATACGAAGAGGGTCTGGTCGATCGGGTGACCGCGAAAGAAACGCTTGCAGTATTGGCCGAGGAACGCGCGATGATGGAGCCTCTGGTCGAACAGCGCATGGAACCCGCCACCACGTTAATGACCCTCAGGCGTAGCGAGGCGGAATGGCGTGGCCGACAAACCCGGGCCGAAGCGGTCGTTCATCGGCTTCAGACCGGCTTGGACGAAATCGATGACAGAATCAGGGCTGCGCACAGTCGGTTTCGTAGCGCCGCTCTGACCGATCTGGCGACTGTCTCAGCAGAGCTGGCCGCCTTGCAGCCTGCCCTGCCCGCCTTGCGGGATCGCGCGGCGCGCGCGCAAATTCGCGCACCCGTTCGGGGCGTCGTCAACCGAATTCACCGCACCACCCTTGGCGGCCTTGCGCGAGCTGGTGAGGAACTGATCGAAGTTGTCCCGCTGGATGACTCCTTGCTGGTCGAAGCCTATGTGCGGCCAAAAGACATCGCTTTCCTGCACGCCGGGCAGCTGGTCAAAGTCAAGATCACGGCCTATGACTTTCTACGGTACGGCAGTCTTGACGGGCAGATCACCCGGATCGGGGCCGATACGGTCACACGGTCCGAGCGGAGCGAGGAAGAGGTCTTTGTGGTTGAAATCCGAACGACGAACACGATGCTGGATGCGGATGGTATCGCGGTCGAAATCATTCCCGGGATGATTACCGAAGTCGACATCCTTTCAGGGCGCAAATCTGTTCTTGATTACGTGATTCAACCGGTGCTGAAGGTCAAGGACGAGGCCCTGCGCGAGTGACAATCACAGCCATTCAACATCACCCAGAAAGATATACCCGGCGCCATAGATCGTTTTGATGAGGCGTGGGTTCTTATGGTCTTCTGCCAGTTTCGTCCGCAAACGCGAGATGCGAACATCCATCGCGCGATCAAAGCTGTCCCCTGCCCCTCCGCCAAGCATTTCTTGCATGCGGCCGCGACTGATCAGGCGTTTTGGACTTTCCAGAAACAAACGCAGAACCTCACCCTCGGCGTGGCTGAATTGGGTTTCGGCACCGGTGGCGTCCACCAGAATGTAGCGATCGAAGTGCGCTGTCCAACCGTTGAATCGCGCGATCTCGGAACTGGGTGTTGTCGGTCGCGACGATCGCAGACGGGCCCGAATGCGCGCAACAACCTCGGTAGGGTCGAACGGCTTTGTGATATAGTCGTCCGCGCCAAGCTCCAGCCCGGTGACTCGGTCCTGCACCTGCGCGCGGCCCGAGATGATTATCACTGCGGCCCCTTGTTCCAGCGCCAGACGATGGACCAGCGCCAGACCATCGGTATCTGGCAACGACAGGTCCACCAAACACACATCGGGTGTCACACGATTCAACGCAGCCTCAAACTCGCGGGCGCGGGAAAAGCTCTGGGTTCGGAACCCGGCTTCTTCCAGAGTATCCGTCAGGATTCGCCGGATTTCGGGCTCGTCATCAAGGATAGTGACCAGCGGTTTTGTCATCAGGCAGCCTCGGCGCGGATCAGAGCGGACAATTGCGCCCGCGAGAACGGTTTGCGCAAAACCGGCGCCAGTGCAAGCGCCTGCCTGTGCAACGGGTCGGAATATGGCAATGAGGTCATCAGGATACAGGCCAGTCCTGGCCGGATTGAGGTCATGACATCCAACCCGGTCCCGCGCCCTTCCAACCGGATGTCGGACAGCACCAAAACAATCTCGTCAATATCAGTTGCCAATGCCAGAGCTTCTTCCGCCGAGGTTGCCTCGATCACGGAAAAGCCCAGATCGACGAGCATTTCCCGAAATTGGCTGCGCAGCTCGTCGCTGTCTTCGACCAATAGAACCAGACCTTCCTGTGCGGGTGGCGCGGGGCGGTATGGAAGGCGCAGCACAACCGAAGCGCCGGAAGGCGTGTTGCGAAGGCTCAAATCTCCGCCAGCGAGTTTGACGGTGTCATAAACCATCGGCAGCCCAAGCCCGGACCCCTCGCTGCCTTTAGTGGTAAAGAAAGGGTTAAGCGCCTTGTCCAAAGCCTCGGACGAAAACCCGGGCCCGGTGTCCGAGACGGTGATTTCGGCCCAAATTGACCCGATTGTATGGGCGCTGATAGTGATCTGACCCGAGTTGCCGCAGGCATCGCGTGCGTTCAACACCAGATTCAACAAAGCATCCTGCACCATTCCCGGATCCAGCATTACCGGCTGGTCGGGCAGCGTATTCACAACAGAAAGGCCAACCCCGCGTGGCAGCGAGGGAGACGCCAGAACCCGCAAATCTTCCAATAGCCCGCGCATATCGGTGGCTTTGGGATGCGGGGTGCGGTTGCCGGTCATGTCGGCGATCCTGTTCAATAGCTGGCCACCGCGCCGCGCGGTGCTTTGCGTTGCAGTCACAAGCTCGCGGGCGCTCTCGGGCAGGTCCATTTTCTCCAACCGCGCCTGCATACCCAAAATGATCGTCAAAAGGTTCGAAAAGTCATGCGCCATACCGCTGGTCATCTGCGCTGCCATCGCGCGCCGGCGCGACTGTTGCAGAGCGACACGTGCCTGCGTCTCTTCGGTGATGTCGACGGACATGACATAGACCCCACCCTGCCCGTCCGGGGTGAACGATACACGCAACCGGCGGGCGTCGCGATCTTCGGTAAACTCGAAGACCGATGTATTGCCCTCATAGGCACGCTGCAGATGCGCCTCAACCCGTTGGAAAGCTGTATTTCCAAGGGCTTCGGAGATGTGCAATCCCAAAATGTCGGACGGGCGGCCAGGCATGACCGAACTGAGACGGCGGTTCGAATAGTCATATCGACCATCCGCATCCAGATGCGCGATATGAGCTGGCATCATCTCGGTGGTCAGACGCGTGCGGGCTTCGATCTCGGTCAGTTGACGCTTGGCCTCTTCCAAAGCGGTGATGGTTGCGGCGAGTTTCCGGTTTGAGGCCGACAGCTCCTCGGCCCGCCCCAGAAGTTGTTCCGACAGTTCCTCGGACCGGGCGCGCAACAGATTCTCGTCCTGCTTGGTGCGGGTTATGTCCGTATAAACCGCCACCCAGCCACCAGTAGGCAAAGGTGCCCCTTCGACCGAAATCACCTGCCCGTTTGGGCGAACCCGCTCCATGTAATGGGGCTCGAATGCCAGCGCCTGTTCGACGCGCTGGCGAACCATTTCATCGACCTGATCCACGGTTCCATATTCCCCACGGCTGGCCAGGAAATGAATTGTGTCGTGAAAGCGCGCACCGGGTTGAACCAAATTGTCCGGCAGATCGAACATTTCCTGAAACCTGGAGTTGCATTGGACCAGCCTGAGCTGGCTATCATAGATCGACAACGCCTGCCCGATCAGATTCAGACCAGCCGTCGTCATCTCTTTGATGCGTTTTTCACTGATCTCCAACTGGGTCCTCCCTGAGATCATGCGTAACATTCCGTTTGATGCAGGTGTAGAGGGTCATCGCGTCGGAATCCATGCCGCTTTGCTCCTGAGACCACTGGCTGCGTGGTATATGACCTTCGGTGCTAGCTGTTTTTTTGCAAATGCAATTTGCAGGTTTCGCATCGGTTTCGTTCGCTGGGCTGTGCGAAACTGCATCGCCTCGGCAATTTCCGCTGTGGAAATCTCGTTTTGGTTGCATAAACCCATTGCAGCGGCTTGGTTTTTCACATCACATACGCCCATGAAACAGCCAACGGTGACCCAGGATCGGAACGCTGAAGGCGTCTGCATACGGATTGCGGGCGATCTGCTGACGCAGTCATTGGATCAGATTGAAGCGGCGTTTCAGGCGATCCGACCGGACGGCAACGACGTGATCGTGGACATGGCGGACGTCAGCGCACTGGATACCGGCGGTGCCTGGCTGGTTGCGGATCTTGAACGCCGGGTACAAAACAGTGGCGCACAGGTTCGGTTGCAAGCCGTGCGGGAGTCACATGCATCACTGATCGAAACCGTTTCCGACAATATGCCAGACGCAGTTGGCGAACAGGCCCCGCCGCGCGGGTTTGTCGAGGCCCTTGCACATTTGGGCGCGCGAACCGCAGGCACCTGGACCGATACGCTTTCAATCATAGAATTCTTGGGGCTGACCCTGCATCGTCTCGCACGTACGTTGGTTATGCCTTGGCGTCTACGCCGCGCGGCATTGGTTTCGCAGATGGAGCAAACGGGTTTGAAGGCCCTGCCCATCGTCTCGCTCATGGGGTTTCTGATCGGCGTCGTTTTGGCCTTTCAGGGTGCGACGCAGCTCAAGCAGTTTGGGGCCGAGATTTTTGTGGTCGAGCTGATCTCGATCTCGATTTTGCGCGAACTTGGTATTCTGCTGACTGCAATCATTGTGGCTGGCCGGTCGGGATCGGCCTTCACTGCGTCGATCGGATCGATGAAAGTCCAGGAAGAGATTGACGCCATGCGCACGCTGGGGCTGGACCCGATCGAAGTGCTGGTCATTCCGCGCGTGTTGGCCTTGCTTATCATGTTGCCGATCCTCGGCTTCGTTGCGGACATGGCTGGCCTGATCGGCGGCGCATTGATGAGCTGGATCGATCTGGGCGTAAGCCCCGGCATGTTCGTAACGCGCCTGAAGGAAAACACCGACGTCTGGCAACTGGCCATCGGCCTGATCAAAGCGCCTTTCTTTGCGCTTGTGATCGGCGTGATTGCCTGTTGGCAAGCCATGCAGGTCAAGGGGTCTTCGGAAAGCGTCGGGCAACGCACAACGGCCTCGGTCGTGCAGTCCATTTTCATGGTCATCGCCATCGACGCGCTGTTCTCGATCTTTTTCTCGGAATTGGCGGTCTGATATGGATGGCACGACCCTGGAGCGGGAAACCCAGGCAGACGCGCAGCGCGAGGCGGTAATCCGCGTCCGCAACCTGACCAACAGGTTCGGAGAGCAGGTCGTGCACGACAACCTTAATCTGGACGTCTGGCGGGGCGAGGTCCTGGGCGTCGTTGGTGGATCGGGCACTGGCAAATCGGTTCTTCTGCGTACAATCGTTGGGCTGAACCAACCCGCCGCCGGCAGCATCGAGGTTCTGGGGGTCGACGTGCTGAACGGCCCGGAAGCCGAGCGTAAGCGGATCGAGAAAAGTTGGGGCGTCGCGTTTCAGGACGGTGCACTGTTTTCTTCGCTGACCGTTTTGCAGAATGTCATGGCACCTCTGCGCGAACATACTGGTATCAGTGAAACGCTTATGTCGGCATTGGGCGGGTTAAAAATCAGCCTTGTTGGCCTGCCGCAGTTGAGTTGCAGCAAGTTCCCGTCAGAATTGTCGGGCGGCATGCGCAAGCGCGCGGCACTGGCGCGCGCCCTGTCGCTGGACCCCGAGATCGTGTTTCTGGACGAGCCCACCGCGGGATTGGATCCCATCGGCGCAGCCGCCTATGATGATCTGATCCGAGAATTGCAGCAGACGCTGGGGCTGACTGTTTTCATGGTCACGCACGATCTGGACAGCCTTTATGCCATTTGTGACCGCATCGCCGTGCTTGCGGAAAAGCGCGTGTTGGTTGAAGGTCCGATTGAAGACATGACCAAGGTCGATCATCCTTGGGTGCAGGAGTATTTCACCGGCCCCCGGGCGCGCGCGGCGCAACAGAAGGGGCAGGACAGGTAGAGGCGATGGAGACCCGGGCAAACTATATTCTGATCGGTGCGTTCACTTTGGCGGGCATACTGGGCGTTTTCGGTTTTTTCCTGTGGCTCGCGAAGTTCGAGGTCACAAGGCAATACGCGTATTACGATGTGCTCTTTGACAATGTGTCAGGCCTGTCTGCAGCCGGTGGCGTAAATTATAACGGATTGCCGGTCGGGCAGGTCATCTCGTTGAAACTGGACGATGACGACCCGTCCAAGGTTCGGGTGCGGCTTGAGGTCGATGCTGACATTCCCGTCACCAAAGAGACCATAGCGCAGTTGCAGTCTCTGGGCGTGACTGGTGTTGCCTATGTCGAGCTGTCCGGCGGTTCGGTAAATGCGGATAGACTGCCGCAAAACAGCGTGATCCCCAGCAAACGCAGCCCGATCCAGTCCTTGTTGGAAGGCGCCCCCCAGGTATTGGACAAGGCCTTGTCGCTGCTGGAAGACCTCAACAAGATTGTCGATGACAAGAACCGAAAGGCAGTGTCCGACATCCTTACCAACCTTGCTGACGCCTCGGGAAAGCTGGACAAAACGCTTTCTGATTTTGAATCGCTGTCCGGCGATCTTGGCAGCGCGGCCAAGGATATTGGCGAGTTCACCAAGAAACTGGACCCGTTGGTCGCCAAGGCCGAAGCAGCCCTGACCACCGGGGACAGTACGTTGAAGAGCATCACGGAAACATCGGCATCTGCAAAGACGGCGCTTGAAACTGCCAACACCGCGATTGCCAACGCAGACAAGGTCATCCAGCAGGACATCCGACCCTTTATCGAAAAGGGAACGCAGCTTGCCGAAAGCCTCAATGCGTTGTCGCAAGAGGGAAGCTATTCCCTGGGTGTGATCACCGAGACTGTATCAAATGCAAACGCCACGCTGAACTCGATCACCTCAACCATGGACGCGGCCAAAGCCACGCTGTCATCCGCTGACCGCGCCTTCAAGTCCGCAAACAAGGTTCTCGACACGGATATTTCGCCTGTGGCCGAAGAGGTCAGCAACGCAGCCAAGAAGGTTGCGGAAACCGTGTCAAATATGGCCGGGAAGTTCGATAAAATTTCAGACGATCTGCTCAGCGCCTCGCAATCCGCGTCCGAGTTGCTGGGAACGGTGGATGGCATTGTGCAGGACAACCGCCGACAGGTCTCGGATTTCCTGCGTGTTGGTTTGCCGCAATTCGTTCGCTTTGTGGAAGAGGCCCAGCGTCTGGTCGTCAGCCTCGATCGGTTGGCCGACAAGGTCGAACGCGACCCCGCGCGGTTTCTGTTAGGTACTCAAGCATCGGAGTTTCGCCAATGATCCGGTCTATTTTTCTGGTCGCGACTCTGGTCGCTCTGACGGGATGCGCAGGTCTTGGCACTCTGCGGCAGGCGTCCAAGCCCAACGATTTGTATCTGCTGACGCCCAAAAGCACGTTTTCCTCGTCCTTGCCCCGCGTGCAAAGGCAGATTGTGGTGCAGGAACCGACCGCGACCGCGGCCGTCAACACGGATCAGATCGCGGTTCAACCAACGCCTTTGCAGGTACAGTACCTGCCACGCGCCAGATGGGCAGATCGCGCCCCGTTGATCGTGCAGGCATTGTTGATCGAAAGCTTTGAGAACACCAACAAGGTTGCTGCTGTCGGGCGATCCACAGTTGGTCTGCGCCCGGATTACGTTATCGCACCTGATCTGCGCGAATTTCAGGGCCATGTGATCGGCGAGTCGGAAAATGGGAAAACCGTTCAGATCAAGGTACGTATCAACATCAAGGTCATCGACGAATATGATGACAAGATCATTGCCTCTTCCTCATTCGAGGAAAACGTGGTCGCGGCCTCCGATGAAACGCCGGACTTGGTCGTCGGATTCGACGAGGCTTTGGGCAAGACGATGCGTGATGCCGTGGAATGGAGCATTCGCAGGATCCATAACCACAGCATCAACAGCCCTCGGAATTCACCCAGCTGACCAGCCCGTGCAATCAGCGGGACAGGGTCTGGGCCAGACGCATCAGCGTTACCGCCTCTGCGCGGTATCCAAACGGATCATCGCCCTTGGATGCGCCCGCCAATGCGATCGCTTCGTCGTATCCCCAATCTTCCAGATAGGTTCCGTCGCGCAAAAGCTGGCCGAAACCGGCGACTGCGAACGAAAACAGAATGTCATCGGTTGTCTCGCCTTGTGCAAATCGCATCGGCTGTTCGATCAGTTGGCTTTCAGTTTCTCCCGGCGCCTTGTAGCGCAGTTTGAAATAGCCGATCTCGTCTGACCCGTCCTGATTTGCGGTCGTAGCATAGCGCAGCGGATCATTCCGAGTGGCGCCCGAGCCGACGGGGGTCACTTCGTAAATCGCAGTGACGCTGTGTCCGGCGCCGATGTCGCCCGCATCGATCTTGTCATTGCTAAAATCCTCGCGCCGCAGCGCGCGGGTTTCATACCCGATCAGACGGTATTCGGCGATCTGCGCAGGGTTGAATTCAACTTGAATCTTGACGTCATCGGCAATCGAAAAGAGCGCACCTGTCAACTGGTCCACCAGCACCTTGCGCGCCTCGCTCAGCGTGTCGATATAGGCCGCCTGACCGTTGCCGTTTTGAGCCAGCGCCTGCATTGTGGCGTCGTCCAGATTGCCGCGACCAAAGCCAAGTACGCTGAGATAAGCTCCCTTGTCGCGCTTGTCGGCGATGAACTCCTTCAATGCCTCGGGGTCGGACAGACCGACGTTGAAATCTCCGTCGGTGGCGAGAATGACACGGCTGATCTCGCCTTCTTGGGCCATAGACTCAGCCACGTCATAGGCCTGTTGCAAGCCCGCCTGCCCGGCGGTCGAGCCGCCTGCTTCAAGGCGTTCCAATGCCGCCAGAATCGTGCTGCGTTCTGAAGCGGCTGTGGGTTCAAGCACCTGCCCGGCGCTGCCCGCATAGGTGACGATCGAGACCTGATCCTCGGGGCGGATTTCGGACAGCATGAGCCGGAAGGACTGTTTGAGCAGCGGCAGCTTGTCTGGGTGCTGCATCGACCCGGATGTGTCGATCAAAAACACCAGGTTCAGCGGCGGGCGGTCCTGAATGTCCGGCATCGCACCCTGAATTCCGATATGAACCAGATGCGTGCCCGCGTTCCAGGGGGTTGGGGTCACCGTGATCGATGGACGAAACGGCACCTCGCCTTCCGGTGCGGGATAAGAATAAGGGAAATAATTCACCATCTCCTCAACCCGAACCGCGTCTTTGGGGGGCATGTAGCCGTGCATCAGAGACGATCGGACAATTGCATACGAGGCCGTATCCACATCAATCGAAAAGGTCGAAACCGGTTCCTCGGCAGTGACTTTAAGGGGGTTGGTATTAGCGTTTGCAAAGGCTTCGGTATTCTCTTCGAGGATTGGCGCGGGTTCGACCGTGGCCCCCAAAGGCGGCATCGCAGATCCAACAGCACCAGCCGAAAGACCGTTTTGCGCGACTGCCCTACGCTCTTGCTTGGCGATCGGCGTGGCTAACTCTTCAACGACAACCGGTGCTTCGAGCACCGGTTCCGCCAGTTGCGATATGGCAAAATCGGACTCGGAATCTGCCAGGGTCTCTGGCTCGGCGACCCGAGCCTCACCGCGAGACAAGGGCTCGACGACTGCATCCCGTGTTTGAGGGATGATCATCACCAAGGCGACCGCCGCGATGGCGGTCGTGGCGGTCAGGGCGCCGCGATGGGAAATGGCATTCAACATGGACTTCGCTCCTTCTGTCAGGCGGGCCATCGGGCCGCGCTTGTCAGTAGGACGCGCCGTAATCGGCAATCCTTGGCGTTGTCGGAAATTTTCCTGCGCGCGCGCCAGATTTTCCGCCCGGCGCTGTGCATCCGGCGCGGGTGTCGCCGCATCCATCAAGGTTCTCAGGTCGTCGAGCTCATCACTCATCGGCAAGCTCCTTTTCCTTCATCGCCCGCAGGCGCTTTCGAATTTCGGACATGCGCCACGACACTGTTCCCTCGGAAACACCCAGAACGTCAGCTGCCTGTGCATGGGTCAATTCCTGGTCCAGTGTAAGCGCCAGCGTGTCGCGGAGGTCTTCGGGCAGCGCGCGCATAGCGCTTTGCAACCAATCCAAAGCGGCGGCGGACTCTATCGCCGCGCTGCGTTGCATACGTTCCAGATCGCCCCACCCTTCTGCTGCACGTGCCTGGCTGGCCCGTCTGCGCCGCATGTCCTGCGCCGCGTTCACCACAACCCGGTAGAGCCAGGTGGTGAACTTGGCTTGGCCCCGAAAGCTGCTAATCTTTGCGGGTAACGCCGCGCAGATATCCTGCGTCAGATCTTCGGCCTGATCGGTTTTGCCGGTCAGGCGGAATGACAGGCGGAACATGCCGTCATAGTGGCGCGCCAACAGGGTGGCGAACGCCTCAGCATCCCCTTGCGCAGCCGCGCGGGCCAGATCTTCGTCAGACGTCATCATACGCATCTCGGAATATAAGACGCAGGCCGATGGCTGATCCTTGGCGCGGGACCAAAGTTTTTTTACCGCTCAGAAGTGGTTGGCATTTGCCGCCGTCCAGTCGGCCTCAAAGCTTTGGGGAAGTTTTTTGCCAAGCAACGCGCCATCCTCAAGGAACTCGTACATCTCTGCATAGGACCGCTCGCCTTCGTCAGCCATGCGGCGGCGAATATCCCCAGGACGCAGATCCGATACTGTCGCTTTGCCCATCGCCCCCAAAATCTCGCGGAAGCTTTCAACCGTCGCGTCGTGATAGCGCTGCACCCGTTTCCGTTTCTGCGGGACATTCACGGCCCGTCCCCGGATAGGGTCCTGCGTCGCTACTCCCGAGGGACACCGGTTGGTATTGCAATGCAACGCCTGAATACAGCCGACAGCAAACATCATCGCCCGGGCCGAGTTGCACATATCCGCGCCAAGAGCGAATTTCTCGACCATGTCGAACCCGGTCGCGACTTTACCTGAACAGATAACCCGAACCTTGTCGCGCACGCCAATACCACGCAGGCAGTTGTGGACGAAGATCAGCCCTTCATTTGCGGGCACGCCCAGCCGGTTGGTAAATTCGACCGGGGCCGCGCCGGTGCCACCTTCTGCGCCATCGACTGTTATGAAATCCGGCAAAATACCTGTTTCCAGCATCGCCTTGCAGATGGCCATGAACTCGGATCGTTTTCCGATACACAGTTTGAACCCGATGGGCTTACCGCCCGACATCTCTCGCAGGTGTTGGACGAACTTCATCAGCCCGGTGGGGCCCTCAAAAGCCGAGTGAATCGGTGGCGAGATTACATCCTGATGCAGCGGGACGCCGCGGATTTTTGCGATCTCTTCATCCACTTTGGCGGCAGGCAATACCCCACCATGAGACGGTTTGGCCCCCTGGGACAGCTTGATCTCGATGGCTTTTACCACGTCTTTCTGTGCTTTTTCTGCAAACAGGTCTTTGTCAAAACCACCCTCGGGCGTGCGACATCCGAAATAGCCGGTGCCGATCTGCCAGATGATATCGCCCCCTTCGGCCAGATGGTGCGGAGACAATCCGCCCTCGCCCGTGTTGTGGGCAAAGCCGCCGTCTTTTGCCCCGCCATTGAGCGCGCGAATGGCGTTTGCGCTCAGCGCACCAAAACTCATCGCGGACACGTTCAGGCGAGAGGCAAGATAAGGCTTTTCACATTGCGGCCCGCCCAGCATCACCCGCTCTTCGCTTTCGTCGACATGTTGCGGTGCAAGAGAGTGATCGGCGCGGTGGTAGCCAACGGTCATGATGTCGTATTGGGTACCGAAGGCCTGGGTATCGACCTGCCCTTTTGCCCGGGAATAGACCAGGCTGCGCATAATGCGGTTGAACGGGCGCCCGCTTTCGTTGGTTTCAACGAAATACTGCCGGATTTCCGGGCTCACAAACTCCAGCATATAGCGGAAGTGTCCAAGGACCGGATAGTTGTTCAGCACGTTATGCTTGGTGGTCAGCATGTCATACAGACCGATGACCGCATAGGGGACGAGAAAGATCAGCAGCCAATAGGCAGGCGGCCAGAAATACCCAAGCAACACGGTCAGCGGCAGACCAACATAAGTCAGCACGTAATAGAGCCTGCGTACAATCATACCTGATCTCCTTGGGTGTCGCCGGTGATGGCGGGGCCTGAATGGGCGCGGTCGAAACATGCCCTGTCTTTCGACCCAAGGTGGTACAGATTGCCGTTTGAGTGCAAGCATTTGTCCCATCACGCGGAACAAACGGTTCGTGAAGTCCGAACCGCCTGCCAGTTGATCCGAGCCTGCGCAAACGGTATGCCGGGGTCGTCGCAGGTCAGAGCAGGATCATTCCAGTGGCAAACGCAGCACCCGCAACCGGGCACCGCGCCATGATGTATGGTGCCGTTTTTGTGGGCGGCGCGGCAGGCTCTCTGCTGCGCGAAGCGCTTGCGCTCGAGATTCCGGGGGCCCCTTTCCTGACAGCTACATTCGGCATCAACATCGCGGCCTGTTTTGTTCTGGGGTGGCTCTATGCGGTTCGGCACAGGGTCCACGCCCATGTCTTGCATCTGGGCGCGGTTGGGTTCTGCGGCGGCTTGTCGACATTTTCGTCATTTGTCGCCGAATTGGAGCGATTGGCTGCCTCTGGGGGCGGACTGGTACTGGTGGCTATTGTTGCAGAGATTGCTTTCGGTCTGGGGGCTGCGATTATCGGCGAAGCCATCGGGCGTAAATTCCACGGCAAAGGTTCTGCATCGTGACCGATCTGTACCTGCACGCCATGTTCGGTCTGGGTGGCGGTCTAGGGGCGGTCATGCGGCATTGGTTGTCGCAGCGCATAACCCATGACCTACCGATCTCTACCCTGATCGTGAACGTATTGGGAAGCCTGCTGTTGGGGCTGTGGATTGGCATCCTTGGTGGCCCCGTCGACATGGGCGAAGAAGAAAAACGCCTGGTCTTTGGCTTTTGCGGCGGGTTTACCACGTTCTCAAGCTTTGCCTATCAATCGCTGGAATTGCACAGAAACCGCTCGATCGCGATTGCAGCGGGGAACATTCTGCTCAGCCTCGCAATGTGCTGGCTCGCTTTGTGGCTGGGGCTGTTGTTGATGGGTTAGTGCGTGGCGACCGGGGCCTCGGCACCGCGTTTGGGCGCCTTGCAGAAAAACAACAGCGGTATCGTCGCCAGCGCCAGCAGACCAAGATTGTTGAACACCGTCAGATAGGAAATCATCTCGGCTTGCCGGTAAATCTCCTGCCCGAGAATGGCAGCACCTTCGGCGCTGTCCGGGGTCAGGCCAAGCGGTTGCAGGTAAGCCTGTGCCGCTGGATTGTACGGGGTCACATTCTGGCTGAGCGCAGCGGTGTTCGTCTGCAACCCCCGAACAACCCAGGTACCCACCAAGGAGATCCCGACTGACGAACCCAATTGCCTAGTCACGTTGAACAGGCCCGAGGCCTCGTCCTGGCGCGTCTTGCTGATGCTTTCAAACGCCAGAATGGACATGGGCACAAAGACCAGCCCCATCCCCAGACCGCTGACCGCACCGGGCATGGCCAGTTGCCAGAACCCGGCATTCAGATTGAGTGTACCAACCATGAAATTGCTGATCGCGGTCAGCAGCATCCCGATACCAGCCAGCACCCTGGGATCAAAGCGGGTTACCAGAACAGCGCCGGTGCCAACCATGGAGATCCCCGCGGCAATGCCGCGCGGAATGAACAGATGTCCGGACTCGATCACCGGATAATCCAGCAGAGATTGCACGAAGGTCGGCAGAATCGCGATGCCGCCAAACAGCGAAATCGCAAATCCGGCGATAACCAGATTGCACAGGGCAAAGTTGCGGTCGGCAAAGAACCGCAGGTCAACCACCGGGTTTTTGGCTGTCAGCGTATGATAGACGAAGAAGGCCGCGCCCAGAACCGAGGCCAACAATGCTGCTTGGATGACGCGTGAGGATAGCCAGTCCAGCGTCTCGCCCTGATCCAGAATGAATTGCAGGCAGCCAATTCCGAGGGCGAGCAGCGCCAGACCCTTCCAGTCGATTACGACCTCTTCGGTTTTGTCCTCCGGAAGTTCACCGGCCAGTAGCAACAATGCCATCGCCGCAATTGGCAGGTTCACGAAGAACACCATCCGCCATGAGAAATACTCGGTCAGAATAGCGCCGATCGTCGGGCCCAGCACAGGCGCAACCACCACACCGAGGCCAAACACGGCCATAGCCTGTCCGCGCTTCTCCCTTGGAAAGGCATCGAACAGGATGGATTGCGACAGGGGGATCAGGAAGGCACCGAACATGCCTTGCGCCAAGCGGAAGGCGACGATGGTCTCAAGGCTCCAGGACAGGCCGCACATCGCGGACATGGTTGCAAAACCGGTTACGGCAGTCAGGATCAGCCGTCGCCGTCCGACGCGGCGGGCGACAAACCCCGTCAGCGGCATAATGACCACGGCGGATACGATATAGCTGGTCAAGATCCACGTCGCCTGATCCGTCGTCGCACCAAATGCCGCCTGAATATGCGGCAGCGCGACGTTGACGATCGTGCTGTCCAAGACCTCGAGAATGGCGCTGAGCACAACGGCAACAACGATTACCGGATTGACGCGGCTGGCTGCGGTTGGCGTCATTTATTTGTCTGAGCTGCAGTCGTATCGACGACGACTTTACTGCTGCCGCCAACGCGCAGCGGTGCGTCGGTCGGATCAAGCTGTATGCGAACCGGGAAACGACGCGTGACCTTGACCCAATTGCCGCTGGAATTCTCGGACGGCAGCAATGAAAACGTATCCCCCGATCCACGCCCGATCGATGCAACTTTTCCGGTCAGCTTGGTCCCCGGCAACATATCGACTTCGATCGTCACCGGCTGCCCGGGGCGAATACGCGGCAGCGAGGTTTCCTTGAAGTTCGCGTCAACCCACCAGTCCGAGGATTCCACGATGGAAAATTGCGGTGAATTGGCTGAAACCGACGAGCCGGGCCTAAGTGTCAGGTTGGCAATCCAGCCATCCGCCGTGGCGTAAACCTTGGCCCATGCCAGATCAGCACTGGCGATCTCAAGCTGAGCCTGCGCCGCCAGGATGTCATCTTGTTTCGCAGCCAAACCGCTTTGCAACGCCAAAAGGTTGGACTGGCTGGAGGTCAATTGCGCCGCGGACTGCGCAAAATCCGATGTTGTTTGATCCAGAGATGCCTGCGCCACATCCCCGCTGGCAAATAAAGCCTTGGCCCGTTCCAGGTTTTTTTGCGCCGTGTCATAGGCGGATTGCGAGCTTTCGACCGATGCCTGCGCAGCGGCGATTTGCGTCGAATAGGACTGCGCCTGTTGCATGGCGCTGTCCAGATTTGCGTTGGCTTGATCAACCGATGCCTTGAACTGCGTCTCATCGATTGTGAACAGCAAATCCCCGGCTTTGACCAGTTGATTTTCATCCACGCGCACTTCGGCAACCTGTCCTGTCACTTGCGCGGCAACGTTGATGATATTCGCGCCGATATAGGCGTCTTTGGTCGACGGGTACCGTTCCTGATGACGCCAAAACAGCAAAAGACCTGCGCTGATGGCAGCGAGCACGGCGACAACCGCGATCGTCTTCATTGATCTCATGAAACGCTCCTATCCGCTGATGCGACCATCCTGCTGTCACATTGCGTGCATGCGAATGGCGAGATTCCCCAGAATCCAAACAGTTCCCAGAATGATGATCAAAAGGACCAGTGTCGAAAACAGGATCAGATCCAGATCTTCGCGGCTGCTGCGACGGCGGTCGATATGCAGGAAATAGACCAGCTGTACGATCAATTGCGCCAGACCCAGCAGACCAATCGTCATGTACACGCCGGGCGTTTGGATGCCGTAGAGATAGGCGATGGTAAACACGGTCAGAGTCAGCAACAGCGACCCGCCATACCCGATTACATAGCGGCGACGCTCGCGCCGGTGCAGCTCGGTCCGCCTATCCATAGCTGAGCCCTCCGAAATACACGATTGTGATGATCCCGATCCATATCAGGTCGAGGAAATGCCAGAACAACGCCAGCCGCACGACGCGTGACATGACCAGATCGGTCAGACCCAGCACACGCAGTTGAATACCCAGCACAATCAACCACAGGCACCCGGCCGCGACATGGAGCCCGTGCAGCGGAACCAAGCCGTAGAACGCCGACAGGAAACCGCTGCGTTGCGGAATACCGCCTTTTTCTGCCATTGCCATGAAATCCCGGATTTCAAGCACCAGGAAACAGAGACCCAGTATCAGGGTCACGCCAAACCACAATACAATCCGTGCACGCGGCAGGTTGTATTTCAGCGCCAGCATCGCCAGTCCAACTGTCAGACTGCTGGTCAGCAGGATCAGGGTCTGCGCGAAGATGCTTTTCAGATCGAACAGCTCATGCGGACCAGGTCCGCCTGCCTGCGCGTCGATCATGGTGATGTAGATGGCGAACATCAGGCCGAAATAGACCAGATCGCTCATCAAAAAGACCCAAAAGCCGAACGTGACGACCTCGGTGAACTTATGGGCACTGGCGTGATCTTCGCCAAGGTTCAGACCCGGATAGCTATGCGACGGTGCGCGCCTCATGTGATGGCCTCCATATCCGGTCGGGCCAGGCCCTGATTTTCCGGGGCGGCTTCGTGATCGCGATCCACGGCCTGAGCGCCGTGGACCCGAGCCAGCCACGCTTCGTGATCCTTTCGAACCTCTTCCGCCGGAATGATGATCTCGGTGCTGGTATCAAAGCTCCATAGGATGAAGGCCAACAGCATCATCACGGTCATCAAAATGGCCAGCCACCAGATCCACCAGACCAGAGCAAACATCCAGACGCCACTGAGGACACACAAAATGAAACCAATGCCGGTATTGCGCGGCATTTCGATGTCTTCATAGGCGTCCGGTGTCGGGTAGGCCTCGCCCCGCTGTTTCATCGCGGCGAAATCGTCGCGGTCGGTTACGTTCGGGATGATCGCAAAGTTATAGGGCGGTGGCGGCGCGGGAATGGACCATTCCAATGTGCGCCCGTCCCATGGATCGCCAACCAGAACGCGGGTCTTGTCACGATCCCGGATGCTGACCCACAACTGCACCAGCACAGACAGAAGCGCACACAGGATGACCAACGCACCGAGAACGGCGACGATCATATAAGGGTGAAAGCTTGGATCCTCCCAACTGTAGGACCGGCGCGGCATGCCCATCAGACCGACAAAATACAGCGGCAGGAAAGTCAGCATGAACCCGACAGTCCAAAGCAGAACCGTAATGCGGCCCCAACTTTCGTTCAAGCGAAAGCCAAAAGCCTTTGGGAACCAGTAGTTATAAGCTGCAAGTAATCCAAACAGAACGCCGGGCAGCAGGACGTTGTGGAAATGGGCCACAAGGAAAAGCGTATTGTGTACCTGATAGTCCACGGTCGGGTTAGCCAGGATCACGCCACTGAGACCGCCAATCACAAACAACATCAGAAACGCCAGGCCATACAGCATCGGGACCGAAAACCGAATGCGTCCCCGCCAAAGGGTCGCCATCCAGTCATAGACCTTTACCCCTGTCGGGATCGCGATCAGCATCGTCGCGATCCCGAACACCGCGTTTATCAATGCGCTTTGGCCCATTGTGAAGAAGTGGTGCAACCAGACCGTGAAGGACAGTACTGCAATCGACATGGTGGCAATAACCAGCGAATTGTAACCATAAAGGCGCTTGGCCGAGAATGTCGCAAACACCTCGGAATAGATGCCATAGGCGGGCAAAACCAGCAGGTAGACCTCGGGATGACCGAACAACCAGAACAGGTTGGCATAGTTCATCATGTTGCCGCCAAGGTCGTTGGTAAAGAAGTGGAAGTCCAGATAGCGGTCGGCGGCCAGCAAAAGGGCCGCAACACCCAACGGGGGCATGGCAAAGACGATCAGGATCGAACTGCAAATGATTGTCCAGCAATACATCGGCAGCCGCATGAACTTCATGCCAGGCGCGCGCAGCTTGTAGATGGTTACGGCAAAGTTGATACCGGTCAGCGTGGTTCCGATCCCCGAGACGACGATGGCCCAAATCCAGTAGTCCGGCCCAACACCGGGGTTGAAGGCCGCACCGGTATAAGGCGGATAGGCTGTCCAACCACCGGTCGAGAACTTGCCCACCACCAAGGAGACCATCAACATCATGCCCGCCGACACCGTCAGACCCAGGCTGATTTGATTAAGTCGCGGGAACGCCACATCACGCGCGCCGATCATCAGCGGCACAACGAAATTTGCGATGCCAAAGACAAAGGGCACCGCGACAAAGAAAATCATGATGGTGCCATGAGTGCTGAACAATTCCGCGAAATGTTCCGCCTCAAGAAAGCCCTCGCCCGGCCCTGCGGCCTGCTGGGCGCGCATAACGACACCTTCCAGCACGCCACGCGCCAGCATGACGATGGCAAACACGATGTACATGATGCCAATCTTCTTGTGATCGACGCTTGTCAGCCAGTCGCGCCATAACCGTCCCCATAGACGAAACCAGCTCAAAAGGCTGACCACGACCACAGCGCCCACAATCACGATGGCGGCTGCAACGTTCGCCACGATCTCGTTCGTGCTCGGATTTTGGATGAGACCGACAATCGGAAAGGCATCCGATGTCAGGCGGCCAAAGAACCCTGAATCAGAGGAAATCATTGGCCCACCTCCTGCCCATACGCCGTCGTTCCGGGCTGCTGGTCCAGCGGCAGTGGCTTGTCGCTGTGGTAGCGGCCAAGGATGCTGTGGAACAAATCCGCGTCGTCCAGTGTGAAATAAAGCGCTCTTTCAGGCATTTCAGGCGTTCCCAATGCGGCTTGAACCTCATCACGATCCGTGCGCATGGCCAGTGTCTGATAAGTGGTCTGATCAAGCGGGATACCGCGTGTCTTCACGGTTTCGACCCAAGTATTGAATTCGTCAGGCTGCATCGCGACAGCTTGGAATTTCTGCTTGGTAAAGCCGCGCCCATTGTACTGCGTGTTTTTGCCTTGCATTGTCTCGGGCGCGTCAGCGACCAGATGCAGTTGCGTGGTCATGCCGGGCATCGCGTAGATCTGACCCGCCAGCGCCGGGATCATGAAGGACTGCATCACCGTATCGGTGGTCAGCACCATCGCCACCTGTTGTTTGACAGGAATACCCAACTCACCGACTGTTGCGATTCCATGGTCCGGGTAGATGAACAACCATTTCCAATCCAACCCAACAACCTGCACTCGTACTGCAGGCCCTTCGCCGAAAGAGGCAGAGTAAGGATCAAGCCGATGTGTGGCCTTCCACAGATAGAAGGACAGCATCGCTACGATCACAACAGGCACGCCCCACATCATGAATTCGAGCTTGGCCGAAAAGTCCCAATTGGGTCGATAGGCCGCTGTTCCGCCCTTACGGCGGTGGTATCTGAGCGCGATCCAGGGGACCAGCACCAGCACAGGTACAACGGCAATCAGGATAAGCGCGGTCGCCCGCAGCAAATGAAGTTTCTGCACGGCGGCAATAGGGCCCTGAGGGTCCATGAAACTATCGCTCGCGCCGGCGGCTTGAACCGATGCCAGAAAAACCGCGGCAGCAACCAGTATCGGTCCTGACGCGTGGGACATTCCAGAAATGCGCACGCCTGCCTGTCCTCATTCACTGTCGATTGAGGACAACTATCGACAGAGTCTCAAGATTTCTCAAGGATTTTTCCAAAAGTTCCAGCGCAGTTGACTTAAGGTCTCGGTCGGGCGAAACCCGAAGTGATGCGATTGTTTCTGTTCATCCTTGGCCTGGTTTTCGTTGCAAATTCTGCCACCGCGCAGGATCGCGCTGCGGTTGAACGGCAATTTCAGGCTTGGCTTCAGGAAACCATCTGGCCACAAGCGCGCAGTGCGGGGGTTTCCAGACGGACGATGCAGCAGGCGTTTGACGGCGTCACCCTGAACTGGAAATTGCCTGATCTTGTGCCCCCCGGAAGTCAGGCCAAAACCCCCAAGTCCCAGAAACAGGCCGAGTTCGGCTCACCGGGTCGGTACTTCAATGCCAACTCGGTTCAGGGTGCAACAGCGGTGGGCAAAAAGATGGCCCGGCGCCATGCCGCGACACTGGCGCGGGTCGAGGCGCAATCAGGAGTGCCAGCGCGAATCATCCTGGCGATCTGGGGGCGCGAAAGCGGCTATGGGCAGGTTCCGATCCGCCATGACGCGTTTCAGGTTCTCGCGACCAAAGGGTTCATGAGTACCCGCGCACCTTATTTCACGCAAGAACTTATCGCCGCATTGCAAATAGCCGAGGCCGGTCACGCTCCTGCTCGTGGATTGAAGAGCAGCTGGGCGGGTGCGCTTGGACAGCCGCAATTCATGCCCTCAAATTTTCTGAAATACGCTGACGATGGCAATGGCGACGGCAAAGCTGATATCTGGCGATCAGAAGACGACACCATCGCCTCGATCGCGAACTATCTTGCAGAACATGGCTGGGTGTCGGGCCGGGATTGGGGCTTTGAGGTAACGGTCCCTGCCGAGGTCTCTTGCGCATTGGAAGGTCCCGATCAGGGTCGTCTGATCAAAGATTGGGTGGCAATGGGGATCGCTCGGGTTTCCGGCAAACCGTTTCCAAACCATGAATTGCAGGCCGAGGGCTATTTGATGATGCCCGCCGGCCGCAGCGGGCCCGCCTTTGTTGTCACGCCGAATTTCTATGTCCTGAAGGACTACAACACCAGCGATCTCTATGCTCTGTTTGTCGGCCATGTTGGCGACCGGATTCAATATGGTGTTCCCGATTTCAAGGGCCGTTGGGGTGAAGTCGGTGGCCTGTACCGGTCAGACATTGCTGCGATGCAAAGGGCGCTGGAGAAGCAGGGGCATGATGTGGGCGGTGCGGATGGTTTGCCCGGATACAAGACGCGCCGCTCGATCGGTCGCTGGCAAGAAGTATCGGGTCAGACGCCGACTTGTTTCCCCACTGCGTCGATGAAGGCTCGGCTCGTGCGTTGATTCGCACGCTTTTGACGCTGCGGATTGCAGTTGTGCGAAGGCCAGCTTCTCAAAAATATCGCCACGCTAGTTGGTATCAAAACAATCTTTCGACGCGCCGCGCCGCATGGGTTCGATTCCGTCCTATTGGACAAATTGACGCGCTGAACCTTTTACCTTCAGCGAAAAGGTGACACCCTCCGCGCCAGTGAAAGTTCCGTACTTCTGTTTTTCGTAGTCCGAGTGCTGGGCGCACCGCCCGGAATTTTGCGTTTCATACCGATCCAGATCAAAGCCAAACCCGGCAAAACGGGACACACAAACAATGTGGACCGCAGCTCTGAATTAGCAGCGGCGGCTCCAACCAAAAAATGGGAGAATATCTATGAACAAAATAATTCGTACATCATTGGCAGGATTGCTGTCCTCGACAATCATCACCGGCGCGGCATTGGCTGCGGGCACACATCCTGAAACCGGGGAAACGCTCGCCGACGATCAGACATTTGTGTACCGCATTCTGGACGAACACAGTTCGGTTGATCCGCAGGTTGTCGAAGACGTCTCAGGTGCTGAAATCGTCCGTGACCTTTTTGAAGGCCTGATGAACCAGGACGAGGACGGCAATCTAGTACCGGGCGTTGCCACGGAATATTCTGTCAATGACACTAAGGACGTATACACCTTTACTTTGCGAGACGATGCCAAGTGGTCGAATGGCGACCCGGTCACTGCTGGAGACTTCGTTTATGCTTGGAAGCGCGCCGTCGATCCGGAGTTGTCTTCACCCTACGCATGGTTCATGGAGTTGATGTCGATCGAGAACGCCGCCGCAATCATCGCAGGTGAAAAACCAGTTGACGAATTGGGCGTCAAGGCCATTGATGACAAAACGCTTGAGATCAAGCTAAGCGCCCCGCTGCCCTATTTCCCGCAGATGACCACGCACTCGACCACTTTCCCTGCCCCACAAAAGGTCATCGAACAATTTGGCGACGCGTGGACCAAGCCGGAAAACATTGTCTCGAACGGCGCCTATATCCTGACCGAACATCTACCGCAGGAACGCTCTGTACGCGAGCGCAACGAGATGTACTGGGACAACGGCAATACTATTGTCGACAAAGTTGTGGCGCTGGTGATCAATGACGAAAACGTTGCTCTGACCCGTTATCTGGCCGGTGAACTGGACCGCACTGAAATCCCCGCCGGTCAGTATCCGCGCCTGAAAGATGAACACCCTGACGAGGCGATCAGCTTTCCGCGTCTATGTAATTACTACTACACTTTCAACCTGTCAGACGGCGGCCCCGAGGCGTTCAAGGATCCCAATGTTCGCCAGGCGCTCTCGCTTGCCGTGGACCGCGCCATCATCACTGAAAAAGTGATGGCTGGAGGACAGCCGCAGGCATACACTTTTGCACCAGAGGCAACGGCAGGTTTCACCGTTCCCGAAGTTGAAATGGCGTCTATGAGCCAGGCCGAAAGGGATGAACTGGCCAAAGAACTCCTCGCGGCGGCTGGCTATGGCCCCGACAATCCGCTCAGTTTTGAGATGGTTTACAACACGTCGGAAAACCACAAGAAGGTTGCCGTGGCGCTGAGCCAGATGTGGAAGCAGAAATTGGGCGTTCAGGCCGAACTGGCCAACATGGAATGGAAAGTGTTCCTGGAAGAGCGCGGTAACCAGAATTTCGATTTGGCCCGCGGCGCATGGTGTGGCGACTACAACGAAGCGTCCACCTTCCTTGACCTGCTTCAGTCTGATTCAGGTTACAATGACGGAAAATACAACAATTCCCGAGTTGACGAGTTGCTGGCCAATGCCAAAACTTCTGACGACCCAGCACCGCTCTATACCGAGGTTGAGCGTATCATCGCGCAGGAAACCCCTGTGATCCCGATCTACCACTATGCCGGTGTCTACATGATGGACAGTGATGTCGGGAACTGGCCGGTGAATAATGTCGAGCAGAACTGGTACTCGAAGAACCTCTACAAGATCGCCGAGTAATCGTCTTTGACCCACGCCCTGTCCCGGAAACACTTCGGGGCAGGGCCAATAAACATGGGGGCATGAAATGCTTGCCTACAGCGTTCGGCGACTACTGGTTGCCATTCCGACGATCCTGTTGCTGATCGTCGCCTGTTTTTTCCTGATGCATGTCGCGCCCGGAGGGCCCTTTACCTCGGAGCGGCCCCTGCCGCCGCAGGTTCTCGCCAATATCGAGGCGCGCTATGGGCTGGACCAGCCGCTTTGGAAGCAGCTTTGGGACTACCTCTACAACATCGTCGTGCATTTCGATTTCGGCCCGTCCTTCAAGTTCAAGGACCGGGACGTGAACGACATTATTGCGCAGGGTTTCCCGATCTCCTTGACCTACGGTTCGCTCTCTTTCCTGCTGGCAACCGTTGTCGGCGTTGGCCTGGGGATCGCGGCTGCAATCAAGCATAACAGCTGGATCGACTACTTCGCGGTTGGTCTGGGTATTGCAGCGCAAGCCCTGCCGAACTTTATCATGGGCCCCATCCTGATCCTGACCTTCACGCTTTGGCTGGGTTGGTTGCCGGGCGGTGGCTGGAATGGCGGACAGTGGGAGTATCTGATCATGCCGGTGATTGCCCTGGCGACCTCGTACATGGGGTCGATTGCGCGGATCACTCGGTCGTCGATGCTTGAAGTCCTGAACTCGAACTTTATCCGCACGGCACGCGCCAAAGGGCTGCCCACACGCACAGTGATCTGGCGTCACGCGTTGAAGCCGACGCTATTGCCGGTCGTGTCCTACCTAGGCCCGGTTTTTGTCTATGTGCTGACCGGTTCGGTCTTTGTCGACATCTACTTTTCGACCGGTGGTCTGGGTCAGGCCTATGTCGGGTCGGCCCTGTCTAGGGACTATGCGGTGCTATTGGGAGTCACCATCCTGTACGGAGCGCTAACCGTGATCGTGAACCTGCTGACCGACCTGGCCTACGCCTGGTTCGATCCGAAAATCCGTTATTGAGGGGCTGGCAATGCTTGGAAAATCACAAAAAGCTGCCCATCTGGCGGAAGAAATCACCGATTACACGGTCATTCAGGGGCGCTCGCTCTGGCAAGATGCGCGGATGCGGTTCGTCCGCAACAAGGCCGCGATGGCCAGCGTTATCATTCTGGCACTGATCGTGCTGTTCACCATCATCGGGCCGTATTTTGCCGTCTGGAGCAACGAAGAAATCGACTGGAACGTCATGGGAGATGTGCGCGGGATGGGCATGCCTTCGGTTGAAACCGGGCACTATTTCGGTGTCGATGATCTGGGGCGCGACTTGTACAGCCGGGTCATTCAGGCAACGACGACATCGCTGCTGGTGGGTCTGATCGGGGCCGCAACCGCTTTGATCGTTGGAACCTGTTATGGCATCGCCGCAGGATATATCGGCGGACGCACCGACAGTGTCATGATGCGGTTTGTCGATATCCTTCTGGCGATTCCTGCAACACTGGTCATTATCCTGTTACTGGTTGTCGCGGGGCGATCGTTCTTCATGTTGTTCATCGCCCTTGGCGCCGTAGGTTGGCTGACCATGGCCCGGATTGTGCGGGGGCAGACATTGACCCTGAAGAACCGTGAGTTCATCGAGGCCGCCCGCGCCGCCGGTGTCAGTGAATTCACCATCATGTATCGCCATATCCTGCCCAATCTTTTGGGCGTGGTGATCGTCTATGCCTCGCTTCTGGTGCCCGAGATGATCCTGACGGAGAGTTTCATTTCATTCCTCGGCCTTGGGATTTCGGAACCTTATACCTCGTTGGGGCGCCTGATCGCCGAAGGGGCCGGAACGATGGGCTATGGAACCCTGTGGCAACTGCTGTACCCGCTGACATTCTATGTCGCGATCATCATCACCATGTTCTTCATTGGTGATGGATTGCGCGACGCGCTGGACCCGAAGGATCGTTGAGATGAGCCTATTCTCTGTTAAGGACCTGAGCGTCCGGTTTGACACCCCCGATGGTGTTGTCGAAGCCGTCAAAGGTATCAGCTTTGACATCAACCCAGGCGAATGCCTTGGTATCGTCGGTGAAAGTGGGTCCGGCAAAAGCCAGACCTTCATGGCTGCGATGGGATTGCTGCCGCCTGCGGGGCATGCCGCGGGCTCGGCGATGCTGAACGGTCAGGAGATACTAAACCTTCCGGTGAACGGGTTGAACCAGATCCGTGGCGATGACGTGGGCATGATCTTCCAGGACCCGCTGACCGCCCTGACCCCTCATCTGAGGGTCGGCCAGCAGATGCGCGAAGTTCTGCAGGTGCACAAGGGATTGCAAGGCTCTGCAGCGCGTGCCCGCTGCCTGGAGTGGCTGGACCGCGTGCGCATTCCTGAAGCCAAACGGCGACTGGACCAATATCCACATGAATTGTCAGGAGGCATGCGCCAGCGAGTGATGATTGCCATGTCGATGCTGTGCAATCCCAAGCTTCTGATCGCGGATGAGCCGACAACAGCGCTGGATGTGACCGTACAGGCCGACATCCTTGACCTGATGGTGCGTTTGCAAAAGGACGAGGGTACCGCGATTGCCCTGATCACCCATGACATGGGTGTAGTCGCGCGCATGTGTGATCGCATTCAAGTGATGCGTCTGGGCCAGTTCGTCGAGGCTGGCGACACGCGCGAGATCTTTCGTGCGCCGCAGCACGAATACACCCGAACGTTGCTCGAGGCGATGCCGCGCATCGATGCAGGCGACGCGCCCAAGGCATTGGGTAAGACCGAGGAGCCATTGCTTCGAGTCGATGACGTCAAGGTGCATTTCCCGATACATGTTCCCGGCGGGCTGTTCGGGCGCAAGGTGCCGCTGAAAGCGGTCGACGGGGTCAGCTTTGACATTCGCAAGGGTGAGACGCTGGGCGTTGTGGGCGAATCCGGTTGCGGCAAGTCCACATTGGCTCGAGCCGTATTGCAACTGATCGAACCCAGTGCCGGAAATGTCAGTTGGCTGGGCCACCCGATTGTCGGGCTGAAACGGGCAGAGCTGAACAAATACCGCAAGGATTTGCAGATCGTATTCCAGGACCCTCTGGCCAGTCTCGATCCCCGAATGACCATCTCGGCCTCGATCGCTGAACCGCTGAAAACATATCGACCAGACCTGACCGAGCGTGAGCGCAAGGATATGGTCGCCGAAATGATGGAGCGCGTCGGACTGAAGGCCAATATGATCAACCGGTATCCGCATGAATTGTCCGGCGGTCAGAACCAGCGTGTCGGAATCGCCCGCGCCATGATCAACAAACCAAAACTGATCATCTGCGACGAGGCTGTTTCGGCCCTGGATGTGTCCATTCAGGCGCAAATCGTCGAATTGTTGCGTGAATTGCAACAGGAGTTCGGGCTATCGATGATCTTCATCAGCCACGATTTGTCGGTGGTCCGCGCGATTTCCAACCGGATTATGGTCTTGTACCTGGGTCGCATAGTCGAACTGGGGGATGGCGAGATCGTGTGCTCGGATCCGGTTCATCCATACACCAAGTCATTGATCTCGGCGGTCCCGATACCGGACCCGGATGTGGAACGCGCACGCAAGCGTCTCAAATTGCCCGGCGAATTGCCCTCGCCCATGGACCCCAAGGCGGCTTTGCGCTTTCTGCCCAGCCGGTTGGAGACCGGGCAAGGGGACTATGTTCCGCGCCTCAACGAGATCGCACCGGACCATTTTGTCGCCGAGCATGACCCGCTTGAAGCAATCATGACAAAGACGTGATCAGCGCACCCCACCACCCTTTGCGGTGCCTGGGGCGCGTTAACTTCTTTGACTCCGGGCCGGGCCAATGGCAGGTTTGGACCGGTTATCGCCTTTTATGAGAGGCAAAGTTGATTGATCGGGCGACCCGCCCTATGAGAGTGCTCCGGCCAGACAAGCAAAGCGCCGGAAATTTTATGAATTCGAGAGGTCACATGACACGCAAGGTCACCAAGGCGATTTTCCCCGTAGCGGGCCTGGGCACCAGATTTTTGCCCGCCACAAAGTCAGTCCCGAAAGAGATCATGACCCTGGTCGACCGGCCTTTGGTACAATATGCAATCGACGAAGCGCGGGCAGCCGGGATCAAGGAGTTCATCTTTGTGACCTCGCGCGGGAAATCAGCGTTGGAAGACTATTTCGATCACAATCTGGTTCTTGAACAGGAACTAAAGTCGAAAGGTAAGGATGACCTGCTTGAAACGCTCAACGCGACCAACATGGAAAGCGGCGCCATCGCCTATATCCGCCAGCATAAGGCGCTTGGGCTGGGTCACGCAGTCTGGTGCGCGCGTCGCCTGATCGGTGACGAACCATTTGCCGTCATGCTGCCTGATGACGTGATCGCTGGCGAAAAGCCCTGCCTTCAGCAGATGATTGAGGCCTACGAGGAAACCGGCGGCAACATGGTCGCCGCGATGGAAGTTTCGCACGAAATGACAAGCTCGTACGGAATTCTGGATGTGGCTGACAACAGCGGCACGGTTGTTCGTACCAAAGGTATGGTGGAAAAACCCAATCCCGCCGAGGCGCCGTCGAATTTGGCGGTGATCGGTCGTTACGTCCTTGGCCCTTCGGTTCTTTATAACCTCAACCAAAAGAAAAAAGGCAGCGGCGGTGAAATCCAGCTGACCGACGCGATTGCCGAGGATATCGGCAATGGCGTTCCCGTATTTGGTTACAAATTCGCTGGTCAGCGATTTGATTGCGGATCGAAGGCAGGGTTTCTTCAAGCGACCGTCGCCTTTGCGCTGGCCCGAGACGATCTGCGCGACGACCTGCATCAGTATCTGACGGATATCGTTGCTGCAGAACGGGCCGCCCAATAGAAAAATATGCTTTTCTTAAGCGGCTTTGGTTGCGATAGTTAATGTAACGAGTTGATCGGAGGGAAGAGGCATCATGAGCATTGTCTACCCGGTAATTCTGTGCGGCGGGTCAGGCACGAGGCTTTGGCCCCTGTCACGAAAAAGCTATCCAAAGCAATTCGTGCCCCTGATCGGCGATACAACTCTGTTGCAGCAATGTGCGTCCCGTTTGCGTGGACCGGATGCTGCGCCCTATGCCAAACCGCTGATTCTGACCAACGAGGCCTTTCGCTTCATTGTGCCCGAACAATTGGCCGCGATTGGGCTTGATCCTGGTCCAATTCTTATCGAACCCGAAGGGCGCAACACTGCATCTGCTGTGCTGGCTGCGGCCATGTATCTGGCGAAGGAACATCCAGATGCGGTGATGTTGGTTGCTGCCTCGGATCACGTCGTGCCAAACCCGGATGCCTTTCACGAGGCCGTAAATCAGGGCGTCAAAGCCATCACCTCTCGCAAGGATCTTGTGACATTCGGGATTACCCCGGATCGGCCAGAAACCGGTTATGGCTATCTGAAACTTAGCCAAGCCCCCGACCCTTCTGGTGAGGCGGTGCCATTGGATCGTTTCGTTGAGAAGCCCGATCTCGACACCGCCAAATCGATGGTTTCGGACGGCAGTTTTCTTTGGAATTCCGGTATTTTCCTTTTTGCCGTTGGCGACATTCTGCAGGCCTTCGAAAAACACGCGCCTGACATGATGGCCCCCGTGCGCGAGGCGGTAGACAAGGCCAAGACCGATCTGGGGTTCCTGCGGCTTGACCCGGAATCCTGGAGCGGCGTTCAGGACATCTCGCTTGACTATGCAGTCATGGAAAAGGCCAGCAACCTCAGCGTGGTGCCCTATGGGGCTGGATGGTCGGACGTGGGCAGTTGGTCTGCTGTTCAGGAACTTGGCGCACCCGATGCAGACGGGGTTGCGACCATGGGCGAGGTGACTGCGATTGACTGTCGGAATGTGCTGATACGATCCGAATCCCCTGCGCAGGAGGTCGTTGCGCTGGGGCTCGAGAACGTCGTCACCGTCGCCATGCCCGATGCGGTTCTGGTCGCTGACATGAGCCGCTCTCAGGATGTAAAGAAAGCCGTCGAAGCGCTGAAAGCGAAGGGAGCGAAACAGGCGGAATCGCTGCCGGTAGACCATCGACCGTGGGGCTGGTTCGAAAGCCTGGTGATTGGCGACCGGTTTCAGGTCAAACGCATTCATGTCCATCCGGGTGCGGCGCTGAGCCTGCAATCTCATCACCACCGATCCGAGCACTGGATTGTCGTCGAAGGCACCGCCGAGGTCACAATTGGCGACGAGGTGAAATTGGTATCCGAAAACCAGTCTGTCTATATCCCGTTGGGGGCTAAGCATCGCATGAAGAACCCCGGAAAAGTACCGATGGTTCTGATCGAAGTGCAGACGGGCACCTATCTGGGCGAAGACGACATCATTCGCTACGAAGACGTTTACGCCCGCAGCTGACGGGCAAATGCAGTGCAAATCCGTTAACAGGCGCTTGAGAGGGCGTTCGGCCAAGTCAGGCCGGATTCACGACATCCAAGGCAGTTTGGCGCGCAATCATTGTCGGGCCGACAGCTATAGGAGGATGCCCCGTGCCGCAAAACACACCCAGACTGAACCTGCCCTTTCTGCAACCGTCTCAGGCGCAGAAACATGTGACGCATAACGAAGCACTGCGTCTGTTGGACCTGACGGTTCAGCTCACGTTGACCTCCACTGATGCGACAACGCCGCCAGCGGTGCCAGATCAAGGCGAGATACATGCGTTGGGCCCTGCACCGACGGCGGATTGGAGTGGTCATGCCCATGAATTGGCCGCCTGGATCGATTCCGCCTGGCATTTTCTGGCACCAATCGCCGGTTGGCAGGCCTGGGATCTGTCTTCGGACCAGCTCAAGATCTGGGACGGTTCGGATTGGGTGGGCCCGCCGGTGGCGACAGATAACCTGCCCGGTGTCGGGATTGCGACGGGGTATGACGGCACAAACAAATTGTCGGTCCGCGGCCCTGCAACGTTGTTGACCCATGAAGGCGGTGGGCATCAGTTAAAAATCAACAAGGCCAGCACAGGTGATACTGCATCGCTGCTGTTCCAATCGAATTGGACCGGCCATGCCGAGATGGGCTTGTCCGGCGACACCGGCTTCTCGATCAAAGTCTCCTCTGATGGCGGCACCTGGATCGAAGCCATGCGGTTCGACCCGGCGACCGGAGCAGCCAGCGGCGCCGCCGTTCAGGCCAGTGCCAGCGACACGACGTCAGGCCGCCTGATGCGCGCCGACTATGGGTATGGACCGGGCAACCTGCTGGGGGTGGTCTCAGAAAGTGGCGGTCTTCCGTCCGGCGCGGTAATCGAGCGTGGCTCAACGACCAATGGCGACTACGTGCGCTTTGCCGATGGCACGCAAATCTGTTCGGCCACGCTGGATCCGGTTGCTTGCACCAGTGGTGAAGGCGCTTTGTTTGCCAGCCCCGACGCGACCTGGACATTTCCCGTGGGCTTTGCGCCAGGCACGGTCCCGGTAACCAGCGGCAGCGGTGGGGCGGGTGTCAGGTTCCTGGGTTGCGATACCGCAACCGACGCTCAAGTGGTGGTCAAAGTGCTTGCGACCGCCTCGGACGAAACGGCAATCGCGCCCACCGTCGTGGCAATTGGTCGCTGGTTCTGATCGATGTGGGCCGTCCGCAGCCTTGCGGACGGTCTAAAGGTCTGCGGTCCAGACTCGGTAGCGGCCCTGCCCGGTAACCTCGCGGATCAATCCGCGGCGCGAAAAGATATCCAGGTTTCTTTGGGCCGCAGCACGTGATGCGCCAGTCAGTTCTTCGGCCAGCGGAGCGGACACCATCGGCCATGCGGTCAGCACGTCAACCAATACCGGGGGGGTACGGCCGCTCAGATCACTGATGAGGTCTCGAGCCCGCTCTTCCCATGTCGAGATGCGATCAAGGTGCAGCAATGCGGCCAACGCCGCCTGACCGGCACCATTGAGCCAAGCTGCAAGTTTCTCAACCGGTTCGCCTGCACCGCGCAGTGCGCCCGGTCCCGACAGTGCCAGAGGCATGAACAACGCGCCGCCCCTTCCCATGCTGGCGGCGTGGCGGGCCGCGATGATTGCGGCCTCGGTATCCTGTCCGATCCCCGGTGAGATCGCGCGCCAAGCATGAAAGGCAACTGCGGCATGCGTGACCGGATGCAAACTCTGGGTCTCATGCAGGACGTCGGCAAGATCGGCGATTGCCTCAGGCACATCCTCGATACCCTGTGCCTGACGGTCCAGAAATGCGGTCAACCCGCTCTGCCAGCCGCCCTCGGACGGGCCCGCGCGCATTGTCAGTCGTCGCACCGCCCAACCGGCGCGCGACAGCGCCTGCACGTCATCGCCGGTGGCACCGATCCGCAGCCCGGTCCACAGGGCCAGACGATCCACGCTAACCCGATCGCCGGTCCACCAACCCAGATCCGATACTTCCATCAATGCAAGCCGGTGCCCCCACCCTTTTGGACCCGCCCGCAACCGTTCGTCCAACGCGCCGAAGGTCGCCGACAATTCAGCCAATTCAAACGCCAACTCGGCCTGCGCGGCACGCCAATCCCGCACATCAAATAGCGAATTTCGCTCTGCGCGCGGCAAGGGCGGCAAAAAGTCGTCTGTTTCGCTGCCATCCTTGGGGGGAAGGAACCAAAGATCCTCCTCGTCCGGAGGATCTGCATCATAGATGCTTTGCGGTCCTAGTTCCGCATCGTCGTCGTCAGAAACTGATTGCACCGTTTTTGGCTTCATACCCGGTATTCTTTGAGCATTTAGCGCCGTTCACAAGCGATTTTCACCAATTTTGACAGGTCAGCCACTAAAGATGTTTTGCAGGCTGTTCAGCCTGTCTGTCAGATCCACCTGATCGTCGCTTCCCAGCAACATATAGCCATAGCCGTCCCTGGCCCAAGTCGCGGTGGCGAGGCCGCTGAGGATCGCCTCATTGACGTTTTTGTTCGGGGCCGCCTGGCCTTGCCGGATGACGCAGAATGCAAATGGTTGCCCCTCGGCATCGGCAAAAACAACCTGAACCAAAAGTTTGCCTTTGAACGACAGAACCTGCGCCCGCTTCAAATCCAGCCCGGGCAAGTTTTCAAGCGCGCCCCGATTCAGAGACCGACCCAGCTGCGCTTCGGCCTGAGCGAACTGGGCGTCCAGTGCCTGCGGTGAATTGTCGAGTTCAAGGATCGTGTCCGGCGAATAGAGCGACTGATAGATCGCCGCTTGCTGCGCCCAACCCAACTCGGCCGGGCGTGTCGCCCAATAAGTCGCCGACGCCGCAATTACCGCGACCGAGGCCGCAACAGCCAGCAATCGCAGCGGGCCTGCCCCCGCTGTCGCATGGGCGACAGGCTGCGGGTCGGGCAAATCGACCTGCAAGGGCTTCGACGGCACGGCATCAAAGACCTGCCGAACCACCGGTGCAATTGGATCCAGCGCCATCAGACGAGCCTCAAGCGCGGAATCCTCGGCAACCGCATCCTCGATCGCGGCCGCCTGCGCTTCGTCCAGGCTGCCATCGAGGTAAGCCAAAAGCGTTTCGTCGGAGACCTTCATTTGCCACTCCGTTGCACGATGTCGGCCGCATCGTGCTGCAACACGGTTTTCAGTTTCTGCCGGGCGTTGGAAAGCCGGCTCATGATTGTACCGATGGGTACGTCCAGCATGGCAGCGGTTTCGCGATAGCTGTATCCCTCGACGAACACAAGGACTACGGTTTCGCGCTGCGCCTCTGGCAGTGCCATCACTTGTTCAAACACTTCAGCAGCAAAAATATTCGTTTCTGCGTCAGGACCGATTGCAACCAAATCCGCCTCGGGCGTAACAGACAGGGCCTGCGCCTTGCGAACCGAGCGCGCGCGCAGCTCATTCAGCCAGATTGATCGGCAAATCGTCATCAGCCAGCTGTCCAGCCGGGCATGCGAAGTAACCTGATGGTGACGTTCCAACGCCCGCAGGCACGTGGCCTGCAGCAGATCATCTGCAATGTCGGATGCACCGGACAGCGCCAAGCCGAAACGCCACACCCGTTTGGAATGTGTCTGGATGGCGCCGCGAACGGCCTGTTCGGAACTTACTTCGCCATTCATCGAATAAACCGAAACCTGCGCGTGTTTGTCTTTGCATGGGATCTGGCCCGCTTGTTCTGAACTGGCATAAACTTTGGAGGAAAGAAATGAAACTTCTGCTGAAAACAATCACGATTGCGTCGACAATTATTGCAGGGCCGACATGGGCGGCGGACTGGACGTTGAATTCCGAAGCCTCTCACCTGGCGTACGGAACCATCAAGATCGACGATATTGGTGAGGTCAATTCCTTCACCAACCTGAGCGGCCATGTCAGCGAGGAGGGTGAAGTTGAGATCGACATCGATCTGTCCTCGGTGGAAACCAATATCGACATTCGCAATGAACGGATGATCGAACATGTCTTTCGTAAGGTTGCCACGGCAAAACTGACCGCTCAGATCGACATGGCAGCAGTCTCGGAACTGGACGTCGGTGCAAGCACGACGGTCGAGGTCGACGCGGCGCTGGAGCTAGCTGGTACGGATGTCGAGTTCTACACGGATATGTTCATTCTGCGCGTGGCAAAGGACGCGGTCATGGTTTCGACCAACGATATGGTTTTCATCAGCACCGAAGATGCGGGTGTATCTGCCGGTGTCGACAAACTGATGGAACTGGCGGAATTGCCGGGTATCACCCGCACCGTTCCGGTGACCGCCCGTTTGATATTCAATCAGAAAGGCTAGGCTTTGTCCGCATGTCGGGCGGCCATCAGAGCCAGCAATTGTTCTTTGGCCCGCGCGATATGCGAAACCAGCAGGTCGCAGGCTGCGTCGACCTGACCAGCCTGCGCCAGTTCAAGCATTTCGCGATGTTCCCGCCGGGCCGCTTCCCGTTGCTGCATGACGCTCAGATGCATGCGGATGTATCGGTCGGATTGCAGAGAGATTCGGTGCAGCAAGTCGTTGGTCAGACCGCGACCGGCCGGGGCATAAAGCGCCGCGTGAAATCGTTGGTTCAGTGCCCCCCATTGGGCGATGTCATCCGCGTCGTAAGATGCTTCCATCTTTGTCAGGATATCCTGACACCGTCCCAGTTGAGCCGTGGTCAATTCGGGAATCGCCCGGCGGAACAGATCGACCTCAAGCAAGCTGCGCAGGTCGAAAATTTCGGCGATCTCTTCAGGTGAGTGCGTGGTGACTGTTGCGCCGCGGTTGTTGGCCAATTGCACCAGGCCTTCTGCGTCCAGTCGTTTCAACGCCTCACGAACAGGCATGCGGGACACCGCATAGTCATCGGCCAGAGCCTCTTGCCGGATCGTTTCACCTTCGGCCAGCTCGCCGCTGAGGATACGTTCGCGCAGATCGCTTGCGATCACTTCGGGAAGGCTTTGCCGGGTGATTGCGCGGTTCGACATCACCTGGCCCCCCAGGTGTCGCCCAGACGGTAACCCCCGGGCCATGGATCGTCCGGGTCCAGCATGTGCTGATGCGTGCCGGTGATCCACGCCCGGCCCGAGATTTCGGGAATGATCGCCGGACGTCCGTTCAGGTCAATCCGATCAACAATCCGGCAGCGGAATTCGCTGTCGATGACCGAGCGTGCGTGATAGCGATCTGTTGCCTGCATCTGCCCCTTGGCCAGCATGACCGCCATCCGCGCCGATGCCCCGGTGCCGCAAGGCGAACGATCCAGCTTACCCGGCTTGATCGCCACCGTGTTTCGGCCAGTCAAAATATCCCCTTGCCGCTTTATCGGTCCAGCAAACTGGCAGAACGAAATATGGTTCCAGTCCTTGCCCGGATGGCTGAAGCCCAGCTGTTCGTTGGCCGCATCCGTGATCCGCGCTCCGGTCCGCGCCAGATCAGCCCCTTCCTCCGGCGTCAGATCAAACCCCAGGTCCGCCGCCTCGACGATCACAAAACTGTCGCCGCCAAATGCCGTGTCGACACGCAGCGTTCCGATCCCCGCGACTTCGATTTGCGCATCCAGCTTGTCGGCAAAGCTGGGCACATTCTGCACGAAAACACGCTCGGCCTTGCCGTTTAGGCACTCGGCCCGTACGCGCACCAACCCTCCGGGCGCTTCGAGCGTCAGTTGCGTTTCAGGTTCGCGCATGTGCAGGATGCCACTGTCCAGCAGCACGGTTGCCACGCAGATTGAATTCGAACCGGACATCGGCGGCGTATCTTCAGGCTCCATGATGATGAATGCCGCATCAGCGTCGGGGTGTTTGGGCGGCACCAGCAGATTGACATGGCGGAATACACCGCCGCGTGGTTCGTTCAGGACAAAGCTCCGAAGGGTCTGGTCGCTTGCGATAAAACTGCGCTGATCCCAGATTGTTTCGCCCGGAGGTGGGGCAACGCCGCCGACGATGACATCGCCCACCTCGCCTTCGGCATGGGCCGAGATAACATGGATGGTTTTGCTGCTCCGCATGGCTTGTCCTTACAGCTCAATCCCGGCGCGAAAGGGATCGCGCGGGTCAAACATCAATGTTGAGTCCGATATGACGTAAGCCTGACCGGTGATCTTAGGGATGACACCTCCGGACGTGCCGGGCTGAAATGACAGACGATATGTGCTGCCGATGACACTTTCCTGAACGATCTCTTGCCCAGCGGCCAGCGTACCGTTGGCAGCCAGACAAGCCAGCAGCGCCGAACATCCGGTTCCGCAGGGTGAGCGATCATAGTTGTCGTCCGGACACAAAACAAAATTCCGCGCGTGCGATCCGTCACACGCAGCCGTCCCTTGCAGAATGACGTGATCGACCGGTTCTGCGTTTTCGCCCCCTGCACGCTGCGCGATCGCGGTTTCCCGGATGGCCACGGCCAGATGCGTCAGTTGATGAATATTGCTGGCTTCAACAGGTATGGGGCTGGGATCAACGATGAAGAACCAGTTGCCGCCATAGGCCACATCGCCGGTGATTAAACCATTTTCCGGTACGTCCAGCGAGATGGAGCGGCGCACGCGGCGGCTTTCAACATTTGTTACGGTTACCGTGTTTGCATCATGCAATTCGACGGTCACAACCCCGGCAGGCGTTTCGATCCGGTGCGTACCAATGTTGATGCGTCCCAGATGCGCAAGCGTGACTGTCAATCCGATGGTGCCATGGCCACACATGCCCAACACAGCATCGACGTCGAAATAGATCACTCCGGTCACACAGGATCGGTCAACAGGTTCAACCAGCAGCGCGCCGACCATTGCAGGCTGGCCCCGCGGCTCGAGCATGACGGACCGATAGAACCCCTCATGTTCGGTCGCCAGCTTACGCGCACGATCAGCAAGCGGACCGGACCCCAGATCAGGTGCGCCATCCAGGATGACGCGCGTGGGCTCGCCTCCGGTATGGCTGTCGATCACATGCATTCGGCGATCACCCCACCCTGCTTGGACCAATCCGCAAACCAGTTCTGGAACAGGCTATATTGTTGCTCGCAATAGTTCCGTTGGGCATCGGTCAAAGCGTCCGTTTCATTGAAGTGCAGGCGGTATTCGTCTTCGCCGTTCAACACCAACAAATGTTTGTAATACAGCACCAGATCGGGGCCTTCATCGAAGCTGGACAGGACATGGAAGGCTTCGGTCAGTTCCTGCGCGCGCATGCGGGCTTCGGCATGTCCGTTTGCGGCTTTATGCGAGAGCGCCGACAACAACAGGGCTTCGCGCGGCAAAGCGGTTCCAATTCCGGTGATCGAGCCGGTCGCGCCGCAATTGACGATACCGTGATACACCTCGGTATCCACGCCGACCATCAAGGTGACCTGATCATCCTGACTTGTGATCGTTTCGGCCGCATAGCGCAAATCTTCCCGACCGCCGAACTCTTTGAAACCGACAAGGTTCGGATGTTCAGCCCGCAAGGCAAAGAACAGGTCTGCTCGGGTGGCAAATCCGTAATAGGGGCTGTTGTAGATGATGGCTGGCACGTCTGGCGCAGCCGAGAGTATTGCCTTGAAATGGTTGTGTTGCGCGGTCGGAGAGCTTCCGCGCGACAGCACGCGCGGGATGACCATCAGACCCGCTGCGCCAACGTTCTGAGCGTGGGCCGCATGCGCAACGGCAGATTTCGTATTGATTGCACCGGTTCCGACAACGACCGGCAGGCCCGCATCGACCAACCGCGCGACGCCATCCATTCTTTGCGCGTCGCTCAGCAACGGCCAATCGCCCATCGACCCGCAATAGACCACGGCAGACATACCTACCGAGATCATTTCCTTTCCCTTGCGCACAAGCGCGTCGAAATCCGGTTCGCGGCTTGAGGTGCAAGGGGTCATCAGGGCCGGCATCGTGCCGGAAAAAACGGTCGTGGACATCGGCTTGTCTCCGCCTGGCTAATTGTTCGTTTCACTGGTTATCGGATTTTGGATACAAAATCCAGAACAAGAAATTGGACAAGAAAAAACGCGCCGAAGCTGATGATCGGCGCGCCCGAGTCGTCTTTTTTGCAATAGGCCTTACCGCAGCCGCAAACCACTTTCCGGGTCAAACAGCATGGCGCGTTCGGGACGCACGGAAATGCCAATCCGCTCACCTTGGGTGCTGCGTTGATCTTCGCGTTCTTCCACGATCAGCTTGTCGCCATTTGGCGTGATTAGATAGGAGTAGGATACGCCGCCCAATGCCTCGGTCAGATCAACTGTGCAGGTATCGCTGTTGCGATCGACCTGAATGTGTTCGGGCCGGATGCCCAAAGTCACCTTTTTGGCGTCTGCGGGCACTCCGTCAGTGACCGGGATGGCCTCGGTCAGCGCCGGATGACGTACGGTGCCGTCCACAACGTCACAGTCCAGAAAGTTCATCGCCGGGGATCCGATGAAACCCGCGACGAACTTGTTATCCGGGTTGCGATACAAATCCATCGGAGCGCCAACCTGTTCAATACGCCCGTCCCGCAACACGACGATCTTGTCGGCCATCGTCATCGCCTCGACCTGGTCATGCGTCACGTAGATCATGGTCGCGCCGATCTCGTTATGCAGACGGGCAATCTCGACCCGCATCTCGACCCGCAATTCTGCGTCAAGGTTCGACAGGGGTTCGTCGAAGAGGAATACCTCGGGACCGCGCACGATGGCGCGACCGATCGCGACACGCTGACGCTGCCCCCCCGATAGCGCCTTGGGCTTGCGTTTGAGATACTGATCCAGCTTCAGGATGTTCGAAGCGTCCTGAACCTTCTGATCGATCTCGGATTTTGCAACACCGTTCATCCGCAGGCCGAACCCCATGTTTTCGGCCACGGTCATATGCGGATAAAGCGCGTAGGTCTGGAACACCATCGCAACCCCGCGTTTGGCCGGGTCTATGTGGGTTACATCCCGCGCGCCAATCTGGATCTGCCCTTCCGAGGTCTCTTCGAGCCCAGCGATCATGCGCAACAATGTGGATTTCCCGCAGCCCGAGGGGCCGACGAACACACAGAATTCACCATCTTCGATCTGCAGGTCAATTCCGTGGATAACCTGCGTTTGGCCGTATCTTTTGATTGCCTGATTCAGTGTCACGCCTGTCATGTCGCTTGCATCCTGTCATTGACTACATTTGCGCGGGTCTCGGGGAACCGCCATGCCTGAGCCTCGGTACCGATCTGTTCCGCCACATAGCGGACACGCGGGACCCAAGCCTCCAACTGATTGAAATCCATTCTTTCTGTCGATCCGGTGACCGAGATTGCGCCCAGCATCCGGTTGCCCGGGGTCAGGACCGGACAGGCCACGCAGATGATGCCGGGCTCGTGCTCTTCATCGTCGACCGCGTATCCACGTTTCCGAATCAGCGCGAGGTCAGCGCGCAGCGCGGCCTCATCGGTCAAAGTCTTGTCCGTAAAGCGGTGATAGCTTTGCTGCGAAACCGCTTTGGTCAGCGCCTCGTCATCCAGATAGGCCATCATCGCCTTGCCGACGCCGGTGCAATATGCCGGACCGACCTTGCCGGCTTGCGAGTACATTTCGACCGGTTGCGCCGCATTGCGCTTGTCAACATACAGCACCTGATTGGAATCAAGCTGCGCAAGATGCACCGTTTCGCCGGTTTCCCGGCTGAGTGCATCCAGATAAGGCCGCGCGATAGGTGCCAGCGAGCTTTGCGTCCACGCGGCATGCGCCAGACGGACAAGCCGCATTCCCGGCGTATAGGTCTGTCTTTCGGGGTCATAGGACAACATGCCCTGATTGGTCAGGGATTGCAGAAACCGATACAGGGTCGCCTTTGGAAAGGCGCTGTGGTCCAGCAGCTCTGCGAATCGCACAGGGCGACCAAAGGCCGCCACCTGATCCAGCACATCACATGCTTTGCCTATCGTTCCGTCACCTGCCACGGCTCCGCGATCTCCTCCCATTTCCCCGGGCCAAAGGCACGAGGGTCTTGACAAGACTAACCGAGTCGATGTGTAGTTTTCAATATATAAAACTTGGTTTCATTATTTGGAACCTTAAAAAGAAAATGGAAGCTAAGGGAGGAAACCATGCATTCCATGTTCAAACGTACTGCCGCCGCTCTGGCGGCCAGCGTCGCACTTGCTGCGCCCGTGGCCGCTGAATTGACCGGCGAGCTGCGAATATTCCTCGATACATCCAACCCGGCGCCGCGCGCGACGATGGAAGCGATGATCGAACGGTTCCAGCAAAAGCACCCGGGTCTGGAGATCGAAACCACCGTGATCGACCGCGAGGCCTACAAGACCCAAATCCGCAATTTTCTGACGGCGGACACGCCGGATGTTGCGAACTGGTACGCAGCCAACCGCATGAAGCCCTATGTTGAAGCCGGTTTGTTCGAGGACGTTTCCGATCTTTGGACCGAGCCGGAGATCGCCGAAAACTTGGCCTCCACCAAGGGTGCGATGACCCTCGACGGTAAGCAGTGGGGTGTGCCCTATACCTACTATCAGTGGGGTGTGTACTACCGCAAAGACATCTTTGACGAACTGGGTCTATCCGAGCCAACAACCTGGGAAGAAGAACTGGCGAACTGCCAGAAGATCGTCGATTCCGGGCGTACATGTTATACAATTGGGACGCGGAACTATTGGACCGCCGGAGGCTGGTTCGACTATCTCAACATGCGCACCAACGGGTACGACTTTCACAACCAGCTGGCCAACGGTGAGGTTAGCTGGGAAGATGATCGTGTAAAGCAGACCTTTGCCAACTGGAGACAATTGGTCGATATGGGTGCCTTCCCTGATGACCATACGGCGCGCAGTTGGCAGGAATCGCTGCCCCTTATCGTACGGGGAGATGCCGCTGCGATATTGTTGGGCAACTTCGCTGTTGCGCCGCTGCGCGAGGCGGGACTGACTGACGACCAACTGGACTTCTACCAGTTCGTCGCGATTAACCCGGACGTTGAGCTGGCCGAAGATGCACCGACCGATACGTTCCACATCCCTGCGAACGCATCGAACAAAGAAGCCGCGCGCGAATTTTTGCGCCATGTGGTTTCCGCAGAGGAGCAGACCGAAATCAATAACGGCGCGAACCTCGGGCAACTGCCAGTGAATGCACAATCCTCAGTCGATGATGACAAGTTCCTAGTCCAAGGGTTTGAGATGCTGTCTTCAAACAGCCCTGGCGGTGTTGCCCAGTTCTGGGACCGCGACGCACCAGCGGAAATGGCCAAAGTTTCGATGGAAGGTTTCCAGGAATTCATGGTCAAGCCGGACAATCTGGACCGGATTCTGGCCAAACTAGACCGCGCTCGTGAGCGTATCTACGACAACTGATCAGGGTATGGCCGGGCTGAAGCCCGGCCTACACCTTTGCAAATCGTAAGGCGGACGACTGTCCGCCTTGCTTCAACCAGAGCCGAGAACTCCGATGACCGTAGCCGCAGACGCCCCCGAACAGGAAAGCTGGTTCCACAGAAACCAACAGCGTATCGCGCCGTGGTTGTTTCTGGCCCCCGGTCTGCTGTTCTTTTTCGTATATGTCATTTTGCCCCTATTTCAGTCTTTCAACCTGTCCCTCTATGAATGGGATGGGCTTGGAGCTGCCGAATATGTGGGCTTTCGCAACTACGAAGACCTCTATTGGGAATGGGTCGATCGGGATGCGTTCTATATCTCGCTCAAAAACAATCTGATCTGGCTGATCCTTTACCTCCTCGCAATTCCAGGGGGACTGTTCATCGCCTTGTTCCTGAACCAGACGGTTTGGGGAATCCGACTCTACAAGTCACTGTTTTTCTTTCCCTTTGTCATCTCTCAGGTTGTCGTCGGGCTTGTCTTCACCTGGTTCTACGACCCAACCTTCGGCCTATTGAATGAATTCCTCGGCCTGTTCGGCATGGGCCCTCTGAACGTGCTGGGTGACGAGAGGTTCGTGACCTATGGCATCATTTTCGCAGGCTTATGGCCGCAGACGGCTTATTGCATGATCCTGTATCTGACCGGCCTGAACGCAGTGGACCCCGAACAGATTGAGGCCGGACGTCTGGATGGCGCAAAAGGCGCAAAGATGCTGTGGTTCATCATCCTTCCGCAACTGCGCCCCGCCACGTTCATCGCCTTTGTCGTCACCATCATTGGTGCCTTGCGCAGCTTTGACCTGATCTCGATCATGACCCAAGGTGGCCCATTTGGATCGTCCCGCGTCCTGGCCTACTACATGTTCGAGGTGGCGCTGTCCGAATATGGCTTCCGCATGGGATACGGTGCTGCCATCGCCGTGATCCTGTTCCTGATCATGCTCTGTTTCATCGCCTATTTCCTGTGGTCGATGTACCGCGAAGAGAAGGGGCACTAAGATGTTTCCCAGACCCATCGAAAAACAACCCCGCGCAGCACAGATCACCTATCAGGCCATGCTGCCTCTTGCGCTGCTGCTGTGGCTCGGGCCGCTGCTTGCGGTGGCGCTGTTCTCGGTCAAACCTGCAGCGGATTTCACCAACGCCAACTACTGGGGCATGCCCTCGAGCTTTGAAGGCGCGTTCAACTATGGACAGGTCTTCTTCAACTCGGATATGCCGCGTTATCTGCTGAATTCGTTCCTGATCACTGTCCCGACAGTGATCGGATGTGTCGCGCTGAGCTGCATGACCGGCTTCGCGCTCGGCATCTACAAGTTCAAATCGAACCTCTGGATCTTCTTCATGTTCGTCGCGGGGAATTTTGTACCTTTCCAGATCCTGATGGTCCCGGTGCGCGACCTGACGCTGGAACTGGGTCTCTACAACACCAAGACCGGCCTCGTGCTGTTCCACATCGCCTTTCAGACCGGATTCTGCACGCTGTTCATGCGCAACTTCATCCGAGCGCTTCCATTCGAGCTGATCGAGGCTGCGCGGGTCGAGGGTATCAGCGAATGGCGCATATTCTGGTACGTGGTTCTACCGCTGATGAAGCCTGCCATCGCTGCGCTCAGCGTGCTGATCTTCACCTTCATCTGGAACGACTATTTCTGGGCCGTGGTCCTGACACAAGGCGCTGAAAGCCAGCCCGTCACCGCGGGGATCACCAGCTTTAATGCGCAGTTCCGCGCCGCCTATCAGTTGATGAGTGCCGGTTCCATCGTTGCGGCGCTGCCGCCGGTGGCCATGTTCTTTCTGATGCAGAAACACTTCATCGCGGGTCTGACCCTCGGAGCGGTAAAATGACAAAAATTGCATTCGTTGGGGCTGGTTCCACGATCTTCATGCAGAACATCGTGGGCGACGCCCTGCTGACCCCTGCCCTGGCCAACAGCCATTTCGCCCTGATGGATATCGACCCGCAGCGCCTCGGTGAAAGCGAGGCGGTCGCAAAGGCAATGATCCGTTCGGTCGGGACCGGCGCAACGGTGTCCACGCATACAGACCGCCGCGCTGCGTTGGACGGCGCAGATTTCGTCATCACCGCATTCCAGGTCGGCGGGTACGAACCTTGCACGGTCGCGGATTTCGAAATCCCCAAACAATACGGTCTGCGTCAAACCATTGCCGACACGTTGGGCATTGGCGGCATCATGCGCGGTCTGCGTACCGTCCCAGTTCTGTGGGATGTCGCGAATGACATGATGCAGCTATGCCCGAATGCCACTCTGCTGCAATACGTCAATCCGATGGCCATTAACACCTGGGCATTGGCTGAACGTTTCCCGACCCTGAAGCACGTGGGCCTTTGCCATTCGGTGCAGAACACGGTCGAGGAACTGGCGCATGATCTGGATTTGCCCAAAGCGGACATTCGCTATCGGGTTGCGGGCGTAAACCACGTGGCATTCTTCCTGCGCCTGGAACATCAGGGGCGCGACCTCTACCCTGCTCTGCGTCAGGGCTATGCCAGCGGCAGGCTGCCAAAGGCTCCACTGCTGATGCCGCGCTGCCCCAACAAGGTGCGTTATGAGGTCATGGACCATCTGGGCTATTTCTGCACCGAAAGCTCCGAACATTTTGCGGAATACGTTCCCTGGTTCATCAAGGACGGGCGGCAAGACCTGATTGAGCAGTTTTCGATCCCACTCGATGAGTATCCGCAACGCTGCATCGAGCAGGTTGCCAACTGGAAAGAGCAGGCAAAAACACTGACCGACGGCCGCGATATCGAGGTCATTCGCAGCCACGAATTCGCAGCAGATCTGATGAACGCCATTGTCACCGACACAGCCTATACGGCCTATGGCAATCTGCCAAACACCGGTCAGATTCCGCAGCTGCCCTTAGGCGCTGCGGTCGAAACCCCTTGTCTGGTGGATTCCAATGGTGTGCAACCGTCGGTCGTCACAGACATTCCGCCGCAACTGGTTGCACTGATGCGCACACAGATCAACGTGCAGGAGTTGACGGTGCGCGCTCTGGTCGATCAGAACCCCGAGCATATCTACCACGCCGCAATGATGGACCCGCATACGGCTGCCGAGTTGGACCTGCGTCAGATCCGCAGCCTTGTCAGCGACTTGCTGACCGCCCATTCCGACTGGCTGCCTGACTGGTGCCGCCCGGCCCGCGCCGCCTGATCTTCATCTTTTCGAAAATACTCAATTCCAACTTCAGCCACAAAAAGCCACACCAGAACATGACGAAACGCCGCTCTCAGCATTGGTACGGAAAACTCGACAAGGACGGGTTCATCCACCGGTCGTGGATGAAAAACCAGGGCTTTCCTGATCACGCATTCGATGGACGCCCCATCATCGGCATATGCAACACCTGGTCGGAACTGACCCCCTGCAACTCGGGCCTGCGCGATCTGGCCGAGGGCGTGAAGCGCGGCGTGTGGGAGGCCGGAGGGTTCCCGGTCGAATTCCCCGTCATGTCGCTGGGCGAAACGCAGATGAAGCCCACCGCGATGCTGTTCCGCAACCTGCTTGCCATGGATGTCGAGGAATCCATCCGCGCCTATGGCATTGACGGGGTCGTGTTGCTGGGTGGCTGTGACAAGACCACTCCGGGGCAATTGATGGGCGCGGCCTCGGTCGATTTGCCCTCGATCGTGGTCAGTTCCGGCCCGATGCTGAACGGCAAATTCAAAGGCAAGGATATCGGCTCGGGCACGGATGTCTGGAAGTTCTCGGAAGAGGTCCGCGCCGGAGAGATGACCCTTCAGGATTTCATGAACGCGGAATCCGGCATGTCACGCAGCGCAGGCGTCTGCATGACCATGGGCACCGCGTCCACGATGGCCTCACTGGTCGAGGCGATGGGCATGAGCCTGCCCACTAACGCGGCGCTGCCTGCGGTCGACGCTCGCCGCATGGCCCTGGCGCATCTGACCGGCAAGCGGATTGTCGAGATGGTGGACGAAGACCTCAAACCTTCGGATATTCTGACCAAAGAAGCATTCGAAAATGCCATTCTGGCCAACGCCGCCGTGGGAGGATCGACCAACGCTGTGGTACATTTGCTGGCACTGGCTGGCCGGGTGGGCGTGGATCTGACACTCAAGGATTTCGAGATCGGTTCGGAAATCCCGCTGCTGGTCAACTGTATGCCTTCGGGAAAATATCTGATGGAAGATTTCTGCTACGCAGGCGGCGTGCCTGCGGTGCTGAAGGAGCTCAAACCTTTCCTGCGCCCTGCAAAAACGGTGCTGAACAAGGATATCGCGGCCCACTTCGAAGGGGCTGAATGTTATAACCGCGAGGTCATCCACAGCTTTGACGCGCCCGTTAAACCCGCTGCTGGTCTGCGCGTTCTGCGCGGCAACCTGGCCCCGAACGGGGCTATCGTGAAACCCTCGGCAGCGACGGATGAATTGCTGGAAACCGAAGCCGAGGCTTATGTTTTTGAAAACATCGAAGACCTGAAGGCCAATATCGACCGCGAAGATCTGCCGGTGACGCCCGAGACCATCCTTGTTCTCAAAGGCTGCGGCCCCAAAGGTTACCCGGGCATGCCCGAGGTCGGCAATATGCCGATCCCAGCCAAGCTGGTCAAAGACGGAGTACGCGACATGATCCGTGTTTCTGATGCACGTATGTCAGGCACCGCCTTTGGCACTGTCATCCTGCATGTCAGCCCCGAAGCGCAGGCCGGTGGGCCACTCGCGCTGGTCAAGACCGGGGACCGCATTCGCATTTCAGCCAGCAAAGGCGAGATGGAACTGCTGGTCGACAAAAAAGAACTGGACGCCCGCCGCGCTACGTGGCAACCGGATGCCCCGCATTACACTCGTGGGTACGCAAAGCTCTATATCGATCACGTTCTTCAGGCCGATCAGGGCGCGGACCTGGATTTTCTTGTGGGCAAAGACACCCGCCTCGTCACCAGAGAGAGCCACTGATGGACCAACCCGCCACATTCAACGACCTGAACGGCGCGTCCGTCTTCATTACCGGCGGTGGATCCGGGGTTGGCGCGTCGCTGACCGACGGTTTTTTGTCCCAGGGTGCCAATGTCGCCTTCATTGGCCGGTCGGATGCCAGTGCTTTTGTTGCCGAAATGCGGGACAAGCATGGCCGCGAACCGCTGTTTTTGCAGGGCGACATCACCGATACCGAGCTGTTACACGCCACCATGGCCAAAGCAGCCGAAGCCAATGGCCCCATCAAGGTGCTTGTGAACAACGCAGCCAATGACAAGCGGCATGAGCTTTCCGACACCACACCCGAGTTCTGGGACTGGATGATCGAGGTTAATCTCAAAGCCTACTATTTCGCCTGTCAGGAAGCCGCGCGCCAGATGCAGGACGCAGGCGGTTCGATCATCAACTTCAGCTCAATCAGCTATATGATGGGCAATGCAGGATATCCGATATACACCACGTCGAACGCCGGAATCACCGGGATGACGCGGTCTTTGGCCCGCGAACTGGGGCCACGGAATATCCGAGTGAACGCCCTGGCCCCGGGCTGGGTGCTGACGCAGAAACAGCTGGACAAATGGGCGACGCCCGAAGATCTGGCAGCGCATATGGACCGTCAATGCCTAAAGGAACACCTGACGCCCGAAGACATGATCGCACCGACCCTATTTCTGGCATCCGTGGCCAGTCGCGCAATGACCGGTCAGTGCATGGTGGTCGATGGCGGCGTTGTGACGACGGGGTGAAACGATGAAAGCAGAATGGATCGCTGTCGACTGGGGAACATCCCATCTGCGGGCCTGGGCCATGCGGTCGGACACCGTGCTGGACCAGGCGCAGTCAGATAACGGCATGGCGCGGATCGCCAAAGGCGAATTCCAATCTGCGTTGCTGGACCTTATCGAGGGTTGGCTGGACACCGCGCCGGTGGATGTCGTCGCCTGCGGCATGGTCGGCGCGCGACAAGGCTGGGTCGAAGCACCTTACGCAGCCGTTCCCTCGGCCCCGGTTCCTGCGGCGCCCGTTCGCGTGCCAAGCACCCACCCCCGCATACGGGCTTTCGTCGTTCCCGGTCTGAAGCAACTGGACCCGCCCGACGTCATGCGCGGCGAGGAAACGCAGATCGCCGGATTTCTGCGTACGCGACCGAACTGGGACGGCGTGCTCTGCCTGCCCGGTACCCATACCAAATGGGTACAAGTCAGCGCCGGAGAGGTCGTCAGTTTCCGGACCTTCATGACGGGTGAACTGTTCGAGTTGCTGCGCGGGCAATCGGTGCTGAAACATTCGGTCGGCGACGGCTGGGATCAGACTGCCTTTGCCGAGGCGGCGAATGACACGTTGTCCAAGCCGGAACAGCTCGCGGCGCGTCTGTTTGGATTGCGGGCGGCCGATTTGCTGAATGCACAGGATTCAGGGATTGCCAGGGCTCGTCTATCCGGCATGCTGATCGGGGCCGAACTGGCCGCCACGCGTGCCTATTGGCTGGGCCAGCAAATAGCGATCATCGGGGCCGACACGCTGGCCCAAATTTATGCAACGGCGCTGGAACAGCAGGGGGCGTTTGTCGAAACCGCAGACGCCGCCCAATCGACCCTATCTGGTCTGTTGCAAGCCCGGAACCTGACAAGAGAAACCGCATGAGCCGTCCCATCATTGCAATTCTGCGCGGTCTGCATCCATCAGAAGCCGAGGCCGTTGGTCGTATTCTGATCGACGCAGGCATCGAAAAAATCGAAGTCCCGCTGAACTCTCCCGACCCTTTGGAAAGCATCGGAATTCTGACCAATGCCTTCGGTGAACAAGCCCTGATCGGTGCCGGCACGGTGCTGAGCACGGATCAAGTTGACGCGGTCGCGGGCGTGGGGGGGAAACTGATCGTTTCACCAAACTGCGATACCGCTGTCATCGCGCGCACGGTTGCCTTGGGCCTGGAAAGCTGGCCGGGTGTCTACACCCCAACCGAGGCCTTTGCAGCCCTAGGCGCTGGTGCGACAGGGTTGAAGCTGTTCCCAGGTGTCATGGCCGGCCCGGCCGGAGTGGCCGCGTTGCGCCCTGTTTTGCCCGTCGGGACCCGCGTCTACGCGGTGGGCGGTGCAGGACCCGACAATTTCGGACAATGGATCAGCGCCGGAGCGGATGGGTTCGGCATCGGGTCCGCGCTGTTCAAACCGGGCATGACGATCACTGAAATCTCTGACCGCGCGCAGAAAATCGTAGCTTCCTATGATCAGGCTACCGGATGACCGAGATCTATGATGACCGCCCCTGCCTTCTGGGAGAGGGGCCGCTGTGGCACCCGGAGCGGCGGCAGCTTTTTTGGTTCGACATCAACGGCAAACGGTTGATGACCCGTGAAAACGCGGCAGCCAAAAGCTGGGATTTCGACGAACATGTCTCGGCCGCCGGATGGGTTGATCGTGAGACCCTGCTGATCGCGTCTGAGACCGGGTTGTGGCGGTTTGCGCTGGACTCTGGTCAGAAAGATTGGGTTGTCGGACTAGAAGCGGATAATCCCACCACCCGCTCAAACGATGGGCGCGCGGACCCTTGGGGCGGGTTCTGGATCGGCACGATGGGCAAGCAGGCCGAGCCAGGTGCCGGTGCGATTTACCGCTATTGGCGTGGCGAATTGCGCCAATTGGTGCCGGACGTGACGATATCGAACGCGATCTGCTTCGCACCTGACAAATCCTGCGCCTATTTCTGTGATACCACCACGAAACAAGTCATGCGCTGGGATTTGAATGCTCAGACCGGTTGGCCCGAAGGGGACGCCCGGGTCTTTCTGGATCTTCGGGCCGATGGTCTGAACCCGGATGGAGCAGTTGTTGACGCCGATGGCAATATCTGGATCGCTCAATGGGGCGCGGCGCGGGTCGCTGTCTATAATGCGACCGGGCAGTTTCAGCGCGCGATTTCGATACCGGCGCAGCATACATCATGCCCGGGATTTGGCGGCGAAGACCTGACCACTCTGTTCTGCACAACGGCCCGTGAGGGGCTGAGTGCCGACGAGATCAATATAAACCCTTCCAACGGTATGACCTTTGCCGCGCCAAACGCGGGGCAGGGTCAGGCGGAACACAGAGTAATCCTATGAAGCCGGAACTTGGCTGCTGTTACTACCCGGAGCATTGGCCCGAGGCGATGTGGGCGGACGACGCCGCACGCATGGTTGAGACTGGCCTGACTTGGGTTCGCATCGCTGAATTCGCCTGGAGCCGGATGGAGCCGGAACCGGGTCATTTGCAATTCGACTGGCTGGACCGGGCCGTCGAAACTCTGGGTGCGGCAGGCCTCAAGATTGTCATGGGAACGCCTACCGCGACGCCTCCGCGCTGGATGCTGGACAAGCATCCGGACATGCTGGCCCGTGATGCGCAAGGACATCCGCGCAAATTTGGGTCGCGGCGTCACTATTGCTTTAGCCATGCCGGATATATCCGGGAATGCCAACGCATCACGCGCATCATGGGTGAACGCTATGGCGGGAACCCGCATGTCGCGGCGTGGCAGATCGATAACGAATATGGCTGCCACGACACGACGATCAGCTACAGCGCCGCGGCGCTAAATGCCTTCCGGCTTTGGCTCGCGCGACTATACGGGTCCGTCGAGGCCTTGAACAATGCCTGGGGCAATGTGTTCTGGTCGATGGACTACAACAGTTTCGAGCAAATCGAGCTGCCGAACCAGACTGTGACCGAAGCCAACCCCGCGCACGCGCTTGCGTTTCGCCGGTTCAGCTCGGATCAGGTCGTGGCGTTCAACAAGGCGCAGGTTGACGAATTGCGCGGACTGACGGACGCGCCTTTGCTGCACAATTACATGGGCCGGGTGTTGGAGTTCGATCATTTCGCGATGGGTGCCGATCTGGATATCGCCACGTGGGACAGCTATCCCATCGGCTTCCTGTCGGACCGTATCGAGGCCGAGCAGACGCACAAAACCACCTATCTGCAACAGGGCGACCCAGACATGCAGGCGTTCCACCATGACCTGTACCGCGCCGTTGGTCGTGGGCGCTGGTGGGTGATGGAACAACAGCCGGGACCGGTGAACTGGGCCCCTTACAACCCTGCCCCCCTGCCCGGAATGGTCAGGCTCTGGTCGCTTGAGGCTGTAGCCCACGGCGCCGAGGTGGTCAGCTATTTCCGCTGGCGGCAAGCGCCAATGGCACAAGAGCAGATGCATGCAGGGTTGCTGACACCAGACAACCGCGCTGCCCCCGGGCTGACCGAAGCACGTCAAACGGCGGATGATCTGGCAGGATTGGGGAACGTGGTACAGACGCGGGCTCGGGTGGCGATTGTATTCGACTACGCCTCGGACTGGGCGTGGACCACCCAGCCGCAGGGGGCAGGTTTCGACTATTTCCGACTGGTGTTCTCGGCCTACCGGGCGTTGCGCCGTGCCGGGCTATCCGTGGACTTTGTGTCCGCAACCGATGTTCCGAAAGACGGCTACGATCTGATCCTCGCGCCGGGGCTGGCCACGCTTGGGGACGACGTCGCTGCCAAGATCAAAAATGGCGCGCGACTTGCAGTATTTGGCCCGCGTGCCGGAGCGATCACGCCGGATTTTCAGATACCTGAACAGGGCCGCCCCGGCCTGCCCGGTCTGGATTGCGAAGTGGATCTGATCGAAACGCTGCCGCCGCAGATCAAAAGACCTGTGATTGGCGGCGGTGCAGCGCAGCATTGGGTGGAACGTGTATCAGGTAGCGCGCCGGATGTGCTGTCGTTTGAGGACGGCACCTCAGTACTGCGTGCTGGTGATGGCCTTTGGTACCTTGCCGGCTTCCCGGATGACGATTTGTGGGACCGGATCGTTGCGATGGCCGCCCGTGAAACGGGTGTCACACTACATGTGATGCCCAAAGGTCTGCGGCAGCGCGAAACTGCGGACCACGTGTTCCTGATCAACTACAACGCCGATGCGGTGGAATGGAACGGGCATGTCATAAACGGTTGCGATGTCGCGATCCTTGCGCAAGATTCGTCTCGTCCCGCCTGAATCGGACAGCTGACAAAGAAATTGATACCGCTAACATAAGCTGCTAGAGGGCGGGCAGCCGGTCTTGGCCACAACAGGTTGCGCACATGACTTATACCCGTTCCGACTTTCCGGATTCGTTCATATTTGGCATCTCGGCGGATGACCCCGGCCCTATGTCTCTGACCGGTGGGCTTGATGCGTTTCGGTTCCCGGTTCACTGGCAAATGGTCTTGCCGCACGGTCGCGGCGAGCCGGATTCTGCTGGGTTGGATCATTACAAGCGTATGACCGATACGCTGCTGGATCACGGATTGCGACCCTGTGCTGCACTGGATTCGTCGACCCTGCCTGCCGAACTGGCGGACCTGGGCGGTTGGCGCAATCGCGATATCGCACATTGGTACGCGGATTTTGCCGAGACGGTCATCGCACATATCGGCGACCGGCTTTTCAGCGCAGCGCCAAGAACGCGCTTCTGGCCTGCCGGCGAACCGACCGCTGATAACCCGGACATGCGTGTCGTGGTACGCAGCCTGCACCACCACCTTCTGGCGACCGGCACGGCGATTGGTGCTATGCGCAGTTACGGCATGGCCGATCTCGGCCTGGATATTCAGTTTGACGGACCCGCGGCTATCACCCTTTTCAACGCTCATTTTTGCGGTCGCTACCAAGACGACCTGCTGACGACGTTCAAGCCGCACCTACCGGACCAATGGCAAAGCGACTTCGAAACGATCTGCGAACCTGTCGACTGGTGTCTTTTGGATGTTTCGCAACAAGGAATTGTCGAATTTTCAGAGCTATTGTCTTGCCTGCAGCGAGACCACACCAAGGAAACTCCTTTGTATGTTCTTGGTGACGTGGAAACAGAGGAAGGCGTCGGCACCGTGATAGATGGCCTCCAATCGGCCCTCAAAACAGGTGTTCCGGTAAATGGGCTGTTTGCGTGCGCGTCCGGCGCGGCCCCTGCGCCGTTTCAAAGACTGCTTTCGGCAGAAAAACAGCCCACCCCATGGGTTGCATCATCGAATGCGCTGCATGCGCATTGGAACATGGTTGCGGATGTGGGCGGCACCAATACGCGTCTGGGCGTTGTGACAAACGGAACCTTGGACGAGCTGCACAAATTCCCGACAGGCAAGCTGGACGACTTTCGCGCGGCGTTGCACAGCGTACGCGAGGCGGTCGGCACCGACCCGCAGGCGGTTGTGGCAGCAGGGGCAGGTCCGCTGCGCGATGGCGTCATTCAGTTGACCAACGCGCCGTTGGCGCTGTCGGAAGATACGCTCGCCAGCGCGACCGGGGCGAAACGTTCATTCGTAATCAACGACTTCACCGCTGCGGCATGGTCGGTGGCTGACGTTACCGCCAAGGACGTCACGGTTCTGCAGGGCGCGGAAACCCCGCCGCCGGGAACCAGGTTGGTCGTAGGCCCCGGCACCGGTCTGGGTGTCGGAGCGCTGCTTTATTCCGAGGGGCATTACCACACCGCCTCGGGCGAGGGCGGGCATATGGGTCTGTCTCCGCGCCATCGGGACGAAGTTGACGTGTTCGACGCTGCGCGCCGTATTGCCCCCGAATGTTTTTTTGCCGACAGCCTCGCGATCGAGGCCGAAATGTTCCTGAGTGGAACTGGACTGCCGATCCTCTACCAGGCGATCGGCATGGCCGGAGGTCAACCGGATACGCCTGCGCGGACAGCCAAGGACATCCTGCAAGATGCTCGCGATGGAAACGACGCTGTCGCCGTCAAGGCGGCCCGCATGTTTACCGAACATCTCGGCGCAATTATGGGGGACCTTGCCGTTGCCCTTATCCCGTCCGGCGGCGTCTTTCTGCTGGGGGGCGTTGCCGAGAAAAATCGATGGCTGTTCGGGCAGGATTTCCTGACTGCATTCAACGCAGGTGGCCGGTTCGACGATTTGCGGCAAAGCATGAACCTGTACGTGTCCGAGATGGATGAATTCGGCATTGTTGGCGCTAACAATTTCTGCAAGAATGCGCTTGCACGATGATCTTTGCCTGTAAAGGAACCCCATCATGATCCTGTGCTGCGGCGAAGCCCTGATCGACATGATCGCCGAACCCACGGTCTCGGGCGGGCATGGCTTTGTACCCCATTCCGGAGGCGCAGTTTTCAACACGGCCATCGGCATTGGTCGGTTGGGCGGTCGGGTCGGGATGCTGACTGGCATTTCGACCGATATGTTCGGCCAGCAACTGACCGCCGCCTTGCAGATCAGTCATGTCGACACCAGCCATGTTATCGTTTCCGACCGACCCACCACATTGGCCTTTGTGCAGCTACAAGACGGGCACGCCACCTACAGCTTTGTGGATGAAAACACGGCCGGTCGGATGCTGACACCCGCTGACATCCCGGATCAACTGCCTGGTGTATCAGCGCTGTATCTTGGTGGTATCAGCTTGGCCTGCGAACCCTGTGCGGATGCCTATGCAGCGCTTCTGGCGCGCCACGGTGCGGACAAGGCGGCTATGCTGGATCCCAATATCCGGCCCGATTTCATAGCTGATCAGACCCGGTACCGCACGCGTCTGAACCGAATGATCGCACAAGCGGATATCGTGAAGGTCTCGGACGAGGATCTTGACTGGATCATACCCGGCCCCGAACCGCTTGCGGAAAAGATCCCGCTTTTGTTGCAGGCGGGGCCGGTGCTGGTGATCCTGACCCGTGGCCGCGCAGGCGCGACCGGCTACCTGGCCGACGGGACCGAGGTCTCTGTACCCTCTGGCAAAGCAAATGTTGTGGATACCGTCGGTGCTGGTGATACGTTCAATGCGGGTGTTCTAGCGTCTCTGGATGCTGCCGAATGCCTGAGCAAACCGGGCTTGCGATCGCTGTCCGCCGATACATTGCGCGCAGCCCTTGTACAGGGCGCAAAAGTGGCCGCCATCACCGTTTCCCGCGCCGGGGCCAACCCGCCCTGGGCGCACGAGCTTTGACGCAGAGAGACCCTCATGAAACGATCTGATATCAACCGTATCAAGCGCGATGCGCAGGACTTTATCAAATCCTTCGGCGCGGTGTTGCCGCCCTTCGCAGACTGGTCCCCCGATCAAATGCGCGGTACACAGGCAGAGGGCATTCGCTCGCGCGGTCTGGGGTGGGACATCACCGACTATGGCCAAGGCCGGTTTGACGAACTTGGTCTATTTCTGTTCACCCTGCGCAACGGGGACTTCGATGATCTGAGCAAGGGCCGCGGCATGCTTTATGCCGAGAAACTGCTGATTTCGCGGGACAAACAGCTGTCACCGATGCACCGGCATATCCTCAAGGCCGAAGATATCATCAACCGCGGCGGCGGCGATCTGGTGATGGAGATTTACGCCTCGGACGCGCAGGGCGGGATTGACCGCGACACTCCGGTTGTTGTGCCCAGCGACGGCTGTCCGGTCACCATCCAGCCTGGCGAATTGATGCGGCTGAAGCCGGGGCAGAGCGTTACTTTGATGCCCGGCATCTGGCATGCATTCTGGGCCGAACAGGGTGACTGCCTGATTGGCGAGGTCTCGACCGTGAATGACGATCGCACGGACAATGTTTTCGAGGACCCGATCCCGCGGTTTGCAACCATTGAAGAAGACGTTGAGCCCGATTTCCTGCTGGTTTCCGACTATTCCTGAACCGAAGTGAAGCGCGCGCGACGCGACGGCACTCTGGCCAAATGCGGTGCTCGGAGACACAGTCTGTCGAAACAGGATTGAAACGAGAGGACCGGTGTAAACCGGACGAGCGGTTGAGAGCGGGAAAAATCATCAAATTCACACTCGGGGCCTTGGGTCTGAGTGTAGTCGCAGCTGTTGGGTATCTGCTGATCGCTCCGCCGGATTTGCTGAAAGTCGGAACGAACTATTCTGCCAAGATTGTTTGTTCCAACGTGTTCATCGCGGGGCGCGACGCCGGTCAGGTTTTGGCGGAAGACGTTCAGGCACCGGGCCATCCGCTGTTGCGTCATGTTTCGGTCGAGGTAGACCCCGACCAGCAGAGCGTGACAGCGCGACTGTTCGGCGTTTTTGCCCCCGCCACATCGCAGCACCGCGCCGGGCTGGGATGTGCCAATCTGCATGACGCGGACCTGAGCGCGCAGACCTTGGCAGCCCCGGCCCCGCGCCCTGACGGGCTTTGGCCCACGGGCAACAATGTCGCCCTGTCACAGACCCCTGCCCTTTTGGACGTTATGTCCGATGAAGCACTTCTGGGTCCGGGCTACCGCGCCGTTGTGGTTGTCAAGAATGGGCGAATTGTTGGCGAAAGTTACGCGCCGGGTTTTGACGCCAACACCCCATTGTTGGGCTGGTCCATGACCAAAACGGTCACCGCCGGGCTGATTGGATCGTTGGTGGAGGCTGGCAAGATCAACATTGCTGACACGCTCACAAATAGCTATCCGGACTGGGCGCAGGACGACAGGGCTGAGATCACGGTCGAGGATATGTTGGCCATGTCCAGCGGCCTGATCTGGAACGAGGACTATGGTGACGTTTCAGACGTAACCCGAATGCTCTATCTCAATGACGACATGGCCGGGTTCGCCGCAGATCGCGCGCTGTCGACCGCGCCGGGTGAAACGTTCAATTACTCTTCGGGCACATCCACCGTGCTGTCGCGGTTCTGGCAGGATGTCGTGGGCGATGGCAGCCTGTCCTATCCGCGTGACGCCTTGTTCGACCCATTGGGCATGACCTCTGTTGTGCTGGAGACCGACGCAAACGACACTTACGTCGGTTCAAGCTACATGTATGCGACGGCCCGCGATTGGGCGCGTTTCGGGCAGCTTCTGTTGCAAGGCGGGTTTTGGGACGGGCAGCAGATACTGCCCGAAGGGTTCACCGACTGGATGTTCGAACCGGTCGCTGCGTCTGACGGGCAATATGCCAAAGGTCATTTGTGGATTGACGCCCCGGGTGGCATGCCGCCCTTTGAGGATGCTGTCTGGCTGCAAGGCCATGACGGCCAATCGGTTGGTGTGTTTCCGTCGCGCGATCTGGTGATCGTCCGGCTGGGCTTAACGCCTTCGCGGCTGGGGTATTCCCCAGTGCCGCTGGCAAAGGCGGTGATCGCAGCCGTGGGGGACTGACGGTATCGGTCTACATCTCGCGGTCCGGAAACGGGAACTCGGGGGGTGGCGATGTATTGGATTGGAAACTCCGCGTCGCGGCATCACAGACGGCATAGCCCCAGTTTATCAACTGTTCCTGCTCTTTGTCGGAAAAGCGGTTCAGCCTTGTGCGGGTTCTTGAAAGGTCCAGAGCGGTTTCGGGGCTAACGGTCAGGTTGGGCGCCAATTTGATCTTGTCTGGCTTTTGTCCAATTCCCCAATAGGCAAGTTTGTTCCCGCGCCATTTCAGCAAGTCGTACAGATATCGCAGGCGAACGCCCCGCACCTGATCCATCGTCATGTTCAGCGTGCGCAGAACCTGTTTCGGCGACAACAGCGCGAACCCGCGTTTCAAGCGGAACGCCGCACCTGCGTCGCTAACCAAAACGGTACCATAGTGATCGATACGCTCGACACCCAGGTTGTCATAGGATCCGCCATCGGTCAGTTGCAATTCGCGCTTCTGATCAACGTCATCGAACAGTTCGGCACCGTTCATCCAACTCCAATCGTCCGGGTTGAACTGCAAAACCACCGGCGACAGGACCGGTGGAAAGGCGCTGGAGGCCGCCACAGCCTTTGCCAGACGGAAGCCCGTCACGTCTTTGACCTCGCCAATCATATAGTCAGCAATGCGGCGATCGGAAAACCGAACCAGGCGCCCGGTCGACAAGTTGGCTGCCTTGTAGATGAAATGCGGCGCTGCGGGTAGTTTATCCAACGTGCAACCATCATAAAGCGCTTCGTCATAGGCATCCATCAACCGGTCAGTGACGCCTTTGCCAAAGGGCAGCAAGCCCAGAATGATGACTCTCAGATCCAGTGTCCGACTGCAAAGTTTGCGCAGCGGCGCAACGATCTGATCCTGAAACTTGGGGGAAACACCATTCGCGTCAAACTTGAGCTCGTCCCATTTGACCGCCAGACGCCCCGATACAATTGATCCGCCCGAGACACTGGTGATGCGGTCGAGTTGTGGCAGCAGCCCTAACTCGTTCATCCGGATCAACGCACCGGTATGAAACAGAACCGCCCGGAAGCCACCGCCAGACAACGCAAGACCCTTGAGCGACTTGTACGTGTTGGGTTGTGAAGCAGGTTCAGACATCGGACACCTCGTTCAAAATTTCGGGTATTTCATCGTGGTTGCTGTACCAGATCGGGGTAATTCCCAACTCCTTCAGTACGGCCTCGTCCATGGCTTTGTCGACATCGTCGACCGCAGACGTGATCCCGCGAATGTCACGCTCGTACGTGGCCGCCCCTTTCTGTGCAGGACCGCGAGAGAACCCGACGGTCTCGGACGCCCCCCAATTCTTGACCCCGGAGTTCTCGAATTCATAGTAGAGCCCAATCGCCTTCTTGTTGATTTCGTCAACGGCCTTTTTCTTGACTTTGATCTTTCCGGGTTTGCGCATCAGCGCATACAGGTCCGGACGCACAGGCGCTTGTTTCAGCGCATCCAGCAGCCTGCGAATGTTCCTGTCGGACAAAGACAACCCGACCATGACGCCGATACTGTTGGACATCTCACGCAGTTGGACGATGTTGGACCAGTGATAGGGATCGGTTGCGGTCTGGTTATATTCCTCTTCCGAGAACACCAGCCCACCATCCCGATTGTTCGGGTCGGGCGCAAAAGGCAGGTAGCCGTGAACGTGAAAAACCGGCAGATGCTGTGCCTCGGGCGGGGTTTTGTCGAACACAGGTGAAACGCCCCGCTGGCCAATGTCCATCAGGGAGCGCTCAAGCAGATCATCATAGTTGTAGGTAATGACCGAGCGGACGCCGAATTTCTCCGATGCTTTGGCCAGACACAAATCGCGAACCGCGTTCAGCGTCGCGTTGCGATCCGTCGGGGGCGGTTCCTGCTGGGTCAGTTCTTCGGTCTGCAAACCATACAATGCGTTGCGCAGAGCCGTCTTGAACTCGTCTTCTCCGGTGTCACTTTCCGACAGCATCGCCTTGAGTTTCCGGGCGGTGATTTCCAGCGGTTCCTGGCGCGTGTTTAGGTACCAATCCGCGATGGCGAAGAGATAATTTGGGTAAGGCCTCCATCCTTGCAGATGTTGTTCGGAAACGGTTGCGAAATAAAGCGCCAGAACCAGTTTCTCCCAGGTTGGCAAACCGCTTCCGGCTGATACCCCCGCCCCCAGATACAGTGTCAGGCGTTGGTCAGCAAAGGCCGCTTGCAGCTTCTTACGGTGTTCCTTGGGAATTTTGCTACGCACGCTGCACCCCCTAAAACCCTATGGGCCCCAACAGGTCGATCCTGACCCCGCGCCGATCTGCTGGCACCTTAATGTCCAGATTGCTCGCTGCGCCCGCGTGGGCGTTGATCCAGAAGGCCAACCCGTCATTCTGTGGCGTCCACGGCTTGCCCCGGCTCGTCGCATAATCGAGGCTTTTTGCATCGATCTCGGCAATCGAATAGGTAAAATGAAAAGTCATGGCCGCGCCGTTGCGTGCCTGTCGGATCATGTCCAACGTCTTGGGATGCGGGTTGCCATGATCGCCATTCCCGCTGAACACGTAGTGGTCCGCTGTCACACGCTCAAAGAACTCTGCCTCGGAACTGCGCGGACTGCCATGGTGCTGCACTTTTAGAACGTCGACATGAAAGCTGCCGCCAGGTTGCAACAGCGCGCGTTTCTCAAGCCCGGTCAGAACCTTGTCGCCGCGGGCATCGCCGGTCAAAAGCACGGATCTACCGCCTGCTTCGCACAGCATGACGATCGAAGACAGGTTGGTCACACTGGTATCTTTCGAGAACGCCGCCAAAAACGCGTCAGCCGCCGGGATGCCCAGCCCTTTCTTTTCAAGATATTTGTCATAGTCCCGCTGCAAACGATCGATCTCGGCCCGCATCGGACCGATTATGGTGATCTTTAGGTCTTCCCCGAAACTGTTGACCACATCGGTGCCGGTTTCGCTCATCTGTATCAGGTCTTCTGGTCGGAACGGCGCGTTCACTGCAAGCCCCTGCGCCACCAGAGGTGCCAGAGCATTGCGCAGGTCGCGGCCCTGTCGGATGCTTGCCAGAACAGCGTCGCTTTCGTCTTTTTCCTCACCCAGTATCCGCATCAAATCGGATCTGCTTTCGTTGGAATTCAGCGACGCCAGGCCGTTCACAACCACTGGCAGGTCATCTGAGGCGTTTCCTAGAATGTCGTCAAAGACGTTGTGCCAAAGCCGATGGATATCCAGAAATCTGGGATCGACACCGCCCGTGACGATCTCGGCCTCGTTGCGCACCAGTTCAAGCACGCCGTTGATGTGATCGTCATCCAGATGACTGACGACAAGCATATCGACGGTAAGCGGCTGTGTGGCGGTGAGGCCCTTGTGCTTTCGAATGTCGTCCAGCCTGGGACGCAAAAAGGGGCCATAGACTTGCGAAGGTCCCCCATCGACAACACAGATCCCGGGGTTGGCGGCAGAGCCGAAATACAGGATCAGGCAATCACCCTTGCGGGCGGGCAACGCTTCGAGTGAAAGAACTTCCGGCACGTGTTCATCCTCCGTCAGACCGATTGCAGAGCGCGCAGAACATCGACCAGTCCCGCGCCTTGGAAGGCGCGCTCTCGGCCCAGATCGGTGGCCGAGCTGCATAAAATGGCTTTGATCCGCTGCGGCTCGCCTCGCAATTCCTTGAACCGGGCCATCAGGATCGCCGCCGCACCGCTGACATGGGGCGCAGCCATCGACGTCCCTTCGAGTACACCCAACTGCCCGTTACAGACCGGCGCGTTGATCTTTTCTCCGGGTGCGACCAGATCAGGTTTCATCCGACCATCCCCGGTTGGGCCACGGCTGGAAAAATAGCTGACACCGTAGTTGTGCGGCTCGCGCCTGTGCGTCGAACCGACCGTGATAACGGCCTGCGCGTTGCCGGGATCGGTGATCGAGGTGTCCGTGTGCAGATCAACCACACCCGCGGCAGTGTGAAACTGATTATACCCGCGATTTCCGGCTGCTGCGACGACAACAACCCGGTTTCCCACCAGATTTTCTGCCTCGGAACAAACCGGCGTACGTCCGCAGGCATAGTTGGTCACGTCATGCGGGATCGACATCGAGATGTTGACGCCGTGAACATACAGAAAATCCTGCCGCTGGTTGAGATAGCGCACCAATCGTTGGGCCGCGATAACAGCGAATTCGGTGGTTTCGGGCTGATCGCCGACGACCATCAGGTCGATCAGCTCGATATCTCGGCACATGCCATAGACCCAACGTGGTCCTTCGCGGCCATGTTCGATCCATGCACCGCCCAGCGTCCCTGCCACATGCGTTCCGTGATCATTGCTGGGTACGACCGAGTGATCGACACGCAGCAATTCCTCGACCAGTTCCCAATCGAAGGGTCTGCCTTTTGAAAGGTCGTCAAAAGCGGTTTCCACCAGCTCGCTCACACGGATGCGTAACGGGCTCGATGTCGATTGCGAACCGGTTCGGTTGCGCAGAACCGTTTCCACCAGGTCTTTCCGACCCTTCGCGTTCCGGATCAGATCCCTGTCACGAAACCTCTTGAGGATGGTCAGATCGTATTTCGCCTTGACCCGCGAGCGTTCGGGCGCAACGGCTTTGCCAAAGAAATCACCTTTCAACAAATCGTTTCGCTCAGTGTCGTCTTCAAAGCGGTAGAAAGCAGGATGCGTGGCGTCGATACCTGAATCGATGACCGCCCAGGTGATTTTGGCGGTCGAGATATTGAACACCCGATAGGCTGCATCCGCTTTGGTCGTTGTCACCGACTCCATGCTGCTGACATCCGCCTTACGGTTCAGGCTGAGCGTGAAAATCATCCTGGGATCGAAACTTGCACCCTGATCCGCGTAGAAACGCGTTTTGGGTTCGGACCGGCGGCGCAGATGCTGCAGATCAAGGATTGAGCCGATGGATGACATAATCTCACCCACGCTGATCTGGTCCAGCCGCCGTATGATCAAACGTCCATGATCCTGCGGTTCGGTCGAGTTGCTTAGCTTTGCGATCAACTCTTCGCTTGGGCTGCGCGCGGCCTCAAGCATGGCGATCAGCACCAGAATCCGCAGGGTGCTATCCGGTATGGGCTGAATGGGTTGGGTGGCATCGTTGTTTAGACTTGCCTGAAGTTCGCTTAGCCGATCAGTGCGGGAAATGTCGTCAGAGCCCAGAAAGACAAAGGCTGCACCCACCAATACGGCGATCCGCTCGACCTGAAGTTCCTCTACCCAAGCCCCCAATCCATCTGTTTCCCACCAGCGAGTCAGCGGCATAACGACGTTTACCACCTCGCCCAGATCGAGCCGGGCCGTTGTCAGACCAGGTATGTCAGATACAGCGTTCCGGTGGGTCTGGTTTGGCGGACGCTCCCACGATTGGAACCTCGCCTGCAGTTCATCTGCGACGTGATGGGCTTGGTGGCCATGACGCGGTACCAGCAGACAATCTGGCGTCGCCGAAGGATTTGCCGCCAAATGCATCCAGATCTCGGGCAATACCGGCGAGTCCTGGGTAAAACGCTGCCCACCGGATGCGCTGTACAAAACGGACTTAACCAATTTCGCGTCAATTGCGACGTTCTGCATGAAACCACCTGTCATAAACTGCTGTCAGGCTAACACCCGATCGGTATTTCAACAAATGATTGAAGCACTTTGCCGGGATTCAGCCAGACGCCTTTGAGATAGCGGCTGGCTGTTCTTGCGCGTTCAGTTACGCTAGGGTGTTGTCATGAAGCTGATCCACCCTTTCGTCGCACGCTTGGTCATTTTGATCTATGCGATGTCTGTCGTGGTATCGACTGCAGTTTCGGCACTCGCCGCGAACCGGGTCGCCTTGTTGATCGGCAACTCGAACTATTCCACGCCAGATATGGCCTTGCGCAATCCGGTGAACGATGTCTCGGCGCTGGGCGACGCGTTGCGAGAGCTGGGGTTCGATGTCCTCGAAGCCCTGGATCAGGACGCCAGCATGATGCAGCAAGCCCTGACCGAATTTGGCACAGCCGCCAAAGGGGCGGATATGGCGGTGTTCTTCTACGCGGGTCACGGCGTGCAGATTGGTGGCGAGAACCATCTGATCGGCACCGATTTTCAAGGCAGCGATTTGAACGCGCTGCGCCGAAGCTCGATCTCGATCGACACGGTGCGGGACGTCATCGCCAAAGCAGGTCCGAAGGTCGGCATTTTGTTGCTTGACGCTTGCCGGAACAACCCGTTTTCCGACAGCGGGCTGGTGCAGCGCGGGCTTGTCAGAATACGAGGCGGTGCCGGATTGCTGATTGCCTACGCTACCGATCCCGAAAATGTTGCCTATGACGGCTTGGGTCAGAACAGCGTGTTCACGTCCAGCCTGCTGGATCATATAGCCACTCCTGATCTCGACATCAGGCTGATGCTGGGCAGGGTACGTCAACAGGTTGTATTGGAAACTGATGGGCGCCAAATCCCGTGGGTCGAGGAATCGGTTCTGGACGATCACAGCTTTGCGCCGGGACTGCCATCTCAAGCGGTGGAGGATGAAACCGCCGCCGATCTGGCGCATTGGCGCAATGTTTCATCCAGCTCTGATACTCAGGACTTTGAAGCATATCTCAAAAGTCATCCAGACGGTCTGTTTGCGTCCTTCGCGCGCGAAAGAATTGAGACGCTACAGGCTGGAGCTGATACGCCTTTGGCCCCCGTCAGCGCTTCGCTGTCGCAGGCCAATCCCGACCAGGTCGCAGCAGCGTTGCTTGCCTTGGGTCATCTGAGCGATAGCCAGACCCGCGAACTGGGTCCCGCGTTGAACAATTATCGCCGCCGACTGCCTGCGCAAGAGACCGCATCGGCCGAGCGCCTGTACGAAGACGCTGCGCAAGTCTCGGTGTTTCTGGCGGCAACCACGTTACAAAGGCTACGCACAGATATTGTCGCATTGCGGAGCGTCGAACGAACACTGGCCATTGCCGAAGGCGCTCTGGAACAGATCGAAGAAATTGCCCGGTCCAACGCAGATGCCCTGCCCGTTCTGCAACAGGCACGCAATGACGTCTATGACATCTACCGCTCGCGTGGGGTCATCCTGCGGCGACTGGACCAAAGCCGCAGCTATTATGATGAGATCATGAACCGTGCGGCAGTGTTCTTTCCGCCGGGTATTGACGGAACAATCATCAGCGGGGCAGCAGATGCGCGCGATTTGGGGTATGCAAATGCCCAATTGACCGACGACGCTGCCCTGTTCCTGCGCCATGTGGCACAGGTCGAAGACAGCACAAAAGGGAGTTACCAATGGCTGGCCGATCTCATTCCACCCGACTGATCGCTGCCGCGATGTCGGCGTCACTTGTTCTTTCGGCTTGCGGAGGATCCAAAGAAGCCCCTGCTCCGGAAGTCGTCGCAGGTGGAACGACACAGGCCGAGGCGGATCTGGCCAAACAGGCAGCCGCTTTGCAAAAGACCATTCTTCAGGGTGCGATTGCCGGAGGTGTTACCGGAGGCGCGATCGGATTTGGCCTGGGCGGGGATGATGACATCGGCAGCGGCATCGCCATCGGTCTGGGTGCAGGCGCGTTGGCTGGAACATATGTCGGCTTTATTCAGAAGAAATACGCCGGGCGCGAGGCGCGGCTGAGACAGATCAAAAACGATCTGGACAGCAACGCCGCCGAAATGCAGACGACACTAAACGTCATGAATCAGGTCCTGGCGGCGCAGAAGGCCGAGTTGGATGCACTGAACGCCCGCGCTGCAGCTGGCTCCGTCGATCAGGCGGAATTGCAGCGCGAATTGGCCGAGGCAAATGGCAACCTGAGCCAGATGGAACTTGCCATCGACGGCGCGACGAAGCGGCAGGCTGAATTTGCCGAGGCACGAAATCTGACCATTGCCCGGGGCCAGAGCGCCTCGCCCATCGATGGTGATCTGGCTGCATTGTCAAACCAGATCACGCAGATGCGCGGTATCGCCAGCGATCTGGCCTCGTCGTTATGACCGGGTTGACCGTGATGCGTTTTGCCCTTCTTCCCTGCTTTGCGCTTATGGCCTGTCAAACGACAACGGACCCGGCAGAAGGCGGCTTTTTTGCCGGTGTCTCCGGCATTACAACCGGGGCTTATGACGCGCGCGTCGAAGCTGCCGAAGGGGATGTTGCGGCGGCGCAGGCTCGAAACGACGCCTTGGCGGCGCAGTTGCGCACCTCGGAGTCCGAGCTTGCCCAACTGAAACTGAAAATCCTTCAGCAGCGCGATTCAATCGGTGGCGGGGACGCTGCCACCGCCGCCAGAATTGACCGTGTCCTGAACAGCAATCCCCAAGGTGCGACGCCCGAGGCGCGGCTCGAAGCGCTACAGCGCAGCATTTCCGAGGCGCGCGCGCTCAGCGCGGATCTGGCGAAACTGTCGGGTTAACGGCGGGTCAGCCCTGGCACCCGCCCAATGCCCAGCGACGGAGGTTGACCTTTAGACCCCCACCAAACGGGTGTTCTTTAGTGACGTTGCCCGCCGCAGGCCGCTGCACATAGGTCTGCGCCTGATCGCAGAGCGATTCAGCGGTCCATTGATGGCAGTTCGAGCAGGTTTGTTCCTTCCAAAGCTCCTCCGGCAAGCCCTCGATCGGCGGAAATTGCGGAGAACCGGCGATCAGGTCCTTGATTGTCTGTCCCCGCACACGCTTGTTTCCGAAAGTCAGCACCGATTGCAGCGTGACCGCATCAGTTGCGCTGATCTGACCTGTATTGGTCCCTTCGGGCGCAGCGCCGCTGGGCTCGGCCTTGCGGGTCACGGTCTCGTCCTTTAGCCGCAGGGCAGCGAGGCGTTCGACAGCTGCGTCCGAGAACGCACCGCTTGGAAAGCTGTGCAGGTATACCTCGTAGGAATGGATCGTGTCGTCGGCCTGTGCCAACTCATACATAAGGCGATCGGTTTCGGTCGCTTCGGCGATTTCTTCCTCTGCCGAAGGGGCCGCGGGATCGGTTGATGGAATCGTCCCAAATGATTCAGCCAACACCGTCTGCAATAGTTCATTGGCCTCGTCCGAATGCAGACTGTCGGGATAGGTGCGCAGGAACAGCATAATCTGCACCGGGTCGCGACCTTCGACCACTTCCTGCCACTGCTCTTCTTCGGTCCTGTGCGCGATGATCTTGGTTTCGGTTTCAGGTGCGAAGGCAAAATCCTGAGTCAGAGATGACGTATCCCACGGTGTTTGCAGGCCACGGGTCTCACCCAGAACATCGACCCGGACTTTCTTGAACAATTGCTCGATCGCCATTCCCGGGGTTTCGATATGTTGGGCAAGGCTCAGTGTGAAAGGACTGTTGCCAGCGTTCCCGTCCAGAGCGACTCCGCCCGGATCGGTCGCGTAGGCCAAAAACGTGCCTGTCGGCGCTTTCATTTCAGCGAGCCCATTGTCATCCATATCGGCCAGATCTTCGAACGGGTTGTTGCGGCAGGCATCAAGAATCACGATATTTGTCCGGTTTCGGGCCGACGCCATCTGGTGCAGCACCGAGCGCGCCTCGACCGCCATCAGATCCAGGTCCGCCGGGTCGCTAAGCGAGATATCGACCGGCAAAAGATAGTTGGAACCAAATGACTGAACGCCGTGCCCGGCATAGTAGAACAGGCCAATCGCGTCTTCGCCGCCTTTACGCAGATCGCGCCCAAATTGTGCAATCGCGCGTTTCATATCGATTTGGTTGCTATCGGACAGGTGCCGAACCTCAAAACCAAGACCTTGTAATTTCTCGGTAATCAGCTTTGCGTCGTTGACCGGATTGTCCAGGGGCGAAACCGAGCCATACTCCGAATTGCCGATCACCAACGCCACGCGCGGCTCAGCCGCCCCGGCCACGGCCCAGGCTGCCGAAATCAACGCGATTAATAGCCCATAGATGCGAAGCACGTTTTGCCCCTTGTTTTTTTGCGACCCTTGCCCGTGACCTCGGGGGCACCAAGCCGCTTTGAATCTCTATATTCCGCTTTTTTGGCTTTCTTGTGGCCACGCCCTGTCATATTCCCAAAATAGTATCAAGCATAGGAAGAGGTTCACACATGCGGCGTTCAACCTTTATGCGAAATCTGATTGCCATGGCAGCGGTATTTTCGGCAAGCGCCGCAATTGGACAAAGCGCCGACCCGTTCGAACACGGTTGGAAACTGGACGCCGAAGCCTCGGAACTGCAATTCCTGTCGGTGAAAAAGAACTCGGTCGCCGAAAACAGTGGGTTTGCAACCTTATCCGGCGTGATCGGGGCGGATGGTACGGCTGAAATCCGCGTGCAGATGGACAGTGTCGATACCAAAATCGACCTGCGAAATGTCCGTATGCGGTTCTTGTTTTTTGAAACATTCAACTTTCCCGAAGCGATTATAACCGCCCAATTACCCGCCGATGATCTTGTCGATTTGCATCAGACGCGCCACAAGATCATCGATTTGCCCTACAAACTGGCGCTGCACGGCATCGAGAAGACCGGAACCGCGCAGGTGGCGATCACGCTAGTGGACAACGATCGGGTTGCCGTGGCCAACACGACGCCGATTGCGATTGCCCTGACGGATTTCAACCTTGAAGAAGGTCGCGCGAAACTGGAAGAGGCCGCAGGCGTCGATATCCTACCTTTCGGGTTTGTCAGCTTTGGCTTCGTGTTTGATCGCGCCCAGGCGGGGACGCCGCCGCAATTGGAACTGGTTGCCGCAACGCCGGGTGCCGCTGCGCTTGAAACCAAAGGCAATCTGGATCGGGCCGCCTGCGAGGGTCGGATGGAAATCCTGTCGCGGACGGGCAACATCTATTTCAACTCGGGCAGCGCGCGCCTTACAAACGATTCAATCCCATTGCTGACCAACCTGCACGACATTGTTGACCGATGCCCCGAACTGACGATCGAAATTGGTGGTCACACCGACAGCGACGGTTCTGAGGCTGCGAACAGAGCACTCAGCGAACGCCGTGCGCGGGCGGTGAACACCTATCTGGTCGAACAGGGGATCTCGCCGGAACGGCTGATAACTGTGGGTTATGGCGAAAGCCGACCGGTCGTATCCAACGACACTGCGGATGGCAAACGCCGCAACCGCCGAATCGAGTTTGTGCCGGTGAACTGACCAAAAAAGGCACAGCGCCGGTTTTAGTCCTGTGCCAGAATGATTGGATTGAACCCGCCGCTGCGCCATTGCTGAAGCGCCGCGATAAAGTTAGGGCCCGGGACACCGTCGATCGCGCTGTCGTAATAGCCAGCCTTTTGCAGCAGCGTCTGTACTTCGATCAGTGTTTCACGCGACCACTGGTCGGACGCCAGCGACAACTGGTTAAGGATTGCACCGTTATCTTCGGCCGCACCCCGCAAAAGCATACGCGCCGCCGCTGCCGGGTCTCGTGGAACACCCCGACCTTCATCCAGCAGGATCGCTGCAGCAAGATAGCCCTGATATTCACCATCGCGGGCGGCCTTCTGGAAGTATTCAAGCGCCTGCGCGGGCTCTCCGGCAATTCCATCCTGCACTAGAACCCCAAGGTTGAAGGTCGCCTTGGCCGAGCCGCCATATGCGGCACGGCGCATCAGCGCGATGGCCCGGTTGTCATCCTTCGGCACGATCTGACCTTCGAACAGGGTTACCGCCAGATTGATCATTGCATCGGCACTGCCACCCTGCGCAGCGCGTTCATACAATTCCAGCGCCTTGTTCACGTCCTGCGCGACACCCGTCCCGCTTTCGTGCAATTGCGCAAGCGACACCATCGCCCGCAAGTCACCCTCGGCCGCAGCCTGTTGATACAGCGTCACCGCCCGCTCGACATCGCCGGCCGCGATTGTTGCCCGCGCCAGAAGGGCCACGTAATGCGGCAGATCGGGTGACTGTGCTGCAGCCGCGCTGCACGCCTGTATGGCTGTCAAAGCGTTTTCCTGCAAGCGGCTGAAAGGTACGCCGGGTACGCTGGCCGTCCGGTCGCGCGGGTGCGTGGCAAGCCGTTCGCATATGCCACCGGGAGAGCTGTCTTCGGGGCGTGGGATCGATGCGATCAGCAATTCCGCCTGATCCGCGTGACTGCCATCGGGGTATTGTTCCAGGTAAAATTCAAGCAAGGGCCGCATCCGGCTGCGCTGGGCAAGCTTCCAAAGACGCTCGGCCTGTTCGTCCTCATCTTCGACCGACAGCGCACGGGTCAATGTCTCACCCTGCCCTGCCCGATCCAGAAAGGCCGTCACCTCTTCGGCGTGCGCACCTTGCGGATAGCGATCGATATAAAGCTGCATTAGCGACGGTTCCTGCGCATTTGCCGCAACCTGCCACAGCAGGGTTTCCTCGGATGCCGTGACCGGGCTGTTGTCGAACCGGAATTGGCGCGTCAGCGAGGAATTGTCCCACGGGATCTGCCGCCCACCGGTCGAGGTCAGAACATCCTTGCGCACCGAAATCAGCAGATCCGAAATATCCTGACCGGGAGTGTAGATGTGGCTTAGCAATGCTTCGGTGAAGAAACTGTTCCGCCCGGTCCCGTCATAGGCGACGTTATCCGGCTGGGTTGCATAGGCGAACAGAAAATCCGCAGCGCTGCCGACACGAGCCAGACCCTCACCCCCGACCTCTATGCCTGTTCCCTCGAATGGGTTGTCGCGACAGGCGTCCAGAAACACCAACCGAATTCCATCGGATCGCTCCATCCGCCCGACGAATTCCTCCATGGCGATGGTCTGTTCCGGAATATCCTCGGCGCTCGACATCTGCGCGTCGACCGGCACCAGATAGTTCCGCCCCTCAACCTGAAAACCATGGCCTGCGTAAAACAGCAGGGATACATCCGAATCCGCCGCTGTCGCGCCATAGCTTTCGGCCAACGCCAGCATCTCGGCCCGCGTCAGGTCGGTGCCCAGAAACACATCAAAGCCCAACCCTTCCAGAGCGATGGCAAGGTCCGAGGCATCGTTGATCGGATTGTCCAACGGGCTGACGGACGCGTAATCGGAATTGCCGATCACCAGCGCGACCCGCTTGTCTGCCAGTGCCGCGCAGGCGCTGAACAGCGAAAGGAAAATGGCAGCAAAGCAACGCATTACGAACACAGGCTGGATCTCCGGAGACTTACAGGCCAATGGCGCGCGTCAGACCGATTTCGGCCTGACCAACCGCGGCCACAATCGTTTCTACCTGTTGGTTCTGGATCGAGACAAGCTCTGGATCCGTCGCTCTTATCAATGTGATGGCTTTGCGAATTTCACGCTGGGCCTGACGGATCTCGCGTCGGGCGGCCTGCACCGCTTCGCGCCGAATGGCAGCGCGTTCTTCGGCGGTAGTGGCCAGTGCCAGCTTGCGGTTGGCCTCTTCACCTGCCGCGCGAATACCGGCGCTGGCGCCGCGAATGATGTCGCCGACAGATTCCAGACCCGGTGGCAAGCCTTTCACGATTGCATCCAGATCAGATGCATAATCATCCATCGCCTCGGCCAGACAGGCCAGATACTGACTGACGTCATTGCCTTCCGAGGCACAGGCGGCAACCTCGCCGTCAAACTCCTGCGACGCGTTCTCTACGGTGCCCAGGGCCGCTTCTGCTTCGGCCACAGTGGTAATGGCTGTACCGCCACCGCCTTCTCCGGTGATCGTGGTATCCACCGTCGGCGTGACTTCAACGGTCGGTGTTGGCGGAACTGGAATGATCGTCGTGTCATCGGTTATGACCGCCGCACCGGGCAAGGCGCTAACCGAATAGACCTGTCCGCCGCTGCTGGTCGCCGAGCTTGTGCCAAGGGTGAACGTGGTCGCGCCGGGCGACGTGTCAGCGAAATTCAGGTTGCCAAAGATTTGCGACGTGCTGAGCGAATCTGACGGCGGACCGAACCTGTAGACCGATGGCCCCCCATAGACCGTTCCTGTTGTCGAGGCGCTGGACACCTCGCTTGCGGGCACAGCGACATCATCCGGAATGGCAAATAGAACTGGCGAGGTTGTGTAGTTCGCCGGGTTCGTGCTGCCGTTGCCAGGGGCCCAGACGCTGGTGAAATCCCAGCCCCGTGCCCGGGCGCGGTTGTAAAAGCTTTCGGTGTCCTGCAATTGCGATGTCGTCAGTGAGGTGCCTCCGGCGCTGCTGCTGACACCTGTTGTCTGCCGGTTCCAGAACGAATTCGTGACTGTTGCCGGAGAGGTGTTGAAAACAACCAGACCGCCGAACGTAGTCGAGGCTGAGCCGTTTGAGGTGATATCGCCATTCGCGTATGTGCGCTCGATCCGACCGACTGTACCAAAATCAAGGTTGATGTCGTTGTCGACCACCAGCCCGCCGATCGTTACGGTATCGTCGATGCCGTTGGCCGTTATGTCAGACGTGGAATATGAGTCCTGAATTGTGCCGCTGTTAAAGGTAACCAGACCGGCCCCAAACGCATCACCCATACCCGTCTGACTAGTCAGTATGACGGGACCGGAACTGTTTGACCGCTCGATGGTTCCGGTATTGTCACCAACCAAGCCAGCAGCCGCGAGGAAATCATCAAACGCGTCTACCGGCGAAATCGCCTCGACCCGCGCGGTGCTGAAACTGTCTTCGATCGTGCCAAAGTTTGACACAACCAGCCCGGCCGCAACAGATCCGCCACCGGAATTCTCGGCCGTAACCGAGCCGCCGACCGAAACGCCGCTGATCAAGCCGTTGTTGATTACGGCAAGGATCGCGGCGGTTTCGCTGTCGATATCCGCATTGGTGATCGACAAGTTCGAGACAGACCCCGTCGGTCCGATCGTTCCAATGAACGCTGCGCTGCCGCCTTGATCGATGGTCAGCCCGTCGATCGAGAACCTGTTGCCGTCCAGAGACCCTGTAAGACCGGCAATCGGATCGAAACCCCCGCTCCAGCCTGAGGTAACCGAAGCGTCGATATCGTTGACCAGTTCGAAATTGGAAGCACCCAGTCCGGTGCTTCCAATTCCCTGAAGCCCATAGACATCTGTTATCCGGTAGGGGCTGGCAGACGACCCGCTGCCACCGACGGCGCGCAAAAAGCTGGCACCATCCGCAATCGAAAAATCACCTGCGGAGAAGGACGGGATCGAGCTACCGTTCTGTTCCCAAGACCCACTCGCCAAGGTAAACGAACCAACGTCGATAGCGCCGCCTGATCCGGTCTCAACTGTTCCGTCGGCATCAATCGTCAAACCCCCCACCGTCGCCGTGATTGCCGCGTTGATATCGATGTCGTTATCCGCAAGCAAAGTCAGCTCGTTCGCGCTGAACCAGGTAATCGCCTCTTCCACTGTGATATTACCGTCTTCGCCATCCGGACCACCGAGGCCAACCGGGGAGCCGCTACCCACTATGATTTCTCCGGCTCCAATAGTAGTGATTGTCACGTCCCCAAGGTCCAGGTTTGTAACGATTGTGGTTGGCGAAACCGTTCCGGGGGCTCCACTTGAATTGACCTCGATATCCGACGGGTCAAGCAGCAGTAAACCGTTGGACCCATAAGGCGCGCGCGTATCCGTCAGGCCCTGATAGGTGAGTTGGATCTTGCCCGACACTTCGACAAAGCCGCCGTCACCGCTCTGATCTCCACCGCGGGCCGAGTTGAACCCGAAGAAATCAGTCGCATAGTCAGACCAGACGATGATCGTACCGCCATTGCCCTGCGCACCACCATCGGCGATCAAGCGGCTGTCTGCATCAACCGTTGTCGTCTGCGCACGCTGCAAATCGCCCTGCCCCTGCAAATCGCCTCCGACACGGATCGACCCGCCATCAGCGGCACCCGCGCCGCTGGCATCCAGGGTCGCTCCGGCCAGTGCAATCGCTTCACTCGTGATTGTAATATCGCCTCCGGTTTGCGGGCGCACAACAGGCCGGGGAGAGCTTGCAACAAGCGTCCTGCGCGCAGATGTGTCGATCGTGCCGCTGACCTGCACCGCCCCGCCCGATCCGCCCAGCACCACCGCACCCGAAACGCCGCCGACCGAGCGTGCTTCGATGACGCCAGACATGTTGACGACCTGCCGTGCGGCGTCGCGCGCGCTGGCAACCTCCAGATGCACAAGGCCCCCATCTGCCTCGATCCGGCCAGAGTTCGAGACCAGCGCTTCCATCGCGTCGTCGTCACTGTCCGAAGGCACGGCGACCTGCAAGAACCCGTCGCCGGATATGTCCAGCGTAACCTGCTCACCGGCACCAAGCCCGACCTTGCCCAATGGAACCCGTATCAGGCCGGAATTCGATACACGCCCCCCGATCAGAGCAGCATAACCGCCAGGCACGATCGAGATTGTCCCGGCATTCTCAACCGCTGCGGAATTGCCGTTCCCGTTATATCGATACCGCCCGTTCAGAAAATCGTCATCGGTGATATCCAGCGTCGACGCAACAAACCCGGCGGTATTCACATGACCCGACGGTCCAATGAAAATACCGTTGGGGTTGACCAAATGAACCTGTCCGTTGGCATTCAGTTGCCCGTGAATTTGGCTGGTCGTGTTGCCGGTCACGCGGTTCAGCATGGTGCTGTTCCGTCCCGGTTGGTTGATGTCGACGCGTGATCCGCTGCCGATCGAGAAATCGTTCCAGTTGACGATCGCGGCGTCCGAGCCCTGATTGATCGTCATCTGTTGGCCATTCGGCTGTGTGATCGACACGTCACCAGCCGCGACCGAGCCACCGCTTGGCAAAGACTGCGCAAGTGCGGTTGTGCCCCAAAGCATCGCCGTGGCAGAAGCCACCGCAAAGAACGTTGTGTAAATCATTGAAAGTCGCTCAGAATCTTCGGCTTGCAACGATACTGAATCGGTTTCCGTCTGCCCCCAGGTCATCACGTTCACCTCTCCCATATTCCACTCGTACCGACCCGGACCGATAGGCCGAATCCTCAATCGTAAACAGGTCAAAACCCAAACCATACGAAGATGCTTTGGTTGTGCGTTGTTCGACAATAGTAGGTTGTTCTATACCTAACACGCCGTAGGCGCCGAACAAATACGGTTTGAAAATCAATGGCATTCCAGCCAGTTCAACTTGTTGTGCACGCCCGACTTCGGTGCGCAGCACCCACCCATTGTCACCGCGCAGCTCTCCTGCGTCAAATGCCGACAGTTCACTGGAACTGGCGATGCTGAACTGTTCCGAGGTCACCAGCGGATCGCCAAAGTTCTCTTGAATGCGCGCGTTGACGTTCAGCGACCAGTTCGCGTTCAGCGGGCGCTGGTATTGTGCCGACAGCACCAGTTTGGTGAACTCCGCGCTGGCGCCCTGCCGCGACAGCGGTGTGTCATCCGGACCGATTGATGTGCTGGCCCCAAAGGCGTCCAGACCGCGCGACAAGACCGCTCCGGTGCGCAGGAACGTGCCGTTATCGTAGTTCCAAATCGCATCAATAGTGGCCCGTAACACACTGAGGTCATCGTCATAAACCGGCAGGTCTGTCGACCCGATTGTCAGATCCTGAGAATCGCTGACCCGGTCCAGAATCAATTGCGACGACAGGTTGTACTGCCTCGTCCGAACCCAAGGATAATAGAGCCGGAAAGACAGGCGCTCGAATTCGCTTTTGTTCGGTATCGGGTTCGCATCCGGCTGCGCCTTGCTGGACGTGGCCTCGACGTTGAATGTCAGGCCATCATAGCCAATCGGAAATACCGTACCCGCCGCCAGAATGCGGTATTTCGCATCATCCGAGAAAAACCGCGTGGGCGAGCCTCCGGCGCGGAAATAGAATGTCTCACCCATCTCGAGCGCGCCATTCACCTCGAGACCGAGGCTTAGGTTCACCGGTCCCAACTCATCCGACAGTGTATTATCGAAGCCGTATGAACCGGTATATTGTTTGAATTGCCCATCCAGCGTCAGAATGGTGCCGCCACGAGAATCGCCAGCGGATAGCGTCGAGGACAGCCTGATGCCGAATATGTCGCCCGCTAGCAGCAACGCCCGTTCGATCTCTTGCAGGCGAACCCCGCGCTTGCCGATCAAAGGTCGGGTGATCGCAACCACCCGCTCTCGCGCCTGTTCTGGTACTTTTCCGGCGTCGATCCGTTCGACAAACCCGTCGATCACGACGATGCGCAGGGTTCCGCCGTCGCGCAGCACCTGTTGTGGCAGCACGACGCGGGACAGCACAAATCCGGCGTTGGTATAGGCGTTTTCCAGTTGGCTGGTGGCTGCAAAAATCTCGGAAACTGCCACCCGTTTGCCCGTTAGACGTTCGACAAAGCCGGAATTCGCGGCCTCCATCTGTGGCAATGCCCCTTCGATCTGAACCGCGCCGACGGTCACGATCAGCCGGTTGGCCCCTTCCGGAACAGGCGCGCCGGGATCACGCGCGACGGTAACAGGACCCGTACTGCGTTGATTTTGCGGCTGAAACGTGGATGGGGCCAGGTTCGATGCGCTTTGCGCCAATACAGCACCGACAAAGAAACCGCTGCAAAGCATCAGGACTGCAAGCTGAACGAAACGCCGGATATGCATCATTTTTGTGGCAACCTCAGCACATTAACCGACTTGGGCGTTTGAATGGAACGGTTTCAAGAAAATCCCAAACGATGGGCCAAAGCAAGGTTGATTTGAACATTAGTCCGCGCCTGTTGGAATTGCCCAACAGATGTGCATGCCCCGGGTCAGGGTTGTCTGTGTCGGAGTTCACAAAACTTGGTTTTTTCAGAAACTTTTATCGGTCGGACCGGATCACAGCAGACCACCGTCCAGCCATTCCTGAATCTTGTCGCGACTGACCTCGAAATGCATCGAGTCCTCGCGCCCCCATGCCGCGCCCCAGACCCAGCCTTCGTCGCGGAAAAAATCTGCCAAGATCGTTAACCCAAGCTGGGTTTTGCCATCGCCCAAGGTGTCAAGAACGCCATCAATGTTCAGGTCGACCGCCAACCCGTAGGCATGCGCTGAGGCCGAAGAGGTCGCGCCACGTATCCGACGTACGCACAACGAACCGGCAGTATTGATCCGAGCATAGAGGTCCGGATCCGTGCGACGGATGTTTTCGAACACCGTGCGCAGAGAATCGACCGCCGGTTTCAGCATCCGTACGCGCACGGGGCCAACCTCTTCCAGAACCAGCTTTTCCTCAAGACGCGGGTTGGTCATCGACTGGCAGTCATCCGTCAGGTCTTCGCGCGGAAGACCAAAGGTGTCTCGCAGGAACGAAGAATTCGCCAGCTCGAGCCCCTGATTGACCTTCTTCCGGTTGGCAATCAGCACAACTTGCGCGTAGGCATCGATAATCTCGTTCGGCGTCGTCGCGTCAAAACCATATTCATCCGCAGCATCGCCGGATTGCGGCAGCACCGAGCCTCCTCCGCTTTGCGACCGTGAAATCTCAAGCGACAACTGTTCGATCTGGTTGCGCATGTCTTCAACCTGTTGGCTGAGCATTTCGATCTCGATCCGCGCGCCTGAATCGATTGCGGGCCCCTCATAGTTTTCTTCGATAGGCACAATTAACGGAAAGACATACCACAGGATTGGTGCCAGAATGATAGCCACACCCAGGATGATCGCGGGAACGATACGCATGTCCTTGTTGTTTCCTGTTTCCTGCCGCCTTCGGGTCTGAACCTAGAAGCCGTTCGCAGGGTTGTCACGTGGTTGCCTAAAAAATGTCTATCAGAAGTGTGACTTTCTTCATTGTTCGACATTTGGCCCAAGGGTAGGCTGTTGCGCAAATTGGTAGGGGAAAACCATGTCTAAAACGTCTTCAATCAAATTCTTCTGTGCTTCGGCATTCGCTGTTGTCTGCGCGGCGCAAGCTTCGCTGGCCCAAACCACGGAATTGACAGCGGACGAAATCACCGACGCGTTCAACAAGCAAAAGACCCGGGGTCTGGTCATCGTGCCATCGACTCAGGACAACGCCGCGACCAGCACGACAGAAACAACGGCTGTTGCTGCGGCCCCGGCTGAGTATCAGCCCGTTGCCGAGGAAGATCAGGTGAACATCCAGATCCGGTTCGATTTTGCCTCGTCCGCGCTGCGCGAAGATGAAAAGCCCAAACTGTCATCGCTGTGTCAGGCCATGAAGGGTGTCGACGTCAACGTGTTCCAGATCATCGGTCACACTGACAGTGCCGGATCGGCCGAGTACAACCAAAATCTCTCGCTGTTGCGCGCGAAAGAGGTTAAACGCTTTCTCGTCGGCGATTGCGGTATTGCCGACGAGCGGCTTGAGGTGCTTGGCGTTGGCGAAGCGGAACCCCTTAACAAGGACAACCCGCGCGCGGATGAAAACCGTCGCGTTGAATTCCAGGCTCTCGGCTGATCGCAACCGCAGCAAACAAACGAACTTGAGGGCAGCATGACCGAATCCCGCGCAGGCGACCTGTTTCAGCCGGGCGATCTGGTGAACAATACCTATCGGATCGAAGCGATACTTGGGCGGGGCGGTACATCTGACGTCTACAGGGCCCGCTCCGAGATCTCGGGGCGGCTTGCCGCTTTGAAGGTTCTGAAGGCGGAATTTTCCAGCAATGACGACTATCTGGTCCTGCTAACCCGCGAGGAAGAAATCCGTGATATCCGCCATGATGCGGTCGTCCGGTATTCCGAAAACAACAGAACCGCGGACGGCCACGTCTATCTGGTGATGGATTATGTGGATGGTCCTGGTCTGGATCGGAAGCTGGCAGAAGGGCCAATGCCAGCGGGTGAGATTCTGACTGTCTGCAAAAGGGTGTGCGAGGGGCTCGAAGCCGCCCATGCCCGCAACATCGTTCACCGTGATCTGAGCCCGGACAACATTATCCTGCGCGATGGTGATCCAGCACAGGCGGTCATTATCGATTTCGGAATTGCCAAAGATACGAATCCCGGCGCCGAAACCATTGTTGGCGGCGAGTTCGCAGGCAAATACGCCTATGCCGCACCCGAGCAATTGTCCGGCAAAACCGATCAGCGCACCGATATCTATTCGCTGGGTGCGCTTTTGCTGGCCAATTTCCGTGGCAAACGGGCCGAGGCCGGGCGCAATCTTCTGGAAGTCGTCGAAAACAAGAAAGACCCCTTGGACACTGACGGCGTTCCCGAGCCGTTGAAGTCGATCCTCGACAAGATGACCGCTCCCAACCCAGATGACCGGTACCAGACCGCGACCGAGGTTCTGCGCGCGCTTGCCACCGCCCGGACCGGAGTGGCATCGACATCGCTGGCGTCGGACGATGATGCGACAGTGATTATCCCCAAAAGTAAGTCGCCGGAAGCAGATTTGGCGATGGCTGCGCCAGAACTCGCTGCCGAAGCGCCCGCACAGGCGCCGCAGCGGTCGCCGTCAAAACCCACCGAACCTCAGAAATCACGCGGGGGCCTTGTCGCTGGTGTCGGCGTTCTGGCCATCGCGGGCTTGGGGGTTGGCGGTTACTTCGGAGGCGTTTTCGACAGTTTCCTTGGACCACAATATCCGGTCGTTTCGCCCTACACACTTGTTGCTGACAAGCGCGAAGGCCTTCCCCCTCGTATTGTCGGCTTTGTCCCTTCAGAAAGCGCCCGCGACGCGATGACGGGCGAGATCACCGCGCAGGGTGGCGAAGTGGACCTAACGCTCGCGTCCGGTGACATCGCCGAAAACTGGGGCACCGCAGTGAACGATGTCATCAGCGCCGCCAAAGACCTGGACGCGTGGCGCCTGGTCGTTGACGGAAACGACGCAAAACTGACCGGGCAGACAACCGATCAGGCACTGCATACCGAGTTGGAACAGCTCTACTCTGCCGGGTTGCCCGCCGGACTACAGGGAAGCGCTGAGATCGAGCTTGAGCCTTTGTTCCTGCCTGCCTCCGAAATCCGGCCGATCCTGTCCGGTCTTGCCGATTGTGGGCCATTGCAACTGGTCGATGCGCCGACTACGGGCTATGGGCTCGAGTCTCCGATCCGCGTCAGCGGGACATTGGCGTCGCAGGACAGTCTGATCGGGTTGCAAACAGCCTTGACGGCGCTTGCGGGCGAGCGTCCATTGGACTTGCAGCAGGTTACGGTGTTGAACCCGCCGATCTGTCTGGTCGAAAACTTCCTTCCCCCTGCGCCTACAAGCGATATCTCTGTCTCGTATTTTATTGGCGAAGAGGGCGCCGCACCTATACCCAACCCATCCGGCGAATTTGCTGTCGGGCAAAATCCGGTGATCGATGTCGATCTGCCAGCGGATGTGCAAAACGGCTTCCTGTCCGTCACGATCGTTGATGTCTCGGGCAGCGTGTACCACCTGTTGCCGAATTTGAACCGCCCCGAAAACGATATCGAGTCGTTACGAGACGGGAATTCAGGTCCTATCTCAGTTCGAATTGCATATTCGCAAGATGAAAAGCTGGCAAACGACAGTTTGATCGCGTTCTCAGTCGACGAGTCATCTTTGGGCAAAAGCAAAATCCTTGTCTTCCACTCGGACGGCAAGCTGTTCGATACGCTCCGGCCGACAGAAGAATCCGCTGCCAGCTATGCTGAGGCATTGCGTGAGCAGGACCGAAACGTCGAGTCGCAGATCCTGTCTCTGGACAGCAGAATTATGACAACCCTGGAATAATTAACGCGGTTCGATCCCAGCCATGCCCTGCTTTTGCAAAGCCAACGCAGCCACACTCCCTACCCTGACGCCATCGGCCAATCTGTCGGTTCAGGCTGTGCCTCCGCAGATGATGAAACTGCTGAGTTTGCTGGGGCTGCAGGAAACCGCCGGGGGGCAGGCCCGAGCGGATATGAAGCTGAATGCGATGCTTCCTGCAATGACACCGGATATGTATCTCAAGGCGACAATGGCCGCGAATGCGCCCAATATCGCGTTGCCGCCGATCCTGCCGACCGATGGTGGTGGTGCGATCTCGTTGATGATGAAACTGGTCGCCACCGGTTATCCGCTAACCGATCCCCGCGCTTTGCTCGCTGAGGTTCAACAAGCGGTCGTCAGCCTTGCAAAAAACGTTCTGCCACAGGCGCAAACGATGCCGAAGATACCCGGCCCTCAGATGCAGAACATGACGCTGGCTGCCAAAATGACACTGGCCCTGCGCGCGCAAGGGGTCTGTCCAATGGCGCTGGCGGGGCTCGATTTCTCGCACGAGGCGAAGATGGAAGTTGGCGAGGCAGGCGGATCACGCGGGACCTGCTCGACCGCTCTGAACTTTGCCGCCAAACTTCCGCGCATCACCATGCCCCCGTTCGCTTTGCCGCTGCCAAAGGTCAATCTGGCGCGGCACTTGGCGCTAATGGCCCCGGCCGCGGCAGCACCTGCGGCAATGGGGTTACCCGCCGTCTCTGATCCAAAGCTGATGCAGGCGCTGATGAGCCAGCTGGCAAACCTGTCGACCATCCCCGTGCCCAACTTGCCGGTGTCGCTTGAGGATCTTCAGGCCATGGCGGATCAGTTGCAGGATCTCGCAACGATACAGGAAGCCTTTGGCCCTGACGCCCTTACCCCGGCTGGCGTGGCCCGCGTAAACGCGATGCTCAGCTATATCGCACGCCTCAACGTGCCTGTGCCGCTTGAAGCGCAGTCCCTGCAGATGCAACTGGACGCCTTGCCCAAGATCGACGACGTCACACAAGGTGCGCAGGCGACGCAAAGCAGTGCAATGAACCTTGCCGCGTCGATGAGCGTTCAGCCACCGCCCGTGCCAATTCTTCCTACGCTGGAAGCTTTGAAAAAACTTGCCAAATCTCTGCCGGGGCGACCATTGGGCCCGTGCGACGCGTGCAATACGGATATCGGTGCGATCCGCGACAGTCTGGCCGCAATGCAACTGCCGCCCCCTCCCGCGTTGCCACCGCTTCCGGGCTTTTCCTAAGTCAGAGGATATCCACCACAACAACGGTGATATTGTCCGCGCCACCACCATCCAGGGCAACCTGAATCAACTGGTCGGCCACCGTTTCGATCGGCATCTCGGACAACGCTTTTTCAAGCATCGAGAAGGTCGCGTATTTGCTCAGTCCATCAGAGCAGATCAGGAAACGATCGCCGGGCTGAACCTCTCCGCGGATTTTGTCCAACTCCAGGACATCACCAACCCCTACGGCGCGTGTGATGGCGTTTGACTGCGGGTGTTGTTCCGCCTCGTCCCAGGTCAACTGACCGGCCATCACCAAATCCGCAACCAGAGAATGGTCAGTCGTCAGCATCTGAATTTTGCCGTCGCGCAACAGGTATATCCGGCTGTCCCCGGCCCACAGGCCGACAAAATGCCCATTGGCCAGCATCATACAGGCTACGGTGGTCCCGATTGTTCCACCGCCGCGCGCCTCGGCCTCTTGCCGGATCACGTCGTGCGCACGCTCGATAACTTCGCGCAAGGCACGCAATCTGTCTGATGGGGCCAGTCCCGGCGGCATCGCTGCCACCATGTCCGCGACGAGGCGGCTGGCATAATCTCCAGCCTCATGACCGCCCATGCCATCGGCCACCAACCAGAGACTCTCTTCAGGCAAAGCCAACACCGCATCCTCGTTGACTTTGCGCCTCAGGCCGACATGGCTGCGCGCGCTGTACCGAACGCGATGACTTGAATTCATAGTGGCCTGGCCTCGGTCCAGAGTGCGGCATGTAAGTTGAACAAACCTTGCATGTTTGGCCCATCCGGTAAACCTTCGCAAACCATCATCCGGGGCACTCCGCCGATTTCGGTGCTCCAAATGCTGGGACTGCGATAACTTTGCGACATCAACCCCGATGCCAGATCAGGCAGCAAGTCGTCCGAGCCCTCTCCGCGGGTTAGAACCGTGGTTTTCCCATGCCCACGTACAGGCGCTGTCGGGCGCTGCTGCGGCGCGACCAAACCGGCCAACCCCTCGGCCAAGCGGTCGCGGGTCATATCGTCCTCAAGACAAGCCAGCGCATGGTCTTCGAGTTGAAGAAAGGCGTCCGAGGCCCGGAGATGAGCCAGAATGGCCGACCCTTCGTTGGACAAACCGGCCACCAACGTCAGCGGAAATCGCCGCCCCACCCGATCGACCGAGGGCATCAGAACCCCCAGCATCTTTTGCGGACCGGCCAGCCCAGGTGACAAACAAAACCGCCAGATTGGTGATGACATGTAATGCTCATCCCAGGCCTGTCCCAATGCCTGCGAAGCGGCCAACATGCTGCGCTGTATCCACTCATCCCAAGGCTGCACAAAGGACTGCGCGACACCAAGCCGGAAGAAATCCCCTACCGAAGGCATCTTGCCGAATGCGCCAAACCCCGGTTGCTGCATCAAAACGACTTCGGACAGCTGAACTTTTGCATGGCGGGCAGCGCAAACGGGTTGATAACAGACCCCGATTGCAACTGGAAAATCGCGATACGGCCACCGACGTTAAAGATCACTTTCTTGCGGTCAGAGACATTTGTCCGGCGCACTTCGGCGGCATCCAACAAACGGAACCACGCCCACGGTCCGTCCTTTGACAAAACGCTTTCAATGTTCCGTTTCTGCGGCTCGAACGTGACACGTGCCAGACCGACGGAACCGGGCCATGTCACCGCCATTGGGGACGGCAACCCGCCCTTGTGGCGGAATTCAAGCGATTGGCCATCGATCTCCAAAGTGACACCCTTGGCCTTTGGGTCAAGTGCCTCGGGCATGATCTGGAACTGGATCTGTGGCTGCGGTCCGTTGGCGAAGAATGCTTCTCTGATCTCGGCCGCATATTGGAACTGGGTCAGAACAGCCTGGCTGATCCCCAGATCCGTGGCGTTGACCCCCGATTTCCACGACCACGGCCGCGTGCGCATATCCACATGTTTGGCCAGGCTGTCGTTGAAGAAATTGTCGATCAGCCCCTGTGGCCCAAACAGCTTGGCAAAATCGCCCATTGCCACATCTGCACCCGACCTGCGATTGAACGGATACCGGTCAGACACGACCTGTTCGCAGAACGGCAGAACATTCGCCTGCCAACGCGCATTGATCGAAGCGCGTGTGCTGTCCGAGGTAATGCCGGATGATCCATCGATAATCTGAACCGCCCATCTTTCCATCGGCCCCGGAATACGTGCCGCCTCTTGCTGGAACCGTTGCAGTGCTTGCCCGGTTTCACCGCCGGATACACCACTGAACGACATCTTGTTCAATTCCTGATAAACCTCGGTCAAAGATCCAATCAGAAGGTCCAGCTGCGACGGCTGTCCTTCCTGTTGCTCAACAAGCTGATGCAACCAATCAAAGCGTTCTTCTACATATTGACCGGGTTCCTGAACGGGCTCGTTGGTTCCGACCCCGCTGGACTTTGCCAGCGCTTCAAGCAAAATCTGCGTCTGCACCGAGGTTGCAGATTGCAATTCGAGGCTGGCAGCGTCGGATAGACCTTCGTTCAGGGCGTCATTCCCAGCCAGTACCGAGCGGCTTTCGGTCAGCTTTGTCTCATCCGATATCGAATTGAGGACATTTACGATAGGCGATGTCGGCCCGGACAAAACGTTTGTAACCTCAACCGCATGGCTCAGGCTTTCCATGGGCACGATGTCGATATCACCCAGCATCGCATCGTAGCGCGCGATGTAGTCGTTGTAGTACAAGTCCAGAACATCCCGGCTGAGCGCAGCAAGCGCCTGTTCGGTCTGTTCAGCCTCGCCTCGAGGGCCCAAAACCCAGCTTTCCTTTTGAACGCGTTTGGCCACACCGACCGCCTCGCCCAGAAAGACGTTGTTGAAGCCGTTATAGGTGAAGATACCTTCGATGCCTTCGTTCAAGGGCTTACCCGAGGATCGTACCAGCACACGTCCCACGGCCGGGCCCCCCACATCGGTGATGCGCCATTGTGGCAGTGCCGTTGCTGCGGGACTGGAGACGATGCCGTTATACACACGCTGTGCCAGCGGCAACTCTGACAGAATGCCTTGTATCTGATCGACCATCGGGCCGTTCAAAGCCACCTCACGCATGGGTTGGCTCAGCAGCGCGTCCAGATGGTCGTTCAGATCGGCTCTGAATTCCTCGCGCGAGGGGCCGGGAAAGGACACCGTCCAATCGATGTTCATCCATTCCTTGACCAGATCCTGGTTCATCGGTCCTTGCAGGCCCAGCATCAGATAGACCTTGAGCGCCTCATACAGCACATCCGGGTTGTTGATGTTGGCGCTCATCTGCTCTTCCAGTCGCAGCAGCAGACGGGGCAAGAACCGTTGGTTCAGCGCAGCGCGGTAGGTTTGCGCGGCCTGTGTACCAATCACTTCGCCCTGATACAGCCCGTATGTCAGGCGTCGTTCTGGGTCCGGGTCGCTAAGCGTCGGGTTCGCGGGCAAATCGCGCAACGTATTCAGCGCCTGAACAACAGGCACCAGATCCGTATCGCCCACAGGGCTGGGCGGTAGCGTTGCTGCGGCGGCCTGATAGGAAGATACGCCCTCTTGCGCCTCGGCAATCAGGTCGGAATTGCCCATGAAACTGCGCACTAGCAAGGCACCAACGCCAATCGCGGCCAAAACCGTCGCTGCAATCGACACCCATTTGGTGATCTTGTAGCGACGCTCGACCTTGTCATCGGCGCTGACCAGACCAGCCTCGCGGAAGATCACCTGATCGAACAGACGTGTCAGGAAATAGGACCGGCCTGAGCCCTGCCCCGAGCCGATGGCCTGACGGCCAATTCCGAAGGTCCGCGCCATGCCCAGCATCAGACGGTCAATCGGAGTGCCTTCTTGTGTGCCAGAGGTGAAATAGACCCCGCGCAGCATATGCCGGTGTTGATAGCGGCTGTCCTGGAACACTTCGGTCAGGAACTCATGCGCAACCTTGCGGACCGAGGCAACCTGCATCGGGAAACCCGCAATCAGTGCGCGTCGCTGTGGATCGGTCTCGGTCTGCATCCGCTCGAGCGATTGGGCATTCAGCCGTCCCAGCAGCAAGGCGAACTCTTCATCAAATGCCGCAACAGGTGATTGTTCTGAACGGGACTTGTCCAGCGGCAGAGTAAAGCCCCAGACCTGTTCGCGATCTTCCTTGCCCAGATTATCGTGGAATTCGGCAAAACCGGCGATCAGGTCCGCTTTGGTGAACAGGATGTAAACGGGGAAGCGAACGCCCAGTTTCTCGCGCAATTCTTCTAGGCGACGACGTACGGCCTTTGCATGTTCTTTCTGCGTGATTTCGTCTTGCAGAGACAAATCAGACAGCGAAATCGCAATCATCGCGCCGTTGATTGGCTGACGTTTGCGGTACTTCTTGAGCAGGTTCAGGAACCCGATCCACGCCGCGTTGTCGACCTCGGCATCGCTTTCCTGCGTCGTATACCGGCCCGCCGTGTCGATCAGAACGGCGTTTTCGGTGAACCACCAATCACAATTCCGGGTACCACCGACGCCGCCGATGGCGGTTTTCCCCAACTCTTCGGCCAACGGAAAGTTTAGCCCCGAGTTGACGATCGCGGTGGTTTTGCCCGCACCCGGAGGACCGATCATCACATACCACGGCAGTTCGTTCAGATGCCTGCGCCCATTCTTTGATTTGCGCAACGCGGCCATCGCGGTTTTCAGTTTGCCGCGCAGTTCCGTGATCTCGCTATCGATCATGTCACCGCCATCGCTGACGGATTCCGTGATCTCTTCGGTCAGTTTCTTTTCACGCCGACGGCGCACAAAGAAGATGATCAGTGCGATGGTCAGGAAGAAAACGTAGATGATCCCGCACCAGATCAGGCGCGCGGTCATGCTATCCAAGGGTCGCCAGTCGTCCGACCCGATCAACGGGCCAAAGAAATACAGGCTCAGCGCCAGAACGGTGGCTGTAAAGAACAGCACCGTGTAGATCGACATGAAGATGAATTTCAGAACTTTGAGGAAATACATCAGTTCTCCTCCTGAACCAGCAGGACTTCGATACGGCGATTGGTCGCCCGGCCCTCGCGGGTTGAGTTATCAGCTATGGGTTCGCTATCCGCACGGCCTTCGGCGCTGAGGCGATTGGGATCGGTCATATCGCCTGCCATCTGGTTCATCACCGATTTTGCACGGGCCAGAGACAGCGCAAGGTTGGACGGGAACCGCGACGACCGGATCGGGACGTTATCGGAATGACCCGCGACAATGACGGAACCGGGCTCGTCGTTCAATGCAACCGCCACACGGCGAACCGGTTCACGGAACCGGTCCTGTAGATGGTCAGATCCTGACCCGAACATACCCGACCCCTTGATGCGTATGATCAGGGTGTTGCCCTTCTCGAAGACCTCGACCAACCCTTCGTCAATCTCAGGCTTCAGGAAGGCGACAACTTTTTCAACCTGCGGCTGCGCCTGCGGCGGAGGTGGAGGCGGCGGCGGCGCCCGTCGCTGCAACTCGGCCACAGGGCCCGCATCGATCACCGACATCTGACCCACAAGGTTTTCTGTCCGGTTCGAAAGGGCATATGACAACCCGCCGAATTCGATCATCAGCAACAGTGCGGTCACGCCAAGGGCGATCCAGACCGGCTTCCACATGCTGAGCGCGCGATAGGGTTTATCTACCCCTTCCCAATGCGGGGCCAGATCGCGTTCCACATCCCCACGTTGCGCGCGGATGATCCGCGCCAATCCCTGCCTGATCTGCATGTGCTTGTCAGGGCCACCCTGTTCGACCCGCAGGCGGCCTTCGAAGCCCAACGACAGGCACATGTAAACGAATTCCAGCAGCTCGATGTTGTTGGCCGGGTCCTGTTCCAGACGCGCCAGCAAATCGTAAAAGCGATCTCCACCAACGGTTTCGCGGTGGAAAGTCCCCACCAAAGACTGCGTGGCCCAACTGGATTGCCCGCCCCATGGAGTGTTTAATACCACATCGTCCAGCGTCGCACACAAAGCATATCGTGCAATCTTGACCGTCTGCGCCGGGATACCAGCCTGCAACGCCGCATTTTCAAAAGCGCGCACCTCGGCCACAACGCTCTGGCGCAGCTTGTCCGGGTCCATGTGCTGCGCCCGGTTGCGAATACGGCTGATCAGCGAAAACAGCGGGGCCGCACAGGCGTTGAGGCGGTTCATTCCCGTAACGGCAACGTCTTCGCCCGCACCCTGCGGAGGTTTCGTTTGTGGTGCCTGAGGCTCGGGCACACCAAAGCCCACACCGCCGGTATCAGCCGCCGGCGCCTGTGGCGCCAAGGGCTGCTGCATCGGGTCGGGATACCCTGCTGGCTGTTGCGGAACCGCTGGCTGCTGCACACCACCCGATTGACGACGCCCACCCGGATTGGGTCGGATCACCGTCTTGTCGGTATCGTCCGGTTCTGCAAAAGGATCTTTGTCGGACATCGCTTGACCTGTTTCCTCAAGGCTCCCGCATCACAGTGTGACCCACATGGGTAGCCCTATCAAATTGTTTCGTCGCAGCCAGTGAATGCCTTCACATTACTGGTTGCGGATCGCCCACAGCTCCATTTCCAACCCGGGGTACTGGCCCGACACATGCACAGCGATGCCGCCTGACGTCGTCATCTTGCTCCAGTATGGGCTGGCGGCATCCAGTTCGAAATAGACGACACCGGAATGGTAGGGGATCTGCCTTGGAGCAACCGGCAGCGGCCGCAGCGTAATCCCGGGCAAGGCAGAGTTCACAAGCTGGCGGATTTCTTCGACCGGGCCGGTCTTGGCCTGACCGGCAAAGTGTCTGCGCACATCTTCGGCCGGAATGTCTGCGTTGACGGCCAACACGAAGCCCGCATTGCCGATAAGTTTGCGGTCGGCGATGACACCAACACTGATGCCGTATTTGCGCGCCTCTAGCGGGATCGACACCGCCGTCTGCTCTAGCACCGAACTCAGGTACTGGCGCAGGATGCGGATCACCGGCGCGAACGAGGCCGTCAGATCGTCATGTTGATACGCCGGGAACTGCGGCGCTTCCTTCTCGGCGCTCATGAATGTCGCAAGCTCTCCGGCAAGGGTTGCGCATACGCGGTAGGCGTGTTCGGGATGCACGTTTTCGATATTCGCAAAGTGACGCACCAGCGGCAGGTTCCGGTTGATCACCATAAGCAGCAGGAAATCCGAAATCTCGGCTGCGCCCTTGGCAGGCCCGCCCTCGGACAAACGCCCGGCCAGTGCCTGCATGCGATGCGATAGCATCCCTTCAAGCTCGTTCATGAAACCTGCCAGTGCCGCTGCGGCGCGCACGTCCAGAACTGAGGGGATAAAGCCTCGATCCAGAATGATCTCCTTGTCCGGGCGAACTTCGATAATCTTGGCAATCGGTATTGCCAGCTTGTCGGCCAGATCGTCCACTTCGAGGGCAAATTGCAGCCGCAGCTTGCCAACACCCAGCGTGACCGGCTTTTTCTGCTGGCTCATAACATCGGTGATTTCCTGTTCGGCCGGGCGCAGACGACTGACCGATTGTTCGGCCCCGCTCAGGTCAACTTCGGACGCACCCTGCCGCCGCTGCGGCACGGTCAGATAGACAACACAATCCTTGATCGTTTCCGGCACTTCCAGCGCGGGAGGGTGGTCTTCTGCCTGCGGCACGCGGAAGACCTGCCCGTCCGGTGTCAGCCCGGAACAGGACTTCAGCGCGAACTGACCAACCTTCAGTACCTCGTCGTCGATCTCAAGCGCGCTCACACCCCAGGCATAAGGCGTTACGCGACGCGCAAGCCCGGCGACCAGGGCCTCGTTATACCGATCGGCCTGCTGAAAGTGATGGGGTTGCAGAAACAACCCTTCGGTCCAAAGCACCTTGCTGTCCCAGGACAATGGCTGCCCTCCCTTGTTCTTGCCGCCCTAGCAGAGCGTTACTTCAGCTTTTCCAGCTGTTCCTTATACGCTTTTGCGAATTCCCGGCTAAAGAGATCATGAAAATCATTCTCTGCCTGATCCGAGATTTCTGCATACATCTTTTCGTACACTTCCCAATACTGGGCCTTTTTGCCCTTGAAAAGTGACCCAAGTTTGCCGGAACCTTCGATTTTCCCCGCCAGAACCTCGGGGTCCAGACGGGCCAGAACGCCCTTCAGCGCAGCCTCCATGCCCGTCACCATCGCCACCTCATGGGCCTTGATGTCGTTCAGGGCCTGTTCTGTTGCCTCTTCCGAGGCCAGATACCCTTTGACACGTGGCTTCACCAGCGCTTCGATCGCCTGCTCAGGGCTGATCGAGAATTTCAACGGGTTGTTCCCGCCTGCACTGATCATCGTCTGATCAATACGAAACTCGGATTTGATCGATGTGCGGGTCATCAGGATTTCCCGCAAACCGGTGATCATTGCCCGCAGCACGCGACCCATCCGCCCCATTGTTGCAGGCAAATCGGCGTCATCGATTTTCAGATCGTCAACTTCTAGCGCTTCCAGCAAGGCGCGGGCGGCCGACTGGTCGCCGCCACCCGCCGGCGCAGGTGCCGAAGGTTCGGGCTTTGCCGGTTCCGGGGTCGGTGGCTGACCGCCCGGTGTCGGCTTGACCGGAGGCGGCGGCGCGACCGGCTCAACCCGGACTGGTTCGGGCGTCGGAATCGGATCGGGGGATGATCCGCCATTGGGCGACAAAAGATCATCGTCCCAATCATCCGGGATCAGATTTGCACCACCGCCCGCTTGCGGCGCAGAAAACGCGTCGGAAGGCGACGGGTTGTGCATCGCATCGCTGCCACCCATATCCGCATGCACGTCCTTGGGCTTGGCAAAAAACGGATCATCGTCGTCCAGCGGTGGCAACAGCTCATCCATGGGATCAGGCGTTGCGATCTGTCCGGGGCCTTTCGGGGCATCACCGCCCAACAGATCATCCAGAAAATCCCCGCCCGGCGCGGCATCATCCAGCAACGCCAAAGGATCGGGGGCATTCTGCGATTGGCCCGGAGAAACGCCGGCCTGCTGCATCGGCTGCGGGATCGATTCTTCGAATGTGGGCAGATCGGCGCCGATCTCGACCACCATTTCGTAACCACCTGCCGTCAGAACATCGCCATTGTTCAATGGCGTCGGTGTTCGCCCCAGCGCAATCTTGGAATAGTTCAGGAATGTCCCGTTGGTGGACAGGTCCACGATCACCACGTTTCCATTGTGATCTTCGATCACGAAATGGTTTTTGCTGAGTGTTTTTTCAGGGTCGGGCAGAACCAGATCATTGGCCGGGCCACGCCCCACGGTCAAAGAGCCCCCCTGCATTGACACCGGGCGCCCGTCGCCCGGCACAATGCCGGTGGATTGGAATTTTATTGTGACCGTCATTCGTTTGTCTTCATCCTCCAACCAGAACGGTGGGGCAGCACGGCGGCAGAATCGGACCACCGCAGGCACAGGTGTCCATCATCCGTGCCGCCGGAAGCTTTCCGATCAGCACGGTTGCTGAACCTTTCAGGATCGGGTGCGGAAACGCTGGGGTCGCCAAATCGGTCATCCGCGCCGCTGGCAGTTTTGACACCAGAACGGTCGGACAACAAGGCGGCATAATCGGCATCGGCACCGGCGCCGGAGGCGGCGGCGCTGGCGGCGGGGCCGGCAGCGTGCATGCATGCAGATCGGTTACACGGGCTTGAGGAAATCCCATGTCTACTCCTTTGTCTCTGGACCGGCTTCTTCGCGGTCCAGCTTACCATTCCCACCCCGAGCAATATCTACGCCGCGATCAATCAGCAACTGTAGGTATGCATCAAAATCGCCTTCGTGATTGTCCATCGCAACAACATTCATCGCAAAGGCCACGGTTTCGGCTGCACCGGGCGGAGATGGGATGTTCGCCAGATCCCCCGTTCCCAACGTGCCTTCTGAATATAGCACGCCCATGGCGCAGTTCACGGTCTCGTCGTCCGGTTCGGCCAAATCAATGGTTTCTCCGGCTTTTTCGCGGTTTTCCGGCGTTGGGCGGAACACCCATTCCTCGGATGCGGCCAGCGCAGGCGTGTTGTTGTCCGGCGCTTCGCCGACATAATCGCGCGCAGCCATGCAAGACCACCAGACACGCTCGCGTGGCGGTAGCGCAACACCCAAAAGACGCAACATATCGATGAAGGCTTCTTTTTCGTCCAACTCAGCCAGAACAACGTCTAACGCCGCACTCGCCGGGGCGTCGAGCTTGACGCTCAGCCGGGCATTGGCGTCAGCCAGCATCCGGGCGGCCGGAACCTGTGGAACCTTGACCATATCTGCAAATCGTTCACTCATCGGTCAGCCCCCTTAATTGATCATCGTCATGCCGCCCTTGAGGGTCAGCATGGCATCGCCGTTAACGGTCGTCATCGGGCTTTTCGCGTCCAGCTTGGCATTGGCCTGAACCTTGATCATGGTGCTTTTGATCGTGATGCTGGTCGGGTCCAGTTTGATCGACGATCCGCCCACCTTCAGTTCGATCGACTGCATCGCGGTCATGGTGATCTTGCCGGACTTGGCATCGACCTGAATGTTGCCAGTCTTCACTGTCGTGGTTTTATTCCCGGTTTTGACCGTTTCTGCGACATTGCCGGTGACCGTTCGGGTCGACTTGCCCTCAATGGTTTCAGTCTGGTCCGTCTTGATACCAATAGTCTGACTGCCGGTCTCGATGGTAAAAGTGTGGTCGCCTTCCTTGATCGTCTCATCGACGTTCTTTTTGACCACCTGGCTCAGGCACCCGTCGCCACCATTGCCACCTTTGTCCAGCTTGTCATAGCCGATGGTGATGGTGGACATGTTCTTGACCAGTTTCTCATGATCCTTCTGAGCCTGGAACCGAACGAGTTCAGCGTCTTTCTTGTCCTCGAACATCAGCTCATTGAAGGTATCGGCGCTGCCCTGTTTGCTGGATCGGGTCTTTATTCCAGTTTGGGTTTGGTTATCAGGTAACTTGTACGGGGGCATTGTGTCTGCGTTGTACAGCATACCCGTGCAAATCGGACGATCCGGATCGCCTTCCTCGAATTGAATAACCACCTCCTGACCGATCCGGGGAATGCTGACCATGCCCCAGTTCTTGCCAGACCAAGGTGTCACGACGCGCACCCAGCACGTGGTCTTTTCGTCCTTTTTACCCTCGCGATCCCAATGAAACTGCACCTTGATGCGCCCGTATTTGTCGGTCCAGATTTCCTCACCACTTTTGCCGGTTACAATCGCCGTATGCAGTCCGGAGATTTCGGGCCATGGAATTGTCCGAGGCGATTTGAAATCGGTTTTTGCAGGCTGTGCCTGAAACTCGACCATGAACATCTGCCCGCTATCATCGGGAAACTCCAGCGCGCCGGTATCAAGGTCCATGTCTTTCTTTTCAAACCCGAATCCTTCGGTGGTTTGCAGATAGTATTTGGCTCCTGTGATCAGATACTCTGCGTTCTGCGACTTGTCGGGATGCTCTTTCAGCGTGAACTTACTGCCGCTCGCCAGAGACCTGACAGACGCCCGACCGCGCCGCACATCGAACTGCGCGTCCTCGGCCTTCATACGAACCTTGGCGAGATTGCTGCCAGCCCCGGTCTCTTTGTAGTGCCCCGGTGTATCATAAAGCTCGAGTTTCGATTTGAAGCCATGGGCCGCGCTCGTGGCCGTATTGGCCCGCGTATCAAGCGAGGCGCTGGGTTTTTCAAAGTCGAAGTCACCCAGCGAGACAACGCCCGACAAGATCTGTTCCGAAGCGGCCCATTCCGTGATGAAATCACCATGCCGCTGCTTATAGTCGTCGCCGCCGCGAAACTCGACCTTTGGCTCGCCTTCAATCGGACTATGAGCCGAGGGTCCATCACACAAGACAAGTGTTTCGTTTTTGTCTTCGGCTTTCGAATAGTCGAAGAAGTAGTAGATCCCCTCTTCCTGCATCAGCCGCGAAACGAAATCGAAATCAGTCTCGCGATACTGCACGCAGTATTCGCGTTGCGGATAGGTCGCCGACAGGCTTTTCTTGAAATCCGAAATCCCGTGGCGGCTGAAGACATCCTCAATGATCTCGACGGTTGTCATGTTCTGATAAATGCGGCTGTCGGTCTTCTGCGTCAGCAGCCAGAACCACGGGCGAAGCTCGGCCAGAAACTGAACGAAACCGTCGCGCAAGGCCAGACGTTCGACACGCACGATTGTTCCGGTGAACTTGCGCTCGGCCCCTTCTTCTGCGGCCAGATGAATAGTCATGACCTTGCCAAGCAGCTTATCCAGCGCGATTGTGGTTTTCTTCGACATGAACTCGACCTGTATTTCGGTCAGCGTGCCAAGTTCTTCCGAGACAATAGCGCGCCGGATCACCAGATCTTCTTCGCCATACGAGTATGAACCGGTGATCCGAAGGGGCCACTCTTTACTTTGCAAACCTTGCGCCATTTCCCGTTCCTTCCAAATCTAGTCTTGCCACATCGTTACAGATCAGCCAGCAATGCGGCCAGTTCCGGGTCCATTTCTTCTTCGCCGTCTTCGGACCCGTCACCAAAGTCGACATCATCATCCCCGAAAGACGACAGGAAGTCGTCCAGATCGTCGGCATCATCCTCTTCTGCCTCCGCGTCGCCACCGCCCTGAAGATCGGCCAGCAACGCCGCCATTTCAGGATCATCATCGTCGTCATCCGATGTGTCATCATCGTCCAGATCCAGATCATCGATGTCGTCATCCAGATCCGTATCAAGGTCGAGATCATCGTCGTCTGCCGGTGCCTCAGATTCCGGTTCGGGCGGCACATCCGGCGACGGTTCGGGCACGGGCACACCTGTCCAGGGGCCCAGAATCTCGGATCCAGCAACGGAATTGAAAGAGCCCAGCCGAATCTCATCCCGGCCCTTGACCGACAGAACCGGCATATAGCCGCGCTGCACGGAATGTTCGTGTTTTTCCAGCGTGATATTGCGCTCGGTGCAGGGCAGCGCCACCTGATCTCCATAGCGATCATTGACGAAATGAAAGGGTATGCCGCCAAGGCTCATGACCGAACCCAAATTCATCGCCTTGCCGTTCTGTTTGAACGACCGCGCCAGAAGGATCGTCACCAGAACCGCCGGGTTGGCCCAGAGCATGCCGCGCAGACCTTCGGTTTCAGTAAACTCCTCGAAATCGAATTCGTAAATCGGCTCGGACTTGGCGCCGTATGGTCGCCGCAACAGGAAGCGGGGCGAGGCCAGTCCCACATGCCCCGCCTCGGGCATCGCGCGGAACGTGTCCCAAGCCTTGGTGACCAGTGGGTGACGGTCTTCTTTCTTGATCTCCAGATAAGCAGGCGTGATCGCGCTGATAAACGGAGCATCCACATGCGCTGCTACGCGCCCGATCCGGCCCAACAGCTCGGCATGTGGCGGCGTTTCCTCGAAGGTATGAAGACCGATCAGCGCCGAGTATCCGCCCCGCCCGTTCTCTTCGTCCAGCGGTTCTTCGGTCAGCAGACGGACCAGCCCGGTCTTGGCAAGATCCTCTTCGGCGGCCAAATCGGCTGCAATCTCTTCGGCCGAGACGTCGTAAAGGATCACGTCCAAAGTATCGTCATCCTCGACGCTTCGGGCGATCAAATCCAAGCTGCGCCATTGCGCCTCGACCGACTGGAACTCGGGGTGATGCAGCACCATGCGCATGGCCGCGCTCAACGCTTCGTCCACCGCTGTCTGCATGGCCGAGACATCAGGGCTGGGCAGCTTGCGGATATGTGGCCCGACCACCCGTTTCAGCAGGTCGTCCACCGGTGACGGCTGTGCCAGTTCGCCGCTAGTGTCGCCGATCAGCTTCTGAAAGTCGCTCAGTTTCAGATCGGCGCGAACCGTATTGCCGCCGGACGTCTTGCGCGGGGGTACAACGGCCTGACCAAATTCTTCGCCCCAAGCGATAAGTTGCTTGGCCGCGTGATCTGCCGTGGCCCCGGAACTGAGCTGGCTTTTCAGACCTGAAAGCCCGTCGAAAAGTTCGACATTTTCGTAAAGCTCGTCAGGATGCAGATCGTCAAGTTCCTTGAGCTTGACCTCGACCCCCGCGCCATCCTTTCCAAGCGGCAGCACCAGTGTGGTTGCAAAGCTTTGGATCACGTCCTCAACGGTATCCGGGTCCAGAAGGATTGGTTTGCGCGCGGCCAACGCGTCGCCAGTTTCGATCAGTCCGCGCGCGGCACGGCCTGAGAAATCTCCGAATATGGCAATACGGAACCGCGTGCGCTTTAATCGTTCGGGATCTGGCCGATCGGCGCTCATCTTGCCAAAGGCCAACACCGGTTCTCCGTCAGAATTCGCACCTTTCGGCGCTTCAACGCTTTCGGTTTGTTCTAGATCCTCATCGGCGGCCACGTCCTTGAGATCCGCAGACTCTTCTGCATCGTCGTCATCACCGCCCAGCAAATCGTCCAGGTCGAGGTCCAGATCATCCAGGCCGCTGTCATCCCCTGCGTCTTCGGGGGCGTCGTCATCATCTGCACCCAGATCGTCGAGCAACCCGTCAAGATCCAAGTCCTCGTCGTCCGCAACTGGTTCCTCGTCATCGTTGAGGAGATCGTCCAGATCATCCGTCGACGCCTCGTCGTCGAGGTCAAGGTCCCCTAAAAGGTCATCGAGTTCGTCGTCACTGTCCGCGTCCAGTTCATCGGTATCCAGATCGGCAAGAGGATCGTCGGCATCCTCAGCGTCTTCGGGCTCAGCCTCCTCCAGATCGCCCAGCAAATCGTCCAGATCCGAACTTTCATCTGCGTCGTCAGAAACCGCGTCCTCTAGATCACCCAACAGGTCATCAAGATCACCATCGGTCTCTGCGTCCTCATCGGTATCGTCTATAGTGAGATCACCAAGAATATCGTCCGCGTCGTCCGCATCCTCAGCCTCCTCGAAATCGGGCACAGAGGCGAGGATATCATCAGCGTCATCTTCTTCGGCTTCTTCGTCCGGAGCCATGTCCGCCACATCACCCAGCAGATCATCCAGATCGTCATCGGTTTCCTCTTCGGGTGCAGCATCTGCCAACTCCCCGAGAATATCTTCAGCGTCGTCAGTCTCATCGGCCTCCTCGACTTCGGGCATCGCAGTCAGAATGTCGTCGGTATCATCCTCTTCTGTGACCTCGTCCGGAGCCAGGTCGACCAGATCGCCTAACAGATCGTCCAGATCGTCATCGGTTTCCTCTTCGGGTGCAGTATCTGCCAAATCCCCGAGAATATCTTCTGCTTCGTCAGTCTCTTCGATCTCCTCGACTTCGGGCATCGCAGTCAGAATGTCGTCGGTATCAT